>CANIFC010000132.1 GCA_947466695.1 Oxalobacteraceae bacterium | reverse complement strand
CAGCAAGGATCCCCGGTTACCGTGATTTTCCATCTGGAATGAAGACGTATCCCAATCCCCAAACCGTTTGGATAAAGACAGGGTTGGATGGATCGAGTTCGATTAACTTACGGAGACGAGAGATTTGAACATCGAGACTACGATCGAAAACTTCATATTCACGACCCCGGGCCATTTCCATTAATTTTTCCCGTGATAAGGGCTGTCGGGCGTGGCGTGCGAACACTTTTAATACGGAAAATTCTCCGGTTGTTAAATTCACATTTTCATTACTCTTTTTGAGAGTACGAGTCGATAAATTAAAAACAAAATCACCAAATTCAAAAATTTGGACACCTTCGGAGGGAGCACCAGGAGATTCTGTCGGCGTTCTGCGACGTAGCACAGCGTTAATCCTTGCAACTAATTCCCGTGGGTTAAATGGTTTGGGTAAATAGTCATCAGCACCCATCTCAAGTCCGATAATACGGTCAACTTCTTCGCCTTTGGCTGTCAACATGATAATTGGTGTTCTGTCGCTGGAAGCGCGTAATTTACGGCAGATTGTCAGTCCATCCTCACCCGGCAACATTAAATCCAGAATTAATAGGTCATAACGTTCGCGCATCCACATTTTATGCATGGTCTCGGCATTTTCTGCGCTAGCGACGTTGAATCCTTGTTCGCTCAGGTAGCGCTTCAACAGATCGCGTAATCGCAGGTCGTCGTCAACAACCAAAATCTTTACTTTGACGGCATTGCCCGTAAAATTATCAGTCGATTGGTTAAAATTAATCATTTTTGTATGTTACTTGCAGAAATACTAATAAGCGCATTTATTCTTGCCTCATTACAAACTGTTACATTCTTTTTCAATGCCGGCATACTTGTAGTTATTTGAAATAAGTTAATGAGGTGGGTGTTAAGCATTTTTTCAATAATGACTTTTTTTGTGCGATTTTCGTACAATTGTCATTTGGAAATTAGTATGGATATAAAAAATGAATGATGGCGAAAAGTTGGGATCATCTCTTTTTCATCATAAATATTTTGAAAATAGCCCTGCATAGCGACAATACCGTTTAGCTAAGAGATTGCATACAAATTGAAAAGTAACCGTATGTTAGTGAAATTCCCAGTGTCGAGATGATTTTTCTAATTCGATTATTACGTAAAAAAGCTGTTGATTATAGCGAAAAATTTTTATATTTTTGCAATAAATTTCACACAATTTCCATAACGAACCTGAAAGAAAGCAAGCCAGGGCGCATGTCGTTTAATCGCCCTGCTTACTCATGAAATCCATTATTTTTAAGTGAAAAAATATTTTACCCGGCTGCTGAAGCCCCTGTTGGTACGATCAATTCAAGCGAATTAATATGCCCGGATAAAAATGTCGTTTTTTTCGCAAACGGGCCGTGTTGTTTCGTAAAAAAATTAAATATAAAAATAATTTTAATCACCAATTTTTAGCAGCAAGAGTTGGTTTTATGGACTTTTATCAGTACAGGTTGATAAAATCAACGTCTGTTTTGTTTCATGATTTGCTGCTGCTCTCTTCCCCAATCACGATCTTTTTCAGTTTCACGCTTATCGTGTTGTTTTTTACCTTTTGCCAAACCAATCTGGCATTTAATTTTTCCGTTGCTGTAATGCATGTTCAACGGCACCATGGTGTAGCCTGATCTTTCAACCTTACTGATCAGTTTGCTAATCTCCGAGGCATGTAGCAGAAGTTTCCTGGTCCGGACAGCGTCAGGGTGTATGTGAGTCGAGGCCGTTGGCAGCGCCCCGATATGTGCGCCAAAGAGGACAATTTCGTCATTACGAACCAGGACGTAGGCTTCCTTGAGTTGTACACGCCCGGCACGAATGGATTTGACTTCCCATCCCTGCAATACAACTCCGGCTTCAAATTGTTCTTCTATGAAATAGTCGTGAAACGCTTTTTTATTATCAGCAATGCTCATACGGTATGAAATTAGTCAGTTTCTCTGTATTCAAAAAGCATATATGTGTTTTTTCGTACGAGAAACAAGGTGAGTCGGTTAAAATTTATGTCATTCTTAATTATTGGGCTTTATTTAATGGCAGTCGTTCATAAAACAGTCTTCGTAGCCTACAGTGCGGAAAAAATGTTCACACTTGTTGATAAAGTTGAAGATTACCCTAAATTTTTACCTTGGTGCGGTGCAGTCGATATCGCGCAAAGAGGTGAGTTCGAATTGATAGCTACATTATCCATCAATTATCACGGTATTAAACAAAGATTTACCACCAAAAATACAAATTCGCCATCGACTTTAATGGAAATGAACTTAGTCGAAGGGCCCTTTAAGCATTTGTCTGGACGTTGGACTTTTACGGAGCTGAGGTCTGATGCCTGTAAAATCGAATTTGACCTGACCTATGAATTTTCCAGTAAATTGCTGGAGCATCTCATTGGTCCCGTTTTTGGAAAAATTGCCAATAGTTTCGTTGACTCTTTTTGTGCTCGCGCCGAAAGCGTTTATGCCTGACCTGTCTGGACAACCGGATTTAATTGTCATGGAACCGGAATGTCGCCAGATACCGGTCCAGGTTTGTTTTGGATCGACGCAGCATATTTTTCTACTCAACGTAAAGGTGCCTGAAGGGGCAACGATCACCGAGGCAATTAAATTGAGTCACATTTTAAAAAAATGTCCTGAGATCGACCTTAACAGGTTTAAGGTCGGTATTTTTGGCAAGCTTAAATCAGTTGACGTTAAATTGAAGTCAGGCGACAGAGTGGAAATTTATCGTTCTTTGATTTTTGATCCCATGGAGGCTCGCCGCCAAAGGGCTGCCAATAAATAAACGTGATTGGCTTAAAGGTTGAACGGCCCTTGCTACTTGCAATCACTCAGCGCTTTTTTTGTGTCAATGAGATCCTGATCTCTTCTGGCGTCACTGATAAAATTTTTCTCCCCATTCTTGTCGATGCTGGCGATGCGTTCGCCCGATTCCAGTGAGTGTTGATAAGAGCGTGCCCGCGCGCAATTTTTTGTCTTGTCGACACTTGCCTGCTGGTCGACTATTGCCTTCTTGTTTTTTTCTTCCTGTTCAAGTTTTCTCTTGTTGAAATCTTCATTTTTGCTTGCAGTGGTAACGGGCTTTTTAAGTGCGCTGGCTGGATCCATAGTGCCAGCAGGGGTATCTTTTAACTCTTCGGTTACCGGTGCCGTTTTAGTCGCCGACCTTGAGGGCATTTTGAGTATTTTTTGCGCAGGCGTATTTGCCGGGGGAGGGACGTCCGAGAATTGTTTGCTTCCTTTTTCATCTAGCCAGACATACTGCGCTTGCACCGATGAGGTGAAAAACAAGATAGGAATAAGCAGAGAAATTGAATTTTTCGAGAATTTTAAATAATTTTTTAACATTGAATTCTTCTGTAAATAAACATGCCAAGCCCAGCCATTTCAAGAGTTTTACATGGATGAAGACGTATCAGCAAGTTTTCTGTATAATTTGCTTTTGCGCTTATAGGAAATACTATGCGTTTACTTCAAAAAGCACTCACATTTGATGACGTGCTACTTGTTCCAGCATACTCGAACATTCTCCCCAAAGATACATCATTAGTAACTAATTTAACGCGCAACATCAAGTTGAATATACCGCTTGTTTCTGCTGCAATGGATACTGTTACCGAAGCTCGCCTGGCAATTGCCATGGCGCAGGAAGGTGGCATTGGCATTATTCATAAAAACCTGACTCCCAAAGAGCAGGCGCGTGAAGTTGCAAAAGTTAAACGGTTTGAGTCTGGTGTACTGCGTGATCCGATCACCATTCCGCCAACCACAAAAATTCGTGATGTAATCGCCTTATCTCAGCAACACGGCATCAGTGGTTTCCCTGTCGTTGAAGGTAAAACAGTCGTTGGAATTATTACCAACCGTGATCTGCGATTTGAGCAAGATCTTGACGCGGAAGCGCGGGCTAAGATGACGCCGCGTGAAAAACTGGTCTTCGTCAAAGAAGGTGATGATCTCGCTGAAGCCAAGCGACTGATGAATAAGCACCGGCTCGAGCGGGTGTTAGTGGTCGATGATGCGTTTGAGTTGCGTGGTTTGATTACCGTAAAAGATATTCAGAAGTCGACAGAACATCCCTTCGCCTCGAAAGATGAGCAAGGCAAGTTGCGCGTCGGAGCTGCCGTTGGTGTTGGCGCTGATAACGACGAGCGTATTGATTTGCTGGCTAAAGCGGGTGTCGACGTGATTGTTGTCGATACGGCGCACGGCCATTCTCAGGGCGTGCTGGATCGTGTCAGATGGGTAAAGACAAAATATCCACATATCGAAGTCATCGGTGGAAATATCGCCACGGCTGCTGCTGCACTGGCCTTGGTTGAGTATGGTGCTGATGCTGTCAAGGTTGGTATTGGTCCCGGATCTATTTGTACGACCCGCATCGTGGCAGGTGTCGGAGTGCCCCAGATTACGGCAATTGCCAACGTTGCCAATGCACTTAAGGGAACGGGTGTTCCTTGTATTGCAGACGGCGGTGTTCGTTTTTCTGGTGATGTTTCCAAAGCTTTGGCCGCCGGTGCGTCGACCGTCATGATGGGAAGTATGTTTGCCGGTACCGAAGAGGCTCCCGGAGAAGTCATTCTATTCCAGGGCCGCAGTTACAAGTCGTATCGCGGCATGGGAAGCCTGGGTGCGATGGCAGATGGATCAGCTGACCGCTATTTCCAGGATGCCACTAACAATGCCGATAAATTGGTGCCTGAGGGCATTGAGGGACGCGTCGCCTATAAAGGGAGTGTTCTGGTTATCCTTTATCAATTGGTCGGCGGCGTACGCTCTTCCATGGGTTATTGCGGTTGTGCTTCGATAGACGAATTGCGTACCAAGGCTGAGTTCGTGGAAATCACCTCTGCCGGCATGCGCGAGTCCCATGTTCATGATGTGCACATCACGAAAGAAGCGCCAAACTATCACGCAGATTAAGCGGCTTATTCACCGGTTATGCCGCTAGTCCCGATATATTGAGGAAGCGTTTTGTGACATGACAACCCAGATAGATCACACATTTTTGGCCAATACGCTACAAACTAACTCTGGCCTCGGGTCAATAATGTCCGAGAAGTATGAAGCGCGAATTGGTCGTCTTGAGCGACTGGGAGCGAAGCTTTTTAATGTCGCAAACTGTCTCGTCAGTTTCGGGGAGTTATCTGCCAGATCCGGGCGTAACGAAAGCGCCATTGCGACGACGGAGTTTGAGTTTTGCTTCAGTTTGCCCTTGCCGGTTCAGATCGTTGTTGTCCCAGATACTGCACTCGATAAGGAACTCAAGGCGCATCATTTGGTTTCTGGTATGCCGCATATTCGTTTTTTCGCGGCACATCCGGTCTTCGATCCCTCTGGATTAAACATCGGGAGCGTGTGGTTGATTGATTATCAGCCACATGTTTTTGATGATGAAAGCCGTCAGATATTTGCTGACCTCGCTGTCATGGTAGAGCGTGAAATGATTCTCACGTCCATGCAAAAGTCACAGCTGGAACTGATCAGGCAAAACCGGAGCCTGAAGCGGGAATCACTGATTGATCCGATTCTGGGCACATGGAATAAAGCGGCGATTGTCCGGTCCTTGCGCATAGAAATGGATCGTTGCAGCAAAGCTGAAAAATCCTTGTCTTTGTTAATGGTGACGCTTGATCAAAGCAGGGTGATTGATGAGGCCTATGGCAATGCGGTCAGTGACGTGATGTTAGTGAAAATGGTAAGCCGTATTCGTTCCTGTATCAGGCCATTTGACGCTTTAGGACGGTTTGGCAGTGATATGTTTTTAATGGTTTTGCCCGGCGCATCGCATTTGGTCGCGATCGCTGTTGCGGAAAGAATTCGCCTCACAATCATGTCTCATCCGGAGTCGATTCAAGATGCGCGTTTCGAGTTGACCATTAGCGCCGGAATCGTATCGACCGATACTTTTCCCGATGTTCAACCTGAAATTTTAATAAGTTGTGCCGAAAAAGCCCTCATTTCTGCCAGAAAAGCAGGAAGTAACCGTGTTGTTCAGGCCATGCCCACGCAACCAGATATTCTTATTTAATATATGCACTCAAAAATACTTATTCTTGATTTTGGTTCACAAGTCACTCAGTTGATTGCTCGCCGTGTGCGTGATTCTGGCGTGTTTTCAGAGGTTTTTCCGTATGATGTCAGTGACGAATTTGTTCGTGACTATGGTGCATCAGGAATTATTTTGTCCGGTGGCCCGAGTAGTGTCACAGAGGGCGACACGCCACGGGCGCCAGGAGCCGTATTTGAAATAGGCGTTCCAGTATTAGGAATTTGCTATGGTATGCAGACCATGGCGGAGCAACTTGGTGGCAAGGTTGAAAATGGTACTGTCCGTGAATTTGGTTACGCAGAAGTGCGCGCGCGCGGGCACACCACGCTGCTCAATGGGATCAATGATTTCGTGACGCCAGAAGGTCATGGAATGCTGAAGGTCTGGATGAGTCATGGCGACAAGGTGATCGACCTGCCACCTGGCTTTAAGTTGATGGCGTCAACCGACAATTGCCCGATCGCTGCAATGGCTGACGAAGAGCGTCATTTTTACGCGGTTCAATTCCATCCTGAAGTCACCCATACACTGCAAGGCGAAGCGATTATTGCGCGCTTTGTGCATGAAGTCTGTGGTTGTAAGTCAGACTGGAATATGCCCGATTATATTGCTGAAGCGGTTGCCTCCATCCGTGCTCAGGTCGGCTCTGACGATGTGATCCTGGGTTTGTCCGGCGGTGTCGACAGCAGCGTTGCAGCGGCCCTGATTCATCGTGCCATTGGTGACCAGCTTACTTGCGTCTTCGTCGATCACGGCTTGCTGCGCCTTGATGAAGGCAAGATGGTCATGGACATGTTTGCCAAAAATTTAGGCGTCAAAGTCATTCAAGTCGACGCCAGTGCGCAATTTATGGGGCATCTGGTCGGCGTAAGTGATCCGGAAGCCAAGCGCAAGATTATCGGTCGTGAATTTGTTGAGGTGTTTCAAGCGGAATCAGCCAAACTGAGTAATGCAAAATGGCTGGCACAGGGCACGATTTATCCTGACGTCATCGAAAGCGCCGGCAAAGGAAAAAAAGGGCATACGATCAAAAGCCACCATAACGTCGGTGGCTTGCCCGATACCCTGAACCTGAAACTACTCGAGCCTTTACGTGAGCTCTTCAAGGATGAAGTACGCAAACTGGGCGTTGCCCTGGGCTTGCCGCATGGTATGGTCTACCGTCATCCCTTTCCGGGGCCTGGCCTTGGGGTACGTATTTTAGGTGAGGTAAAGAAGGAATTTGCCGATCTTTTGCGCCGTGCCGATGCGATCTTTATTGAAGAATTGCGTAACACCATGGTGCTTTCACCTCTGGGTGAGGCTGACGTCAGCTGGTACGACGCGACGAGCCAGGCATTTGCCGTATTTTTACCGGTCAAATCCGTCGGTGTGATGGGGGACGGTCGTACCTACGAATACGTTGTGGCCTTACGTGCCGTGCAAACGCTCGATTTCATGACGGCCCAGTGGGCACACCTGCCGCATGAATTGCTGGGCAAGGTATCAAACCGTATCATCAACGAGGTGCGTGGCATCAATCGCGTTGTGTATGATATTTCCGGAAAACCTCCGGCAACGATTGAGTGGGAATAAGCGGCTCGTGACTTACAGCATTAAAGAAATATTTTATACGTTGCAGGGCGAAGGCAATCATGCCGGACGTCCTGCCGTCTTTTGCCGTTTTGCCGGTTGTAATTTGTGGAGCGGCCGTGAAGAGGATCGTGCAAGTGCGGTTTGCAGCTTTTGTGACACAGATTTTG
>CANIFC010000131.1 GCA_947466695.1 Oxalobacteraceae bacterium | reverse complement strand
TCACTGCCGAAGACATCGTACAGGCCATGCATAGCCTCAATCATCGCCCCAGGAAGTGCCTCAATTTCAAAACACCACACGAGGTATTCATGGAGCAGTTAAAATCGGATCAACACGGTGTTGCACTTCGAGGTTGAATCCGCCTTTTTTTATTAATTTTTATCGAGATGGGTGTCTTATTAATTTTTAGTAGAATGCGCTTTTAAGGCTCATTATGCGAGGCCAGCATGTCTGAATCGATACATTCTCCCAATTTATCCAATCTTGAAAACCCGCTTCTCGTTATCCGCGATCAACTGCGTGTGTTTGTCGCTGAACGTGACTGGGCGCAGTTTCATACGCCGAAAAATCTTGCCAGTGCCCTCAGTGTCGAGGCGGCTGAATTGCTAGAACCGTTTCAATGGCTGAAAACAGGCGAGCCGGAAGAGTTGGGCGCCAAGGCGCATGCCTCGGTCCGTCATGAAATGGCCGATGTGCTCAACTATCTCGTCATGCTGGCCGATAAACTCGATATTGATCTGGTCGCCGCGGCGCAGGAAAAAATTATTCTCAATGCCCTGAAATATCCGGTAGAGCAGGCCCGCGGTGATGCCCGTAAATATTCTGATTACACCTGAAGACTACGTTTGCTTTGCCGTCTTCAGGCTTAGTGGCGAGCAAGTCGTCGCAAATAAATCATCGCAAGCAAATCATCGTAAAAAAACATCATCACCAAAGAATAAAGAAGGGATAGCAACATGACCGAGTCCTGCAACATCATCCATGTCGCCAATCTGGCAGACTTGTCGGAGCAAGCCAAGGCGAGCCCGCGGCTGAGAAAAAATCTCAATTTCCATGTGAGCGACACGGCGCTGTGCCACCGCTTGCTCAATGCGCTTGAGCCGGGCACCTATATACAGCCACATTGCCATCTGGATCCGGAAAAAGCGGAGACCATGATTATCCTTGCCGGCAGCATTGGCCTGCTCATTTTTGCTGCCGATGGGAGCGTGACGCAGCAAGTGATTCTGGCAGCCGGAGGGGAAAACCTGGGTATCACGATTCCTGCCGGTGTATTTCACAGCATGGTCGCACTGGAAAGCGGCAGCGTTTTTTTTGAAAGTAAGGCCGGACCTTATGTGGCCCTGAGCGCAGCCGAAAAAGCCGGCTGGGCGCCGGCCGAGGGCGATCCGGGTTGCTCTGAGTTTCTGGCAGAAATGTGCGCCAGATTTTGATGTTGAGCTGAGCGACGCAATTTGACAGGGTTCCGGCGCCCGGTTCCGGCCCCCGGTTCCGGCTTCCATTAACACTCAGCCGGGTATTGGAGCGCCGGCGGCTCCGTAGATTTTCTTCCGTCTTTGAAAAAACGGGATCTTACACATTAGCTGGTGTGAGCAATGATGTCTTAGCGGCTGAAGGTTCACTATAATGTTGTCTTAGTATTGTTTGTTTTTAGCAACATTTAAGGCTTTAGATCGAAGTAAAGCTTGAGTCTTCTGATAACTCCCGATATCCTGCGGACGATGCGCGTATTCGCGCATTTATTTCCTCATTTTGTAAAAATTTTGTAGAAGAGACTGACTTTGAAAAAAAATATATCCCTGAGTATTTACGCCGCTTTATTGCTTGTTGCCAGCAACCCGGTGCTTGCCTCAGGCAATCTGGATCGTCTTGCTAACCTGAGCCAGACGGAGTTCGGCCTGCTCGCCAAAGATTTTACTGCTGCCGCCAGCTACAAGGCAGTCGCTCCGGGTGAGCCTTTGGGTCTCACTGGTTTTGATCTTGGTGCCGAAGTGTCGGTTACCAAACTGGAATACAGCAACCTGTGGCAAAAATCTGGCGCCGATATCTCGTCGCTGATTTTGCCTAAAGTACACGTGCACAAAGGCCTGCCGTTCGGTATTGATGTCGGTGGTTTCGTTGCCGCCTCGCCAGACGCAGATATCCGGCTCGTCGGCCTTGAATTGCGCTATGCCATTTGGCAAGGCGGGATCGCCCAGCCATCTTTGTCAGTGCGCGCTGCCGCGACCCGTCTTTCCGGTGTTGATCAGCTGGACCTCAACACCAAAAGCGTGGAATTGACTTTGTCAAAAGGCTTTTTGATGCTCACCCCGTACGTCGGTGTCGGCCGTGTATGGAGTGACGTCAATCCGCATGCAGCCAGCCTGCAAAAGGTATCACCGTCAGACAACAAGCTGTTCGCCGGAGTCAATGCCAATTTTGGCCTGATGAATATTGCCGGTGAGTTTGATCGCACTGGTGACAACAACACGGTCAGCGCCAAGTTCGGTTTTCGCTGGTAAAAACACGAAGCGCTTAACGGCTTAGTGCATTGATCAGTTGATGGATTGAGCGTAGCCGCTTCCGTGTGCTTCCGTGCGCAAGGAATAGGTACAAGGTCAGGACAGATGATGCAGATCATCCCTCCTGGCCTTTTTGAATAGGGGGAATGTTACGTATGTGCATCCCCCTGCTGTCTAACGTTAAACTGACCAGCGCACTTGTGCGCCATTGTCGGATGGCCAGTTAAATGAATAGCACACTATTTGTCCTGGCCTTATGAGTGATATTCCTTGATAAGACTTTCAACGGGGATACCAAGTCCTGCATGCAAACGCCGGATCATCGGCAGGGTCAATTGCCGCGTATGATTAAAAATCTCATAGATACGGTTACTTTTCCCAATCATTGGCTCCAGGTCTTTAACCGATAAACCGGATTGCTCCATTCTGAACTTAATTGCTTCAACCGGATCCGGTAAATCCAATACGAAATGTTTGTTTTCGTAGGCTTCAACCAACGTCGCCAGAACGTCCAGCTTATCACCATCCGGCGTCCCAAATTTCGCCATCATAAGAGATTCAATCTCTTTAAGTGCGGCCTTGTGATCAGCTTTTGTTCGTATTGGTTTAATATTCATGTTCATCACCTTCAAATAGTTTGCACGTCGATTTTGTCGTACTGTTTGTGTGTACCAAAAAATCGAACATAGACTATGCGGTAAGGATAATTTATCCAGACCACCAGCCGATATTTATTCCCTGCGATATTGAATATCACTTGACCGTCCTGCAAAATACTGGACTGACCAAAATCACGCTTTACCATACTTGGAGAATCCCAGTCCGCTTTAAGAGCGTGGCGATACCATGCCAGCGCCGGTTCTTTCGCTTCAATGCATGCAGGGTTGTCTTCCCAAAACGACTTAATGGTGGATATGGATATGATGCGCATAGAGATATACTAGTCCCATGGTGGGACTTTTACAAGTGGCGTTTCATTATTCTGACTTCCCGTGTACATCGTCATTGAACACCGGGCTACCCGGATCAATGGCAGCATTGTTGATTCCGGGTAGCCCGGCAAGTTAGGACTGGATGTGGCCGTGCTGCAACACCGCTCTCACTCCGGCCGCAAAACGGTCGATGTCTTCTTCGGTGGTGTCCCACGATGTCATCCAGCGTGCCTGATGCAGGCGCGCATCCCATTCCCAGAAATGACACCAGGCGGCGAGAGGCGCAATGCTCGCTGCCGGTAAGATCGGGAACAGGCCATTGGTCTCAGGCCGGTTGGGATAGACCAGTCCATCGATATCACATGTGGCTTCATACAGGCGCTGGGCCATGGCATTGGCATGAGTGGCGAGTTGCAGCCACAAGCCGTCTTCCAGCAAGGCAGAAAACTGGGCCCCGACAAAGCGCATTTTTGACGGTAGCTGGTTTACTTGCTTGCGCACGTATTTGGCGCGACGGGCGTGTTGCGGTGTCAGGTAGATGACGGCTTCGCCGAAAGCGAGGCCCGCCTTGGTGCCGCCAAAACTGACGACATCGACGCCGGCGTCGAGCGTAAAGCTGCGCAGGGCGGCGACGGTACCGCCCAATGCGGCAGTGGCATTGGCAATGCGTGCGCCATCGAGATGCACCCGCATGTCGAGTTTGCGCGCTTCCTGGCACAAGGCGCTAATTTCAGCGGCGCTATAAAGCGTACCAAGTTCGGTCGATTGCGTGAGCGACAAAACGCCAGGCTGGGCATTGTGCTGCGAGCCCATCATGCTGCGCAAGGCGGCCACCTGTTCCGGGCGAATCTTGCCATCGCAGGTTGGCAGCAAGAGTAATTTTGCGCCAAGTGCGCGCTCAGGCGCACCGGTTTCAGCTACTGCGATATGTGCCTGCTCACTGCAGACGACGCACTCGCCAGCTTGCAGCAAGGTGGCCAGTGCCATGACGTTGGCACCCGTACCGCCCCATACCAGAAAGGACTCGCTGTGGGGGCCAAACAACTCCTTGAATGCCAGTTCGGCCTGTTCGGTCCAGCGGTCGGAGCCATAGCCCAGGGCATGCTTGACATTGGCGTCGAGCATGCCCTGCATGACGACCGGATGCGCTCCGGCCGAGTTGTCACTACTAAAGCTTCTCACTGGGGCGACCAGATGGAGCAAGGCAGGGTGAATGGCGTTGTGCATCGTTAATCCTGGTAATGAATCATCATGTTGTCGGGACAAAAAATGGTTGCCGGTGAAGACATCATCCTGTTTTGACGAGAGTAACGGGCCTTGAAAACCGGCCGGTTTCTGCTGGTTCAGGCCTGTTGCCGTGCATTGCGGTATAAATCAGGAATCTTGTTCTTGCTCAGGGTCATCATCCATAAGCTGCCGGCGGCCAGCAATATCCAGTTGAGGCTGGGCATCTGCACTTGCTGTGCCAGATCAAACAGGACGCCACCGAGCAGGCTGCCGATCATGGTGCCCGTGCTTTGGTAAAACATCTGCTGAGACATCAGTCTTGAGGTGTCTTCAGAGGAGTTGTTGGCAAAACGGGCGAGCACCACATCGTACGAGGGTCCATAAAAAACCTGGGCAAAGGCGAGTAATACGGCCGAGGCAATGACGACGCTGGCGTACTGCCCGGCGATAACCATCAGGCTGAAACTGAGAAACAGGCAGCCATAACCGATTTGCAAAAAACGGAAATGGTCACGCGTACGTACCGCCCGTTTGGAGACAGGAATCTGGAAAAAAATAATGACCAGTGCCCCTAACCAGAACGGTGTCGACACCGCGATCTCTGGCGTGTATTTGGGAATATGCAGGCTAAAGCCGATCATGGGTTGTACGGCCAGGCACCAAAAGAGCGTATTGGACAGATGAAATTTGATTGGCAGCCTGACCGGCTTGAGGTTGTCCGATGCCTGGTGATAGTGGCTGGAAGGCAGGTATTCGTCGTCGCCCTCATCCTGAACTTGTATTTTCTGCTTGTCGTTATCGAGATCTTTGTTTTCAGCCTCATGCCGGCTGATGGCGCGCATGGCGTACAGCATGAACACGCAGTAGGCGATAAAGCTGATCAGGACAATGAAGAAGACCAGTTTCAGGCTGTCGACCGGTACCCAGGCTGCAATCAGGTAGCCACCCACCATGCCGATGCGCAGGGCAAAGGCAAGCCGGCTGAACAGCGAGGCCTGTTCAAGGCCTTTGAGCTTGAGTAAATAATTTTTCAAGCCTGGGTAGGACAGGCCACTACCTAAACCGGCCAGGACCGCGAACAGGACAAGGGCCCAGGCTTGATATAAAAAAGCCATGCAATAGAGCGCGACACCCTCCAGCAAAATGTTACCCGCAATGGCGAAACGGTGGTTGGCCAGATGGGGGAAACGTCCGCCCATAAACGAGCCCACCACGCGTCCGAGGTTCAGGCCAAACAAGATTAATGCAGCCCAGGTGCCGGAAAAATTTTTCCCTGTTTCTGACACGATGATTGGAGTATATAAAGCGACGCCGGCGGACGCGAGACCGATGCCAATATAGATGAGGTAGGAATTGAAAACTGGATTAAAAGCTTTGTTTTGCATGGTATGCGCAGTGGTCTTCGCTACTAAAAGTCGATATGGAGGCGCAATATCGAAGGCCGCTGCTGGAAAGAATGAAATAGTCTGACCCTGTCATGATACAGAAGTTGCACAGCAAGATGAAATAGGTCGAAAAGATACACGCCATTTTTTAAAAAAAGCGCAGGAAGAGCCGCTGATGCAAAAATCTGCAAAGAATAATTGATCGCAGAAGGGTAATTATGTTTGTGCTCTGCAGAGCAGGAATGAAAGCTTTATAACGCTGACCGGTCGGCGCCGGCAGTATTCTTGAAGGGCATGCCTAAAAGTAGTCACCATGAGTAAAATCACATGATGAATATTTTTAAAGCCGGCCTGAAAAGTTGTTTATACTCATGAACAAATCTCCAATTGTCCCTGCAGTCATCCTTTCATCAGGCCATCATGCTGAACTCAGTCAACACGATCGATGTCGCTACCAACTTTCATCCCCTGCGCGTTTTACTGGTGGATGACGATATCTACATGTGCGAACTGACCGTTGAGGTGCTCGCTGAGCTGGGGATCAATAATGTGGCGATCGCCCATAGCGGACAAGACGGCCTCGACCTTTTTGTCGCAGCAGATCCCAAGCCTGATCTGGTACTGTGCGATTTATGCATGCCTGGCATGGACGGCTTTCAGTTCCTGCGCAAGATAGCCGCCAAAAGCTATACCGGCGAGGTGGTCATTATTTCAAGCTACAATCATCACGCACCCGCTTCCAGTGAGTGGACACTGGCCAATTACAAGGCATCGATTCTCAAACTGGCAGAAAAACTGGCCCGGTTGCAAGGCTTGAATGTGCGCGGCAGTCTGGAAAAACCCATCGCGCGGGCCAAACTGAGTGAACTCATCGCAACAATACCAATAATACCAACAATACCAACACTGCAGCAAGGCTAGTTATTTTTCCGCAGCAAGCAAATTACCTGCTGGTGAATGCCAATACACGGGGCGGCTCGTTGAAATAGTGTGTATTGAGTGGCACTATTTCAACATCGCCGGCAGCCTTTCAGGTGACTGCGAACCGCTGGCGTAAATACGCAATGATGTCGGCCGACTCGTAGAGCCACCTGGTGCTGCCGTCTTCTCCGATAATCTTCAGGCAGGGTACCTTAGGGCTCCCGCCTTGCGTCAGCAAAGTCTGGCGATTTTCTTCAGAGTTGCGCGCATCGAGCAAGTCGATGTTCAGTGATAAGCGACGCATTTCCTGGCGCACCTTCATGCAAAACGGGCAGGTGTTGAACTGATACAAGGACAGTTTCTTGCAGGCTGCGTCCACCCGGGACTGCTCTGCTGTAAGCCTTACGACACCTTGCGGGCGGGTAAGACTTTCCTTGAGCAGCAAGACAGGGCCAAGAATGGCGCGTAATAATTTAAAAAATAATTTCATCCAGACTCTCGGTAAATGGATGCCTGTAGCGATAAATCAGCAGCCAGGCAAGTGGGTATTGTAAGCGACAAGGTGCTAGTGATGACGTCACAGGCCGGGCAGGGCGATCAAGCCAGGCCCGGTCTGCATCATTGCAAGTGCAACAGCGCTTACTTGCCCCAGCTATCTTTCAGGGTGGTAACCCGGTTGAACACCGGTTTGCCGGCAACCGAGTCAATCCGGTCGGCGACAAAGTAGCCATGGCGTTCAAACTGGAAGCGCTCATCGGGCATGGCTGCGGACATACCCGGTTCCAGATAGGCGTTGACGACTTCGAGGGCGTTTGGATTGAGCAGGGTCATGAAGTCCTTGCCGCCGGCGTCCGGATTGGCATCGGTAAACAGGCGGTCGTACAGACGTACTTCGGGTTCAAGTGCAGTGGCGACGCTGACCCAGTGGATATTCCCCTTGACCTTGTAATTGGCGCTGCCTTCGGTACCCGATTTACTGTCGGCAAAGTAGTTGCAATGGACGGCGATGATGTTGCCGTTTTCGTCCTTGTCGCAACTGGTGCATTCGACGACATAGCCATAACGCAGCCGCACTTTGTT
>CANIFC010000130.1 GCA_947466695.1 Oxalobacteraceae bacterium | reverse complement strand
GTGATCGGGCTACCATTAAGTGGATTGCCATTTTCGTCAACGACACGCACGATATGTTCGCGGCCATCTGCTATGGATAATGGCAGATTCAAGTTAAAGCCGTGCGAGCCTATATCGGCGGATCTGAGAGCTGGATGTAACAGGTTTGCGACCGTTTCGGCGATTTTTTCGTGTCCAATAAAGGCGCGTATTTTTAGTGCGCGTTTTTCATCCTGGTAATCAATAGCCCAGCCATGCAGACGTAATGCGCCATCACTAAACAAGCTGCTGCTGGCAGCGACTGGTGGTTTTATTTCTGCACAACGATCAATTTGGCCCGGCAACATCATGTTGATATTAGCAATACGCACCGTCAATACACCATGCTGTTTTTCTGCTGATTCACCCAAGTCAGCCACAAAACCATGGCAGTAATCGGATACTTCATTGTCTGGCATAAGTGTTTTAAAAGTGTCCGCCAGATCTGTTCTAGCCACGTCCGCAATCAGGCAACTAATAACTTCATCGTTAAGGCAAACCTCAAGGACCAGCCTGGATTCGGGTTGTTGCGTATCTACTGCCCAACCAAATAAAAGGCCACGATGTATCCCGTCCAGTGCACCGTGCCAGCGCTCTGAAGAATAATTTTCCGGCATGATTTTTCTACGGCGAATTGGCATTTTATTGCGGCTCATAGTGGTAATATTTGTTTCGATGGGGCACGATTTATACTATGTTTGTTGAATTGAATACGGTCGTTTTTACAATGCCTGTACAGCTAGGCATTCTTCCAACCATTTGTCTGGTTCGAATGTGTCACTGATCTTCGTGAGTGCAATGCCAATCGGGGGCGCTTGATCATCTTCCGATAATAATAATGCGATGCAATTACTAAGCCCGACCAGGGCTGCATCGCTCAGCAGTTTCGTTTCGTGTTTATTAACGGATGGCAAGATATCGACTACTCCGGTGTGCCAGAGTGCTTCGCTGGCTTCACCAATGATTAACAAACGTAAGTTGAACGCAGGCTGATTGGCGATAAGACGGGCAAGTGTCAAAATTTTTCGAGCATGAGCGTTACTGAGACGGTGTTGCCAGACGGCGATGCGTTGGCATGACGATGCGAGCGGAGCGGGCAGGTGACGAGTGATATCTACATAGCTTTCTAATAAGCTCATCGCAGATTTCAACCATAGCGAATTAGCACGAACTAATGCCGATTGTAAAAGTTGACGAGGGACTTTCAGTGGGTCGTCATTGATAAACCTGGCATATTCGAGTGCGCAATCAGGATAACGTGCTGTTAGCACTTCGCGATTCTGGCGGACACGAAGAGTTTTTTCAAAACGGAATGAGACCGTTCCGGTGTGGGCTATAAAAACGCCGGTGGCGGCGAGATGTCTGTAACCCGATGTTCGTGCACGCAGACACCAGTCCACTTCTTCTCCGTAGCCGCGTATCAGTCCTACACCGTCGAGGTCTCCGATCTGATCAATTACACTGCGTCGCATCAACATAGCGAAACCACAGCATGAAGGTAATTCGACATCCTCGGTTTCTCCATTGTCATGCATAGCGGCAGTGATCTGGTCGATCTCTGCAAGCTCAGACACTGTTGGCGACCGAGCCGCAAGTGCCATCTTGGGAAAACTGCTAATTTCCCCATTGTTGGTCCATGGCGAAACCGACGCAATGTCAGACGCACTATATAATGACTTTTTTAGTCTATCGATCCAATCACCGTGTACCAGCGTGTCGGCATTAAGAATTAAAGCATCATGGTCGGCATGCGTCCTTAGGCCACGATTAATTGTTTCAATAAAACCGAGGTTGTGGCGATTCCGCAGTAGAGTGATTTTTCCGTGTTCAGATAATTCATCGAGCCATGTAGACAAGTCAGGCTCCGGACTGGAGTCATCGATGATAACAAGCCTGGTCTGTGTTTTATTCAGCGGCAGGCTGGCAAGTACGCTTTCAATACAAGCCTTGACCAGGCTCTGATCGCGATATACCGGGATAATAATTGCTACAGGATTTTTTGTTTTTGTCTTAGCTACTGGCTGCGCAGAACCATTACTGTACGTAACAGGTAGTGCAGCAAATACCAGCGGCGAGCCATTCATTAGTTGAAGGGGGGATGGTTCGTTCGTATGGTTTCGTGTAGGTATGTTGAAGGAGAGCGACCAAACCCCATGCGCTCGCGGAGGGACAAACTTAAAAAGTTTGCCATCAGCAGGAATTTGAAATTCAAATTGCTCGGTTTCATTTGCCACAACCAGCAGCGCTCTATGCGCTTGAACGTGGTCTGGCACAGGACTAAACAGCCTGCCTTCAATGAACTCACCCGATTTCCAGCAAGCACCTATGTGATTCATTCCTATTTCTGCCAATAATTGGATGAGTGGTTCTTGCGTGCCGTTGCGGCAACGACCTGGTAAAAATGCCGGCGCGAGATCCCGAATACTTGCGATCGCCCCTGATATCTTCCATGCATACAACATTGCGTCTTGCAACATGGAATTTTCAGGATCGCAATACCAGGCTCGGTACCACGCTTTGGTCTTTAATTCTGGGAGACAGGTTTCAATTATTTTGGCGCGCAAGATAGCGGGGATATTTTTGGAAGGATATCGTCTACAGACGTATTCAACCGCCAAAAGCGCATCTGCGTGGTGGCCAGATTTTAAAGCATCAAGAGCATGCGACAGCAATGCGTCATCCCGAAAGCGGGGAACGCCTATTGTCGAAATTTTGGGCGAATAAAAGGGGACTTTCGCCCCCTTCACAACTTTAATCATTGTGCTTAAATGATACCTGTAACTATCGATACTGAACCAATTATTTGTGCCTCTTGATTCGGTGCGGTACCCATAATGTTTTGTACCGCAATTTGCGAAAAATCGGTAATCAGATCAGCACGGGTGGCTCCGTGTGCTAAAGCATCCATCCAGAAACTTATTCCAGCGTCTTCACCTGCCCGTCCAAAAGTATTTTGGTAAAGTTGGTTAACAAAAGCTGCGTCGCCTAAAGCGGCTTCGGCGGCGAATTCGGCAGAATGTGTGAATGCGTCAGCGATTTGCTTCAGAGATGCACCAGCTCTTCCAAGATCAAACCAGTAATCCAAACCACCTGCGTCTGCATCACGACCAAATGCCGTGTGATACAAGGTCGCGACAGCACCTTCAACGGAATTTTTAGCAAATACCAAGGCGTTACCGTTATCAAGTTGAACATACTGAATTTTGCTAATGTCAGTTGTTTTATTGCTAGTCATATCTGTAACGATAGCGTGACCATTTTGTGCCGTAACTTGATAATTACTTGCATTACCACCCAGTTTTACGACTGCGTAATCACCAGTCCCACCAATGATGGTGCTATTACCCAATCCGGCCTCGACTGTATCCACACCCTGACCAGTTTGCACTGTACTATTGCCAGATCCTAAAATCACCTTTGTATTCTTTGCATCAGCAACAATAATCTTGTCATCACCCGCTGAACCAACGACGACACGGTCAACGTGACTTTGATTCCCATTAGGTACGGTTGCTGCTGCGTCATTAATGGTTGCGACGACACCGCCACGACCTTGGAATATGACTACCGGTGCATTTGCTGGTGCTTTAACTACTGTTGAAGCTGTGTCTGAAGTGCTCACGAATACCACTTCAGCTCCAGCACTAACTGTTACATTCCCATCCGCATCCGGAGTACTAGTGTCAAATCTGACAGTCGCATTGTCTTTTGTTGTCAACGCTAATATATCGTTGATGGTCTGCTGTGAAAAAACAGTGGGATTACTATTATTGAGGGTAGTAGTTACTGTACCTTGCTCTGACTCATACATGATTTTTTTCCTGAAGGGATCAAATATTAAAAAATTTTATTCGATTATGAAACGAAATAATTTTTAAGGGCGCTTCGTTAACGCAAGAAGATAGCTGAGGCATCACGCGTTGAAGTTACGGAAGATTTACCTCCCTCCGGTACTGCAGCTGAGTAAGCTGCCGGGAAAAATTTCCTGACTAGCGCCATGATTTACTCCTTTTAGGTAATTGATCAGTCGGACAATTAGCTGAAATAACCGGAAATTTTATCAAGGCGAAACGCATTTCGATAACCATTTTTCAGCATCCATCGGTGAGCCCAATAATTTGGTTTTTGAACTTTCCTTGGATAATATTATGGATGAATGCCACATAAATACTTGTAAGGGAAAGCCGATATTTTTGTAAGATTTTCCTTAATAGCAATTAAATAATATCAATTAATAATTAATAATTAATATTTGGTGACTATTCAGCATAAATAGTCACCAAAAGCAGCTGTAAACGGTCGAAAATCAGTTCATGATGCTGCTTATGGCGCAAAAACACCTCCTTTCTGACCTGTCGACACTCAAAGATTCCGAGAAGGATGCCTTGATTCTTTCTCTGTTCGCGCGTCTCGAAGCGCTTGAGTCGCTGGTGTGTAAAGACAGCCATCATTCAAGTAAATCACCCTCGTCGGATGGGCTCGGGAAGAAGATGCGCCTCCTTGCGTGAGGTGAGCGGTAAAAAGCGTGGCGGTCCCCGGACATAAAGGTACGACGCTCAAACAGGTGTTGCAGCCGACCCAGACGATCACGCACACGCTGCCCATACAATGTGAACGTTGCCAGCAATCCTTATCCATGAAGATGCCGGTATCGCTGAGCGTTGTCAGGCAGTTGACGTGCCAAAGACGAGGTATGACGTCACCGAACATCGCACTTTGTCGCTAGTTGTCAATGCGGGCACCGTCATGCCAGCGTCTTTCCTTTAGGCGTGAACGAAGCGGTGCAATACGGGCCGAATTTACGTGCGCTGGGCGTGCACTTGACGCTAGGCCAGCTGTTGCCCTACGCGCGCGCGAACTAATTCACGACTTATATGGCATCAGCATTGCGCCCGGCACGCTGGTCACTCGGGTTGGACAGGCGCGTACCGTCCTGGATGATACTGCCTCGCTGATCGCCACCCACTTGCATCTATCCACGCTGTTGCACGCTGACGAATCGGGTTTCCGGGTGGCGAGCAAACTGCATTGGCTGCATATCGCCGCGAGCGCAACGCATACCTCCTACAGTGTGCATGCCAAATGCGGAATGGAGGCGATAGCGGCACAGGGTATTTTGCCCGAACGCCATGGCGTCTTGATCCATGATTGCCGGTTATCGCATTGAAAAATAGGCGGCGTACACGCTTTTTGCAATGTCCATCTTTTACGCGAATTAGTGTACGTGAAGGAAGTGAGCCGGCAAGTCTGGCCGCAACGCATGAGCGACTTTTTAATCGCGACCAATACTGTGTCAAACAGCGTCCCATTTACCAATAACCTGGCGGAGCGCGCTGTTCGCATGCCCAAGGTAAAACAGAAAACATCTGGCTGCTTTCGGACACTCGAAGCTGCCGATAATTTCTGCATCATTCGCTCTTGCCTGGACACGCTGCGCAAACAAGGCCATGGAATGCTAAACGGATTGCAGCGTGTCTTTTCTGGCAATCCTATACGACCTGCTCATAGCGGCTGAATAGTCACGTTATTTTTTTACTTGCGGTCGTTTTAGTCGACGGTTTTGATTTGAATACTTTGGTTTGGGGCGATTCGTCCCAGGGATTTTTTTTCGTTTTTGCCTTGCCCGGAGTGACGGCAGAGCTACTCAATGTGATCGAAGTCAGATGCTCCAGACCACTAGGACCGCTTAATGGCATGCCGGATAACACGGGAATCTGAAAACCACCTGAAAAGCGGACTAAACCATCAAGCTGGTACTGACTTGCTTTTGGACCCACCAGCGCAAATGTAACTTCGGTAATTCGTCTGGCTTCACCTCTCCTGCCACAAAATTGCCCTGTCTGGACGCTTGAAGTAGGGCCTATACCTTCAAGCGAAATTGCGTAGGCCAATTCAATACCAACAGGCTTGTCTGGCCACATAATCTGAAAGCCCTCTATCCTCAAGTTACTGCCAGGCTCGCCCAGCGGATGACCTTCTTGTGCGACAACATCACCTTTTCGTTCAATGTGACCAATAATGGAAAGACCCTTGTCGCTTATCTGAATAGATGTAGACTGTGTTTCCGCCGTTGTATTGGATGACGTTCCCACTTCTTCATCGAGTGCTATCTTATCGATTCGTAAAGCTGGCTTGATCTCATCGTTAATATTGGTTGTCTTTTCAAAATATGCCGTGACCAATAGTTCGACCGGTCCATCACTGACAAGCATAACTATGCAATCGGTACCATCGCGCAAAATGGAATTGTGAGCGTTAGGCGTGGATAAAATATCAATTTTCGCGGTGCATAATCTACCGTTAAGTGCGCGAGACACAGTCAGTGGCGGCATGCCAGATTTTGGATGTCTCAGGATGTACATCCCTGGTTCCAATGTTATTAATGAACTTAATGTTGTCATGGAATGTGATAGTTAAGTTTAAGTATATGTAAGCACCAAAAGCTTGTTGAATTATTGCATCTTAAAATCTGTAATCTGGAAGTTATTGTCAAATACACTAGATAATAAATTAATATAAGTGATTATAATAATAACGCTAAATATGGCTACACGCTCAGTTAAAGTAATTTTGATGAAAAATTTAAATCAACTTAGTTTTAAGCAATAAAGCACAGTGCTTCGTACTTTAAATTTTTATTAAGCTTGGCGATCAATAGGCTAATACACACCATAACCTGAGGCACAATTTAGCTCTCACAAATAGAAAAAATTGGTCGATACTACCTACCAATTCTCATTTGATTTGACGAGGTCCGGGAGGGAGGTGTCGCGAGTAACAGAAACCGAGCATACGTTGTACATTTTTGACGAATATCGGACGTAATATCCTCAGCAAAACCACAAGGTAACAAAATACTTGCAACGGAAACACTGAAATAAACAGGTACGCTATCAATAGGTGGATTCACAATCTACTGAAAGATAAGTAAAAGGCAGGACGTCCCGAGGGGGAGTTAAGTTTGGAGTTGCGCAAACCAGTTGGAGGTGTTGAGGTGTTAACGCTTGGGTAATGTCCAAGGTTGGCGATCCAGTATGGGCTACAATTACAAGCGTAAGCTAACTATAAATCTCAGTATTTAATGCCCCATTATTGCGTGTTGATTTTTGTTTTAGAAAAACTTTTTAGTGCAAGATTAGTGCACGGAGCCTAAAAACAAAAAAGGACTGACAGACGTAAATCTGCAAGTCCTTGATTTCATTGGTCGGGACGGAGTGATTCGAACACTCTACCCCGTGCACCCCATTTTATTAATATACTTTTTCTCTATCCTCAGAGGCTTTGAATATATATGTATATATTCAAATAAATCATAGACTTATAAATTTAATTGTCCAATTGAGTATCATACGAGTACAATTGAATCCATTGAATCTGTGGGGGTAATTGTGGGGGTAAAAGTTAAATCTAGCTACCCCGTGCATAAAATTTATGGCAAAAATAACTCAAAAAACTTTGGAGTCGTTTAGGGTTAAACATGACGGTCAAAACGTTAGAGATGATGGTGGACTGTTTGGACGTGTACGTGCAAAAACAGACGGGACTGTTTCCGTTTCGTTTTATTACCGCTTTCGTTTCAATGACAAAATTAAAGATTTTTCATGTGGCTCATGGCCTGCAGATAGTTTGACTTCCATTCGCAGTCAGCGCGATAGTGCTAGGACTCAAGTAGCTGAAGGTGTTGACCCTGGCGCATTAAAGAAAATTACAAAAAAAGAAACACAAGATGTGATTGTGGCAAAGCTTGCTGTGATAGAGCAGGCACGGATTAAAAACCTTACTGTGCAAGATTTGTTCGATGCTTGGATAGTTGATGGGGTAAGCCGCAAAGACGGTAACGC
>CANIFC010000129.1 GCA_947466695.1 Oxalobacteraceae bacterium | reverse complement strand
CAACGTCCACGCCTGGCTGGGCATGACGCTGTTTAACTGGTCGCAGTTTGCACTGGCAACACCGGTCGTGCTGTGGGCCGGATTCCCCTTTTTTGAACGGGCGCTTGCCTCCTTCAAAACCGGTCACCTCAATATGTTCAGCCTGATCGGGGTCGGTACTGCCGCCGCTTACCTGTTCAGTCTGGTCGCCTTATTATCCCCCCAGATCCTGCCGCAAGCCTTTCTGATGGACGGCATGGCGCCGCTGTATTTTGAAGCGGCGGCAGTCATCATCACATTGGTCCTGCTGGGTCAGGTGCTGGAATTACGGGCCCGCTCGCAAACCAGCACCGCCATCAAATCCCTGCTGGCACTGACGCCGGAGTCCGCCATCCGCATCTCTTCCAACGGCGATGAAGTCGAAATCGCGCTTGACCAGGTTCAGCTCAAGGACATTTTGCGCGTGAAGCCGGGCTCACATATTCCGGTTGATGGCGTCTTGCTCGAAGGTCGCTCGCACGTCGATGAATCGATGATTACCGGCGAATCGCTACCCGTCAGCAAGCAGCGCGGCGACCAGCTCAGCGCCGGCACCATCAACCAGCAAGGCAGCTTTACGATGCAAGCGGAACGCATCGGTCACGATACCTTGCTGGCAAAAATTATTGACATGGTCAATCAGGCGAGTCGTTCGCGTGCACCGATCCAGAAATTGGCGGATCAGGTGTCGGGCTGGTTTGTTCCCGGCGTAATCGGCGTTGCCCTGCTCGCGTTCGCGGTCTGGGCACTGGTCGGCCCGAGCCCGGCCCTGGCCAACGGTCTGATGGCTGCGGTATCGGTACTGATCATCGCCTGTCCCTGTGCGCTTGGCCTGGCAACACCTATCTCGGTCACGGTCGGGATCGGGCGTGGCGCCACGGAAGGCGTGCTCATCAAAAATGCCGAGGCGCTGGAACGGCTGGAAAAAGTTGATACCCTGGTTATCGATAAAACCGGCACGCTTACTGAGGGCAAACCGGCCGTGCAAAACGTCGTTACTGCTGACGGCTTTCATGAAAATACGCTACTGGCACTGGCACTGGCACTGGAAAAACTCAGCGAGCATCCGCTGGCTCAGGCCATCGTGCGCCATGCCGAAGCCCAGCAGATTGCACCAGCGGCGATCCATCAATTCATGTCGGTGACAGGCAAGGGTGTACAGGCCGAAGCGGACGGTAAAATGATCTTGCTCGGCAATGCCCAGCTCATGGCAGATCATGCCATCGACATGAGTGCCCTGCGCCAGCGCGTTGACGCATTCCAGCAGCAGGGTCATACCGTGATGATGCTGGCGGTCGACGGCAAGGCTGCGGGCCTGTTTAGCGTAGCCGACAGCATCAAGGAGAGCAGCCTGCAAGCGGTCAGGGAATTACAGCAACTGGGCATCCGTCTCATTGTCCTCACCGGTGACAACAAGGTCACGGCACAAGCGGTGGCAACGCAACTGGGATTGACGGAAGTGCAGGCAGAAGTACTACCGGAAGATAAATTTAGAATCATCAAGGAGCTTCAGCAACAAGGACGGGTAGTGGCGATGGCGGGCGACGGCATCAATGACGCACCAGCGCTGGCACAGGCGGATGTCGGCATTGCGATGGGCACCGGCACCGACGTTGCCATGCATAGCGCCCATGTCATTCTGGTCAAGGGCGACCTGCGCGGCATACTCAAGGCGCACTCATTAAGCCGTCATGCAATGAAAAATATCCGGCAAAACCTGTTCTTTGCCTTTGCCTATAATTTTGTCGGGGTGCCGATTGCCGCCGGTATTCTTTACCCCTGGTTTGGCCTGCTCCTCAGTCCGATGATCGCCAGCGCCGCCATGAGCCTGAGTTCGGTTTCCGTCATCACCAACGCACTGCGCCTGCGTCACAGCAAGTTATAAGCAGGGGCCCAGGCCAACGCGGGGACAAACGGTTTTTTCCGGACCTCCCCGCTCCCTTCAAGACCGTTGACTGATTCGGTCATGACCCGCGGATACCGATACAGCTTGATTTCATTGTGACGATACTTTGGTACAGATCTCTGTGGCATCACTTTACCTGAGGCTTTGGGAGCGGTTAAAATAGCACGCTTCCATTGTTGCGCCTCTTACCAGAATGCTGTACATGTCCCCGATTACCCCTGTTTTCATCCCGTTGATCTGTACCTTGCTGGTGTATGGCAGCGCCAGCCTCGCACCACTGTCTGCCTACGCGGCCCCCGTAACGGCACCCGCAACGGCACCCGTAACGGGGGCCGCCAAGACCGGCAAAACGCTCATCAAAAGCCTCACGGTGTATGCCGCCGGAGATATCGCCGAATGCAGGAAAGCGCCACCCGACGAGAGTATGGCCGCCAGGACTGCGGAAATCATCGTGGCAGGTCTGGCAAGCGACCCGAAAGCGCTGGTACTCACGCTGGGGGACAACACCTATCCGGTCGGCCGGCCGGAAGAATTTAATACCTGTTATGCAGCGACATGGGGACAATTCAAGGCCAGCACCCTGCCGTCTCCCGGCAACCATGACTACGGCATGCCGCTGGCGCTGGGATACTATAATTATTTCGCTGAGCGGGCAGGCTCCGGACGGCGCGGCTACTTCAGCAAGAGCGCAGGTAACTGGCTGCTGCTTTCCCTCAATAGCAACCTGAGCGACATGCCGATGCAAGTACAACTGAACTGGCTCAGGAAACAGCTCGATGCGAACAAGCGCAAATGTATCCTCGCCTTTTGGCATCATCCGGTATTTAGCACCGGCGGTCACGGAAACAACGAAATCATGGTGCCGGCGTGGAAAATACTCACAGCGGCCAAGGCTGACCTGGTCCTGACCTCACACGACCACAATTACGAGCGGATGGCACCAATGGATGCCAATGGTGAACGGGACGAGCAACATGGTATCCGCAGTTTTGTAGTTGGCACCGGCGGCGCCAGGCTCACGCCGATGTTTTTCCCCAAGGCCGCGACCGAGATACGTGACAATGCCACACACGGCGTCTTGAAGCTGCAGCTCCACGCCAGCAGTTATGACTGGAAATTCCTGCCGGTTGCAGGGCAAAGTTTCAGCGATGAAGGTCATGGCGAATGCCATTGATACGGTAATCTGGCCCGATTGCGCTGTGAATAAAAACCTTTTTGTAAAAAATTTTGCAGCATGAAAATTGGCAAAAAGTGACAAAAAGTGACATATAGCAGGCGTGATACCCGCTATGTCCTGATTAGATCAAATTATCTTCGCAAACTGACTATACTTGTACACGGTCCAGAGGTTTCCCTGTCGTGCCGATAGCGTAACTTCTGCCTCGTACAATCGATGTTCACCGGAGTCACCATGCATATCGAAGAATCACTGAAACTCGATTTCAAGGATGTCTTGATCCGTCCCAAGAGATCTACCCTCACCTCACGCGCGCAAGTTGAATTGCAGCGCGAATTTGTCTTTCACCATTCCGGCAAGACTTACCACGGCATCCCGCTCATTGCGGCCAATATGGACAGTACCGGTACCATGAAAATGGCCGAAGCCATGGGCCGGCACCAGCTGTCAGTTGCGCTGCATAAACACTACGACGAAGCGGAACTGGTGCGTTACTTTTCCGGCTTGCAAAAAAAATCCACAACGTTTTATTCGATGGGAATTACCCAAGCCGATTTTGAAAAATTTTCTGCCGTCATGACACAGGCGAAAAATGCCATTGAGTATGTCTGCATCGACGTGGCAAACGGCTACACCGAAGGCTTCATTAATTTCGTCAAGAAAGTACGTAACACCTATCCGCACCTGACCATCATGGCCGGCAATGTCGTCACCGGCGACATTACTGAAGAGTTGATCCTGGCCGGCGCCGATATCGTCAAGGTGAGTATCGGCCCCGGTTCGGTGTGCACCACCCGCAAGATGACCGGAGTTGGCTATCCCCAATTGTCGGCAGTGATCGAATGTGCCGACGCCGCCCACGGCTTAGGCGGACAAATTTGTGCCGATGGCGGTTGCGTGGTTCCCGGTGATCTGGCCAAGGCCTATGGTGCCGGCGCCGATTTCATCATGCTAGGCGGCATGCTGGCCGGGCATGACGAATGCGCCGGTGATCTGGTCGACATCGAGGGCCAGCAGTTCAAGAGTTTTTACGGCATGAGCAGTCGCGCTGCCATGGATAAATATGCCGGCGGAGTCGCCAAATATCGTGCCTCGGAAGGCAAGGAAGTCTTACTGCCCTACCGTGGCCCGGTCGAGGCGACTTTGCTCGACATTCTCGGTGGCGTGCGTTCCGCTTGCACCTATGTCGGCGCGCACAAGCTCAAGGAACTCACCAAACGCACCACCTTCATCCGCGTCACCCAGCAATTGAATGAAGTCTTCGGCAAATCCTGACCGATTGCCGCTCGCACGGGCGGCGTCTGCCCAATTGCCATTGAACCCAAGATGTGGTGCAGCAAACAGGTTATGACGGCATCCTGGCTTTGGCCGACATGGATCGCCGCTCTTGCACAGGAGCCGCGATCCATTCCGGTCAGCGATGTTGCAGTAGCGCTGCCTGCCAGTCTGGCGGGCTGAATTTAACTCACAGTGACAACTTCGGTTTTCGCATCAGAGGCCAGCTTACGCAAGACATGGGCCGCCGCAGCCAGCCCGAAAGAGGCAGTGACGACAATGGACGAACCGAACCCGGCGCAATTAAGTCCCGTGACACCGGGAATGCCTGCACTGGCGACATCAGCGTCTCCGTCTGAATTGCCGGCATCAGCAATCGCACAGGCTTCCGCCGTCTCCGGCATGGTCAGCGCTTCCATGGAAAATACCGCATCAATGCCAAATTTACTTTTGCTGCCGCGTGGAAAACCGAAATTTTGCCGTAAGCGCTTGCGCACCAGCGCCAGCAGTGGTTCTTGTTCAGTGCGTGACAAGTCGCGGATTTCAATTTTGCACGGATCAGTCTGACCACCCGCCGCCCCGATCGTAATGAGGGGGATGTGGCGTTGACGGCAGTAGGCAATCAGGGCAGTTTTCGCCTTGACGCTGTCAATGGCATCAATCACGTAATCAAACTGCCGGGAGCCGATCATGACGTCAAGATTGTCAGGCGTCACAAAGTCTTCCACTTCACTCACCTGGCAAAAGGGATTGATCTGGGCAATGCGCTCAGACAAGGCAGTCACTTTTGCCTTGCCCAGGGTTTCACTGGTCGCCTGAATCTGCCGGTTGACATTTGATTCTGCCACGTTATCGAGATCAATCAGGGTAAGGCGCCCGATCGCGCTGCGCGCCAGGGCCTCCACTACCCATGAGCCAACGCCGCCAACGCCAACAATGCAAACGTGGGCATGTTTAAATCGTTCCAGGGCGACAGCGCCATAAAGCCGGGCGACACCGCCAAAACGCCGTTCGAAGTCGATAGTATCTTGTTGCATTTCCATTAAATAAAAAGAGTAAGTAAGAGTAAATGAGAGTAAATAAGAGTCAGTAAGACTGGATGAGTCAGGATAAAAGCAGAATTGAATAAAAATTAAATGCCACTAAATTTTTTGCTGATGCTATTTTACAAGACTGCAGCGGCAGAACCGGAAGTGCCTTGATCTTGCACAAGCAGTTTTTCCAGAAATGTCGCATACTTTTCCTATGATAACAGGTCGTTTCCAGCCAATTTAACCGATACAAAGAGGATGTGTGGATAATTTATTTAACAACGCCCCAGGCTTTGACCAGCCGCTTGCGGTACTCAAGCATTGCCATGACCGCATCCGCAAGCAACTCGACACGCTCAACAAGCTGCTCACGCACCTGCCGCACCATGGCGCGGATGAACAGGCCAGACAAGCCGCCAGTGCGGTGCTGCGCTATTTTAAACAGGCGGCGCCCTTGCACCACGAAGATGAAGAAGTCAATTTGTTGCCAACGCTGGAAATCACCGCAACGGGAGACGACGCCAGCCTGCTACAACAATTACTTCCACACATTTTAGCGCAGCACGCGCAAATGGCCGGACTATGGGAGCAACTCGCAATCGAGCTCAACACCATTGCCAGCGGTGAGGCTGCGACGTTATCGCCACAGGGTGTCAGTGAATTCAAAGAGCTTTACCTGGAACATATGCACACCGAGGAGACCCAGATTGCCCCCATGGCCAAACGCCTTTTCAGTGCGGCACAAATGCAGGCGATGGGTAACGCCATGCAGGAACGTCGCGGTATTTCAGTTCAACCGGAACAATAAGGAAATTTATGTCACTCGCCGATTTACGCATGGACTATCAACTCAACAGCTTGTCTGAAAACGACGTGGCCAATGATCCTATCGAGCAATTTTCAGTCTGGTTTGAGCAGGCGCTGGAAACGAGCTCATCAGAGGCCAATGCCATGCATCTTTCCACGGTCAGCCAGCTAGGCCGACCGTCATCACGCATTGTCCTGATCAAGGAATTTGATGAGCGTGGCTTTTCCTGGTTCACCAATTATGACAGCCACAAAGGACAGGATCTGGCGGCCAATCCGTATGCGGCACTCTTGTTTTTCTGGGGTGCGCTGGAGCGTCAGGTTCGCATTGAGGGACGCATCGAAAAAATGACGGCACAGGAAAACGACAGTTATTTCCATAGCCGACCGCTGGGTAGTCGCCAGAGCGCCCGTGCATCACATCAAAGCCAGCCTATCGCCAGCCGTGAGCGACTCGAACAGCAGCTGCAGGAAGTGGTCGACGAGTTCGCCGAACACCCGCCGCGTCCGGAACATTGGGGTGGTTACCGTCTGGTTCCTGACCGTCTGGAATTCTGGCAGGGACGCAGTTCCCGTCTGCATGACAGGATTGTGTACACGCGCCAGCCAGACAACAGTTGGGCTATTGTCCGCCTGCAGCCCTGAAGCTCTTTGAACGGTTATCTGCACTGCGACAGGGACTGAAGGTCAGCGACGCATCGGCCATCATCAACTTCCTATAGCGGCGCAGAAGAGTAAAAGGAAATAAAAAAATAAGCAGCAACGTGAGTGACTAAGAGTGCAGCGATCCGTTTGCCTGATTCAAGGCTGGAAACTGACCTTGCCTGACTTGATCATTTTTCTCATTTTTGCTGAAAAACTCTCTGGCGATCCTCACTTTCGGCGCCACTACCAGCTTGCAGTAAGCCTGGTGACTATTGCGCTTGAAATAATCATGATGCTCGTCTTCGGCAGGATAAAATACCGGCGCTGCCAATAGTTGGGTTACAGCCGGTAACGGAGATAATGCAACGATGCGCCGCATGACCTTTAACGCTATTTTCTCTTGTTCAAGTGAATGGGTGAAGATCACCGAACGGTACTGCGTGCCGCTTTCATTACCCTGGCGATTAAGCGTGGTGGGATCATGCGTGACAAAAAAAATCTCCAGCAGTGTGCGGTAACTGATCACCTCCGGATCAAAGCAGACCTGCACCACTTCAGCGTGTCCGGTATTGCCCTCCGAGACTGCGGTATAGTCAGGCGCCACGGTAGTCCCGCCCGAATAACCTGCACGCACACTCCTGACCCCGCGCAACTGTTGAAATACCGCTTCGGTACACCAGAAACTTCCGCCACCGACTGTTGCCATCTCTAACGCCATGATCGTCCCCCTGTTTGTCTGCACTCAAGCATCAACGCCATTATTTTTATAATTCAAGTAGTTTGCCTGATGGGTTTGATTATCAAGTTCTCATTAAATTTAGGCAATATCTATTCAGAGAGTGGCAAGACTAGCTGTTTAGATTCGTGGGATCATGTACCCATTCGGAGCTGGCCCCTCTTCAAGGCCAGGCATATTTTGCGTACACTGTTTGCTAACGATAAACCATTGCCAGTTATATGACACAAGCCCTTCACAGCCAAGCTCGCACAACCCATCTGAT
>CANIFC010000128.1 GCA_947466695.1 Oxalobacteraceae bacterium | reverse complement strand
GAGCTCCCGGCTCACTTATTTTGTCGCAGAAAATGCCAAAACAACGCGCGCCTATTTAAAGCTGCTCAATCAAAGCCATCCACTGGCCAAGCCAATGCAAGAGCTGCAGATTGCCGAACTCAATGTCAACACGCCTACAGTGGCGCTCGATGCGTTGCTTCGTCCATTGCTTGAAGGTCATGATGTTGGCTTGATCTCGGAAGCGGGCGTCCCGGCGGTTGCAGATCCCGGCGCTAACCTGGTGCGACTGGCACATCAGCATCAGATCACGGTTCGGCCATTGGTCGGCCCTTCATCCTTGTTGCTGGCCCTGATGGCCAGCGGCTTAAACGGCCAGAGTTTTGCCTTTCACGGCTACCTGCCGACTGATGCCGGCTTGCGCGCCAAACGGATCAAAGAATTGGAAGATCGATCAAAAAAAGAACAACAGACACAACTGTTAATTGAAACGCCTTATCGCAATGCTGCCATGCTCGATGCGCTGGCTAACCACTGCCAGAGCAATAGCCTGATTTGTGTTGCAACTGATTTGACGCTGAGCTCTGAAAGTATACAAACTTTACCTGCAGCCGAATGGAAAAAACGCGTGCAAGCCAATCAGATGCCTGACTTTCACAAAAAACCGACCGTATTTTTGTTTTTGGCTAATCATTAAGAATCAAAAACCGGATCACGTTTCCCACAAGGCAGTTCGCCATCGCGAAACAAGTATTTTTATGATTTTTATAATGAATGGCGCTAGTCTCTGTCTGTAAAACGCGTAACAAAACCGTTTGTTATAGTCAAAAAAATGTTCAGGAAATTTTCAAAAAATCAACAATTTAGACAAATCATATAGGTTTTGTCTTAAGTACCACCTTTTAATAAAGCACTGGAATTATTTATGCTCATCATCACTATCAAGCAAGGTAAAGAAAAAAGCTTACTCGAGCGTGATCCGTGGATTTATTTGTCCGCAGTTGAACGCGTCGACGGCAAGTACGAAGAAAAAATGAAATCAGGCGCCACCGCACTGATTCGTTCATCCTCAGGAGTATTTCTCGCAAGGGCTGGCTGGAGTCCCAAATCACAAATTCGCGCCAGGGTCTGGAGCTTCGATGAAAACGAGGCAGTCGACCATGCCATGTTCAAGCGCCGCGTCAAGGCAGCGCTGGTAAAGCGGGGGAAACTCACCACACATCCTGGCCCCCCGCAGTGTCTGATTAACGCCGAAGAAGATGGACTGCCCGGACTGATCGTCGACTACCACGCGATGAAACCGGGCTATCTGGCCTGCCAGTTTCAGGCCGCAGGAGTGGATGCCTGGAAAGTGACCATTGTAAAAGCATTAATTGCGGAAACAGGCTGTAGTAACGTCTATGAACATACGGACTACCTGGTACGCAAGGGGGAAGGACTCGCCCTTAGCAGCGGCGTGTTGGCCGGCGATAAACCTCCCGCAGATAGTGTATTTTTATAAGCTTTACGATCTTACCAAAAACGACGAAAAGTCAGGTCTGTTGCAAAAAAATTCTCATGGCGATTAATCAGGCATGCAGCAATTAGTCCTGTTACCCCTACTTCGTTAATAAAATTTTGGCGAGTTCCTGTTTTTGATCAAGATCTGGCAAGGACTTCGAAATCCCAATAAAACCATCGTAGGGTAGAATATGGCTGTAAGAAAATTCACCTCTTGTAAGCGCTAAAAAGTAGCATATTCTGATGATAAAAATATTTTAATATTTAAAGTAGCATATGACGACACCAGACTGCTTAACCTGGTCTTTTTTCCGGAAGCGAATGCTCTAGCACTAGATTTAACGACAAGATGTTCAAGGATAACAATGAAACGTGTAGATGATTTTCGCCTGAAGCTAGGCAAACATGAATTAGTTCCCATCATGATAGGTGGTATGGGCGTCGATATTTCAACCGCCGAACTGGCACTTGAAGCCTCACGCCTCGGCGGAATCGGCCATCTTTCAGATGCCATGATGGAAGATGTCTCAGATCGTCGGTTTGACACCAGTTTTGTCAAAGAAAAAACAAAACAGTATAAATACAATATTAATAATTCAGATAAGACCGATATTAAATTCGATCTTGGACGGCTTGCAGAAGCAACCATGAATCACGTCGGCAAGACGATGGAAGCCAAACGTGGCGATGGGATGATCTTTGTCAACTGCATGGAAAAGCTGACGATGAACAATCCGCGCGAGACCTTGAAGGTTCGCCTGGCATCCTCTCTTGATGCCGGTATCGACGGTATTACCTTGAGCGCCGGTCTACATTTGGGCTCGTTTGGCCTGATGGAAGACCACCCGCGCTTTCGTGATGCCAAGCTTGGGGTCATCGTTTCCTCAGTACGTGCCTTGCAAATTTTCTTGCGCAAGAACGCCAGACTCAATCGTCTGCCTGATTATGTGATTGTCGAGGGCCCTCTGGCAGGAGGCCATCTCGGCTTTGGCATGGACTGGGAAAAATTTGATCTGCAAACAATCGTTACTGAAATTGCCCAATATCTGGCAAACGAAAATCTGGCGATTCCCCTGATCGCCGCCGGTGGCATCTTTACTGGTAGCGATGCGGTTTCTTTTCTGGAAAATGGTGCTTCCGGGGTGCAGGTGGCCACGCGCTTTACCGTTACCGAAGAATGCGGCCTCCCGGCTGATGTAAAACAGGACTATTTCAAGGCATCAGAAAGTGATATCGAAGTCAACACGATCTCACCTACCGGCTATCCGATGCGCATGCTCTCCAACACTCCTGCGATTGGCTCTGGCATTCGTCCGGGCTGTGAGTCATATGGTTATCTGCTGGATGGCAACGGCGGCTGCGCCTACATCACGGCCTACAACCGTGAAGTGGCAGCACATCCGAATGAGAAAAACATCGTGGTCATGGACAAGACGTGCCTGTGCACCCATATGCGCAATTTTAATTGCTGGACCTGTGGTCACTATACTTACCGCCTGAAAGATACCTCAAGATTGCTGCCGGACGGCAACTATCAGTTACTCACGGCAGAACATGTGTTCCGTGACTATCAGTTTAGTGTCGACAATCAAATTGTCTTACCTGCCTGATTACCCGTCCCAATAAGAAAAAGGGAGAAGATGCTTCAGGCGCCTTCTCTCTTTTTTTTTCGAGCGAATGTACCGATATCACCCTACTCAACTAATCAGCTTTAGTGACGCCTTTTTACGCCTCTTTTATATTCTTTACTTTTTTTCATGTGTCGGTAACCCACTCGCACCTTTTCTAAACCTTCCCGGGTCCGCCGCTTATGAGCTCGCAAATAGCTAATTTTCTTGCCGCGACATCCTGTTGATGATCCCGGGATGGAATAAAACGCAACGGAGTATGACTGCTGCCGGATGTATTCAATCGACAGATACCATTTTTATGAGGCTCCCATCATGAATAGCGTGAGTCTTGACGTGTTTTAAATTTTTTCATCATGCTCAGCAGTTCTTGAGCCTGATGTGGAATGGCTTCTGAAACCGAGGCAATTTCCTCAACCAATCCTGCGTTCTGCTGGGTCATTGAATCGAGCTCATTAACGGCGATGTGGATTTGTGACGCACCTTGCTTCTGCTCTTCACTCGCAGCATCAATATTGGACACCAGGCGGTTGACGTCTTTAATCGACGTTACAATTTCGATTAGCGCTTCACCTGATTTAGTGGCAAGCAAGGTGCCATTTTCAACTTTTAACAAGGTGGTCTTGATGAGGTCTCCAATTTCTTTTGCGGCACTGCCAGATCGATGCGCAAGATTACGCACCTCACTGGCCACTACCGCAAAGCCTCGTCCCTGTTCACCAGCACGGGCAGCTTCAACGGCAGCATTAAGTGCCAGCAAATTTGTTTGAAACGCAATGGCATTGATGACGGAGGTAATATTCTCGATTTTTTTGCTTGCTTCATTAATTTCCTTAATCGCAGCAACCGCTTCAAATACGATGTGACTCCCCTCTTCAGCCTGGATCGTTGTTTTTTCAGAAAGTTTATTAGCTGTTTTTGAATTAGCGGCACTTTGATTAATCGAGGAAAACGATTCTTCGATTGTTGACGCCACCTCCTCAAGCGAACTAGCCTGTTCATTCGTACGCCGTGACAGATTTTCGTTACCACTGGCAATCTCTTTAATTGATTGCGCAAGATTAAGTGATGCCTGTACAACATCAATCACTATATTTTCAAGACTGTCGGCCGCAGCGTTGAGTGCCTTACCCAACTCACCTAACTCATCTGTCTGATCTAAATCAATACGCTCAGTAAAATCACCTGCAGCAATTTTTTTTGCAAATGCGAGACCTTTTGCCACTGGACCTGATACTGAATGAGCGAGAACGTAAGTAACAAGTAGACCAGACGCTATTGAAAAAGCAAGCACCACAACGAGCATTCTTTGAGTATCAGATGCATTAAACCTGTTTACCTCTATCATTTTTTCGCCAGCATCTATCTGAAACTTGAGTACGTCGTCCATGCTGTTGCGAGCTTTTTGATAATGCGAAATCCACTCCACCATCACCCGATCCATCGCTACGTTGTCATTCGCATTTACCGCCGCCATAAAGTGATCAAAAGAACCGATCAAATTACCGTACTCTTTTTCAAATCGCTCAGCCAAAACTTTTTCTTGAGTTCCCATTGGGATAGCCTTGTACTGCTTCCAGAGCTGCTCGTTAACCGCTTTGCGCTCAAGATAATCAGCAACTCTCATTTCAATTTCTTTTTTATTATTTTCATTCAATGCATCTACAATCGCATACATATTAACTCGCGCTTGCAGTACATTTTTGTAGATGTTGTCGCCCCAGATTACCGGCTTGACCCTGTTTGCGTAGAAACGATCGATATCCTGTTCCGTCCTTGTAATCGAACTCACTGCAAACAAGGAACCTCCGATGAGTAGCAATATAAATATCAGACAGCACATCATCACCTTCATCGCTACCTTCAGATTCCTAAACCATTTCATGCCAATCTCCTATTTGTTAAATTCAATTTACCAAAGACGAAAAGGCAATGACCTATCCTTACTGCCTGCTTTTTGGTGATATTCTGGGCATAAAACATACCAATTAATCAGATTTTCCTGCTATCAATCAGTACACTTTGCATCACATCGTGCTGACGCTTGAGAATTAAACTTTTATTGAAAACAAGCGTACTACGCGGATATCAACAGCAATTCCATTAACAAAAATACCGACAATAAGAAAATCATCAATATCGATAACATGTCTTCTTAAAATTTCTTTTAATTAATTTTTCTTATGAAACATTATGACGGAATACGCTAGAAGAGCGTGTCAGGTAAAGCCGTAATTCTTGTAGGCATTACCTTACAGCTGAATTATTCAGATGGAATGAGATGGGATGGGATGGGATATATTTTTTTATGCGAGCGTGTCTTTCATCAGGCAATACACTTTTTGTACTTGCCAAATGAAACCGCCCACACGACTTCTTGATCTCAATGATCAAAATTGATTCCTATCAAAAAGCAACATGGCGAGATCAGATTCGTTCTGACATCATCGACAATGAAAACTGCATTTGACGCGCCACCGTTTCTCTCTCTGCTTTTCACAATGACACGCGTCAATGCTATGATTGCTGAACAACTATTTCACTTACAGGAAACACACATGGAGAGTACTTTATCCCCGGCAACCCTCTCTGGCAAAACCGTTAATGGTATCTCGATAGAACAAGGGATGGTCGTGCATGTAGTCCGATGCACCGAGACACAACTGAAATCGGGGATGGCGAAACAGGTGTATTCGCTATGCGGCAGAACGCATGATAAAAATGACTACTGGTCGCTCAGCCATGCGGCACACGTTACCTGTCCAAAGTGCCGTAAAAAAATAGCCAATTAGACGAATCAGATTTTTGACCAGAAGCACAATCACAGGAGGCAGATTAACATTTGTCTTCTGCATTTTTTCTTGACGACGTGAAGCATGGATAAGAAGATGTTATTTAACTCATGCCTCGCCCTCGCCTCCTCGTTCAATGAGAGCGAATACATGAAGGCTAAGGCAGTAGAGGTACTACCCTGACGGTCAACGTCTGCCTATTCGTATTGCTTAAAGGCTAAGCCAGATTTTTATATATTTGCCCTGCGATCAGCTCACCTATGCGCGGATCAGTAAAATCAGTAATGGCAAAGTTGGCACCAGCTGCAAGGATTTCTTCCTGTGAGAGCGTAGACATAAGCCCGAAAGTACGGATGCCGGCACTGATTCCTGCACGGATACCGGGTATGGAGTCTTCAAATACCAAGGCCTGAAGCGGGCCCGCGTCCAAGGCTTCTAGGGCTGTCAGATACGGCAACGGATCGGGCTTGGCGCGCGCCAGTTCCTCACCCAGCACAATAACATCGAAGCGATCCGACAGTTTTAATGCCGTGAGCATGTGCGTCACATTCACACCGGGAGCATTCGTGACAAGGCCGAGCTTTATCTCATGGCTGGTTGCAAAATCAAGCAACACCTCCAAGCCGGCCGTAGGTACGAGTTGCACGGCCAGTTCACGAAATAAACGTTCTTTTTCGGCTGACAAGATGACGTGTTCAGCTTGAGACTTTTCCGGAAACAGATAGGAACAAATTTCACTATTTGAACGCCCTGAAACGTATTGCTTGAACAAATTTTCACTGATATTACGTCCATGTTGCCCTAACAAATTGGCAATTGCCTTGAAGTGCAGGGGATCTGTGTGGGTCAGGGTGCCGTCAAGATCAAAAAGCAGAGCTTTCATTGAAGTCCAATTGAGGTGAAATGCCGGTAATACTAAAGGATAAACTCTCGACACATGCTATTTCAGAAGATGCCGGTACGGCTTTTTTGCGTATCGGTGCGATATGGATAGGGACAGGGATAGGGATAGGGAGAACCGGATCTCTACGTCATATTATCAAGACTGGACGTATTTTCCGGGTGAAGATCTTTGGTCTACATTTTTAATCTACAGATTTAGTCTGCATTAATAGCGATTAACGCAAAGTATCAGGACGGCCGGCCCATACGAAACAACTGTTCCGGATTAATCGAAAAATAATCAGCAGGACCGCCACCACGCAAGACATGTCCGGCAGAAGCCGTATCGTAGACTCCGTCCTTGAGCATCGTCTCGGCGATATGTACAGCGACGACTTCACCAAGTACCAGCCAGGTATCGACTTTTTCACCGTTGAGTCCCTGCAATTGAACGACTTGCGTGCAGCGGCATTCAAACGAAACGGCACTTTCTGCAACCCTTGGTACGCCGATGAGCCGTGACGCGACTGGCGTCAGGCCAGCCAATTCAAACTCATTGGTCTCGGGAGAAACAGCGGCACACGTCTGGTTCATTGCTTCAGCCAACGGTTGGGTAACAAGATTCCAGACAAATTCGCCAGTTTCCTCAATGTTACGCAGCGTATCCTTGTAACCAATACTGGCGAAACCGATGATGGGAGGAGTGTAGTTAAAAGCATTAAAAAAACTATACGGTGCCAGATTAGGAACTCCCCCAGCGCTGACAGACGAAATCCAGCCGATCGGACGCGGTCCTACGATGGCATTAAATGGATCATGCGGCAACCGGTGGCCGTTGCGGGGCTCGTAAAAATGTATCGAATCGGTCATGAATCAGCTTTAAAAATATTAAAAAAAAATACTTCGCGCTTTACCGCCTAGATACAAACTTTGTATCTGCGCCTTCGTCTCTCTTGACGGTATTTTTAGTATTTTACACAATACAGCTACAGATGTGACTCAACATCCATTTTCTTCACATGTAGCATCAACTTTGCACCAGTCAAACTCACACTCATACTCATACTATTAATGACTCTGCACGCCAGAATCGAATCGTCAAAATTTATGGATGCGTAAAAAAAGAGATTTCCAAATAATCATCTCTGGAAATCTCTTCCATTAGCACTCAATCAGTCACATCTCTGGCTTAATTCGCTTTCACT
>CANIFC010000127.1 GCA_947466695.1 Oxalobacteraceae bacterium | reverse complement strand
GGCCACGGTGTGCTTGAGAGCTGCATAATCGCCGGCCGCGTGCACCTTGCCGTTCATGATGATCAGCAAGCCGTCTTCATGCCAGACATGTGCCTGGGCATGGAAGGCCGGGTCGTTGGTAAAATGCAGCAGGCTGGCGCGGTAGGCTTGCATGCCGGTGCTGGCCGGTTCGGTGTTGGCCATGATGGCGTGTCCTTGAGTAGTATTCATTGTTGGGTACGATGCCTGGCGCTGCCTATTGCGTCAGGCAGATGCGCTGATTTGCCTGACGTGAGTCCGCTATTCTTGATGAAATGGAGCCTAAATTGGTTCTGTTGCTGGCGAAGTAATGGTAGCGGTAGTGGCGTTAGCTTTAGCAGCATGGTCGATCTCGGCCTGTTCGAACGCCTCCCAAACCTGCAGCAATTGCGCTGCGACCGAGGCGGCGATGACGGCCGGCTGTTTTCCGGTAATGCCCGTGAGGCCGATCGGGCAGACCATGTCGCGCAAACGTCCGGCAGGGATACCGCGCTGCTGCAGCCGGTGTTCGAACTGCATGCGCTTGGTCATTGAGCCAATCAGGCCAAACCAGCAAAACTGCGCGCGGCGCAAGATCTGTTCACACAGTAATTGATCAATCGCATGGCTGTGGGTAGAGACCAGAAAAGAGACATTCGCCGCGGCGCGTTCGACCAGCGCTTCGGGCGTGTCGGTTATTTCCAGCCGGACGTTGGCCGGCAAGACAGCAGGGAACAGCTCTTCCCTGGCATCCACCCAGGTGACCTGGCAGGGTAAGCCCGCCAGTGCCTGAACGATCGCCGTCCCGACATGGCCGGCACCAAACAGCATCAGGTGCGGCTTGAAGGCCAGGCAAGGATCGAGTAGCCAGCGCTGATTAGCTGCGTCGATAAAAATAGTGCAGCTGCGGCTTTTCAAGCAAGCCGATAAAGCGGATGGTTCCGATGATTCTGCCGGTATCAGGAGTGACGCTGGCAAGTCGGCTCCGGCCAGCCAGGTGCCGCTGGCATCACATAAGATGGACTTTTCATTGCTGTCGAGCGGCACCAGGCGCCAGCTATCGAGCCCGGCATGCCAACGTTGCTGTAACAAGGAGAAATCGTCATCGAAGGGGTGGCATATCCGTTCAAAGCTCAGGTGAACTACGCCACCGCAGCACTGGCCCAGGCTGGGGCCGAGCGGAAAGCGTTCCAGCCGCCGTTGGTCGGGTGAGGTCGCGGGCCGGGCCAGCATCCCGCGGGCGATCTCAAGTGCGCGCATTTCCAGATGGCCGCCACCGATGGTGTCCATGCTCTGCGTTGCCGTCACCAGCATCTTGGCGCCCGCGTCGCGTGGTGCCGAACCGGCGACTTTTGTCACCGTGACCAGAATGTGATCCTGATCCCGGTCTCGTCCCTGAGCCCGGCGCGCCAATGCTGTCAGCCATTGCATCATTGGCCGGCCACGCTAGCTGAGCGCATGATTGATTGCATTGTGCCCGGCCATTTCTGCTATCTGTTCCAAGGGGTTCCCCGTTGCTTGCTGCATTTCCAGTACGCGTCCTATTGAATGTAAAATTGTTTCGCTGGTCGCCGGCGAATTCAACGGCGGATTATAGCGGTAGCCGGCGACACTGGCGATTGCATCGCGTAGCGCGAAAAAAACCGAGAAGGGTAACAGCAAGGGCGGTTCGCCAACCGCCTTGGAGCGGTGAATGCTGTCTTGCACATTACGATTGTTAAACAGCGCGATCCGAAAATCTTCCGGTAAGTCGGACACAGTGGGAATCTTGTAGGTCGACGGCGCATGCGTCATCAGCTTACCGGTCTTGTCCCACCACAGCTCTTCGGTGGTCAGCCAGCCCATGCCCTGGATGAATGCACCTTCTACCTGGCCAATATCAATGGCCGGGTTAAGCGATTTGCCAGCATCATACAAGACATCGGCACGCAGCAGTTTCCACTCGCCGGTCAGGGTGTCGATCAGCACCTCCGAGACCGAGGCGCCATAGGAAAAATACGAGAACGGATTGCCGCTCATGGTCTTGGGATTCCAGTGCAGGCCCGGTGTGGCGTAGAAGCCATCGGACCAGAGTTGCACCCGGGCCAGATAGGCCAGTCGCACCAGTTCAGTAAAAGCGATTTGCTGCCCGTTGACGTGCACCATACCATCGGCAAACGAGACGTTAGATTCTTCGCCGCCATAGGTGCCGCTGGCAAACTTGGCCAGTCGCAGGGCAATGGTGCGGGCGGCATCTTGCGCTGCCTTGCCATTGAGGTCGGCACCGGTAGACGCTGCCGTTGCCGAGGTGTTGGCGACCTTGCTGGTGTCGGTTGCGCTGGCACGCACCATCGAAAGTGACAGGCCAAGTTCCTGCGCCACCACCTGACAGACCTTGGTGTTGATGCCCTGGCCCATCTCGGTACCGCCATGATTGACCAATACCGAACCATCGGTGTACACGTGCACCAGCGCGCCGGCCTGGTTAAAGTGCGTGACGTTAAAAGCGATACCGAACTTGAGCGGCGTGAGTGCCAGGCCTTTTTTCAGTACCGGACTGGTCGCATTAAAGGCGTGAATTTCTGCACGGCGCTGGTGGTATTGGCTACTTTTCTCAAGTTCTGCCACCAATTCATGGATGACGTTGTCGACGATTTTCTGACCGTATTGCGTGACATTACGGCCTTCGGTATCGTCGCGTCCATAGAAGTTGATCTTGCGGATCGCCAGCGGATCCTGCTGCAGGTTGCGCGCGATCTCGTCGATGATGTACTCAATGGCGATGGCCCCTTGCGGACCGCCGAAACCGCGAAAAGCCGTGTTCGACTGGGTATTGGTTTTGCCGCACAGGGCGACGATATCCACGTCACCGAGATAATAGGTATTGTCGAAGTGGCAGACGGCGCGGGTCGCGACCGGGGCCGATAAATCTGCCGAATAACCGGCACGTGTCACCATCTCGACCCGGGCGGCAATGATGCGGCCGCTGGCGTCATAGCCGACTTCATAGTCATACTGAAAGCAGTGGCGCTTACCGGTGATGAGCATGTCATCATCGCGGTCGGCGCGCAGCTTGACCGGGCGGTTCAGGTGTGCGGCGCAGATCGCCGCCAGTGCAGCCCATAAGGCGGATTGCGATTCCTTGCCGCCGAAACCGCCGCCCATACGCCGGCATTCAACCACGATATTGTGTGCATGGACCCCGAGTGCATGCGCCACCACATGCTGCATTTCGGTCGGATGCTGGGTTGAGCAGAGCACCAGCATGCCCTTGTCTTCTTTAGGAATGGCATACGAAATCTGCCCTTCCAGATAAAACTGTTCCTGTCCGCCGACAAACAATTCGCCTTTTACCCGGTAGGGTGAACGCTCAAACGCCTGCTGCGCATCACCACGCTGCAGGCGCATCGGCGGGACGACAAAAGACTGCGCTTTCTTCGCTTCCTGCGGTGTCAATATGGCCGGTAACTCGGCGTAGCTGATCTTTGCCTTGCGCGCAGCACGGCGGGCATGATCGTGGCTGTCGGCAACAACAACAAAAATGGCCTGGCCAATATACTGCACCAGGCCTTCCGATAAAATCGGGTCGTCATGCACGATGGGGCCGCAATCGTTGGTGCCGGTGATGTCTTTGGCTGTGTAGACCGCGACCACACCGGCCGAGCTCTTTACCGCCGCCAGATCCATTGCCAGAATAGTGGCGTGCGCTTTTGCTGACATGCCGATTGCGGCATGCAAGGTACCTTGCAACTCGGGAATATCGTCGGTATAGCGGGCTTCACCGAGCACATGCAGTACGGCTGACTCGTGCTCGCGTGGTAACCCCACTTCGGCCCAGGCGGCAGCCTTGCCAGTGGCGGTGCCGGTCACTACTGCGTTGGCGGCAATCAGGAAGGCGTCTGTGTGCTTGTTCATGGATGTTCTCCGTTGTTCATGTGTCGCTGATGAACTTGTGATTGACTGTAGTGGACTGTGATGGACTGGAAGATCAACGCGCAGCAAATACGCGTAGTGAGTCCAGCGCCAAGGGTGCCTCAAGCCGGGTTTCGAGCCAGAAACGGCGCAACAGGTTCTGCGCCGTCGTCATGCGGTAGGCGCTGGAGGCGCGCATATCACTGAGCGGGCTGTAGTCTTGCGCCAGCACCTGCATGGCATGGTTGAGCGTCGCTTCATTCCAGATCTGGCCGTTGAGTGCCGCTTCAGCGCGCGGTGCGCGCCGCGAGGTCGCCGCCATGCCGCCATAGGCGATGTGGGCATCACGCACGATATCGCCGTCGAGCGTGATGGCATAAGCAGCGCTGACCGCCGAGATATCCTGATCAAAGCGTTTCGCCAGTTTATAGGTGCGAAAGTGCCGGTTGGTGCGTGGCAAGGGAATGCGCACGGCCTGCACAAACTCATCGGGTTGCAGGTCTTTTTTCATGTAATCGAGATAGAAATCTTCCAGCAGCAAAACGCGCCGGCCCTGGCTGCCATGCAAAACAATCTCGGCGCCCAGTGCAATCATCCACGGCGCCGAATCACCAATCGGCGAGCCATTGGCGACACTGCCACCGAGCGTACCGACATTGCGGATCGGTAACGAGGCAAAGCGCTGCCACATCTCGCTCAATTCGGCTTTATAGTGCAGGCAGACTGCGCCATAGGCATCGTTCAGCGACACTGCGGCACCGATTTCCAGCATGCCATCATTTTCGGTAATGAGCTGAAGTTCCCTGACCTGACGGATGTAAATGATGTCACCGAGGTCGCGCATCTGCTTGGTTACCCACAGGCCCACGTCAGTCGAGCCAGATAGCAGGCAGGCGTCCGGCAAGGCGGCACGGACGGTAACGAGTTCGGCCAGCGTACGCGGCGCGTGGAAAGTGCGGCCATCTTGCCGGTAGACGAACATGGAGTCGCGCTGCAATGTCTGCAAGGACGCGGCCAATGCGGCGCGGTCAAAGAGCACGTCGGGCAGCTCATCCATTCTTTTGGCAGCATCAATGATGGGCCGGTAGCCGGTGCAGCGGCACAGGTTGCCGGACAAGGTGTCTTCGATTTCCTGACGGCAGGGCGGGCTGGAACGCTCTTCTTTTTTTAAATACAGGCTCCACAGCGACATCACGAAGCCGGGCGTACAAAAGCCGCATTGCGAGCCATGGCATTCCACCATCGCCTGCTGGACCGGATGCAACTGGCCATCAGGCTGTTTCAGGTCTTCTACCGTAAAAAGTGCCTTGCCATCGAGCGTGGGCATGAACTGGATGCAGGAATTGACCGATTTCAATGCAAGCTTGCCGTCTTTCATTTCACCGATGACGACCGTGCAAGCGCCGCAATCCCCCTCGGCACAACCTTCCTTGGTACCCATGCAACGGCGTTCTTCGCGCAAGTGCTGCAAAATGGTTTGCGTCGGTGAAACATCATCAACGACCTGAACCTGGCCTTGAAAGTAAAACTGAATTGGGTCAGACATGGGCGCTCCGCATTTATGTTTTTTCTATTTAACATGGCAAGACTAGCACTCATGACGCGCAGCGGCTATACGCAAGCGATGATGTTGAGTATCGAACGTAAAAAATAGATGCGCCGGTCAGAGCGGCTTGATGGCTGCAATCCTGTCACCGCGCTTGATGGGCGACGATCAGCGGCGGTCCGCTTTTCTCGTGAGCAAATCCTTGGTGTAAGGCATCGTTGAGAACGCAGTTTGCTACCGCATTTGTGCTGGCGCTGGTCAACACACCTGGATAGCGCTGTGAACGTTGCGCTTTGAAAGAGGAAAGCGAGCTACGGGTCTGTGAACTACCGGTCTGTGAACTTTACTCTTCACAATGTTGCCTCAATGCAAAAAAATACCACTTTAATAGCGAAATGCGGTGATACTGCTAGTCGCATGATATACGGCGAAAATAGCAGCAGAACTGCTTGCGGCGTAAAAATCCGTAGGGAATCGGTGCGAGCTCCCGAAGCTTTGCGTTCCTTATTGGGTGCAATGGCCCGAGAAGTTATCGAAGACAGAAAACACGCCGCATTTAAAAACGGGAGTGGGGGCAATATTCAACTGGCGTCAACATGCTTTGAGCCAAAAGTGAAAAGTGAAAAGTGAAAAGTGAAAAGTGAAAAGTGAAAAGTGAAAAGTGAAAAGTGAAAAGGGACTAGGGACTAGAGAGATGGGCTGTAGCTTCTCCTGACATGTAGTCCGGCAGCATACCAACTATTGATGCAAGCTCAGGTCAATTGCGCTGCGTCAGAAGCAGGTGCTCCACATGATCAGCATTCCTTGTAGAGATAGACCTGAATTCCGCGCTGATACGCTCATCGCATGCCGCCCGGTGCCAGAACACCACGGCTGCTTCCGCTGCTTGCACCCATGCACTACGCTCTCTCGGTACAGGTAAGGCGGGTGCAAATTTGCGCTCGACCAACTCGACTCCTCGTTGTGGTGCGTACAACATAGGAAGCATGTCATAGGCTGGCGCCAGCTCGAGACCGGGCAGGAAAGCAAGATTGCCGTCATGCATATCAGAGTTTGCAATTAAGCGACCAAAATGCTCAAACAGGTTGATATGCCGTGAGGTTTCTTCTGAAATATAACTCGCTTCAAGCATTGCCTTTGCACCATCTGACCAAGTTCCTGTCCCGCTGAACAAAGCAGCATTCAATTCATGCCAGGCGCATACCCCAGAGCGTCCGAATTCGCCATGTCGGTCGAAACGGTCAACTTCCAGGAAGGTACGGCTGCCAAATTGATAGATGCGACTTTTCGCTGCACTGAGCTCTAATGTGTCGGCAATGGTCGTTAATGCCAAATGCTCGCAAACGAGCAGATCAGACCAGCGTTGTTCCTGTGATGAGCCATCAGCCCCCGAAAATTTGACGATGACGTGCGTCGGCACGCGCATCATTCGACGTTCCGTGAATTTTGGAAACTCACCTGCCGCCGAGGAGCCAGCTACCCCGTAGTTGAGCGCTTGCATGGCGCGTAGCGGGTAGGTCGTCTCGATCTCACCGTCTGTCATAAAGTGACTGCCTTGCTGTTGCTCCTGTAAGAAACGGCGCAGAGCCTGCTCACCTAAAATATAGTTGCCTGGCTGGTCCCAGCCGAGCACACTCAAGACATGCAGTACATCATCCTCACTCCAGCGCTTCACGTCTTCATCCACCTGCAAGATGGCGGCAAACTGATGAGCTAAGTTACGCCCTAGAAACCCCTGGGGTCTCATGTCAGCCAGGGGGTAGGGTAACCCACAAAACCAGCCGTCGGCCATCTCGTCATCCAGTGGCCACGGAAATTTTTCCGCAAAGTTCATCGCGCAGCCTTCCGGATAAACAGGCTCAAGCAGTCCTGCTTCATGTGCGCGACCAGCTTTGTCAATGTAGTACAAAGGCAATGGGGCCACTTGTCCTCGAATCGAGCGACGAGCGGCATACGCGGTTCGCCGGGCACGGCCACGTGTGACCACCTGGCCATCGAGCTCGGTCATTGCACGCATTAAAGACGGACGGCTGACTCCAAGGCGAGTCAATAACTCTCCGGATGGTTGCCGGTGCCAGGTGCGAAGTGTTTCCAGGACCACTTTAGAAATTTTCATGTAACGATTATTTTATTGTTTATTTTGTTGAATATTGAGGTAAAAGTAAAAATTAACAAAAAATAGTGTAACAATTAATGTAGCGATTAATTGTATTGTGAGTGTATGCCCGTATCAAGTCAAGAAAGCTGTTTAATCGTTGAAGGAGCGGCGGATAGGTTCACGTCAGCTTATACCGAAGTTGTTGAAGCGGATTAAAAAACAATTCTGTTTTACCGGGTGGGTTCACACAAAATTGAGCATCAAAAAATCATTGGCGGATTCAACTTCGAAGTGCAACACCGGGTTGATCCGATTTTAACTGCGCCATGAATACCTCGTGTGGAGTTTTGAAATTGAGGCACTTCCTGGGGCGATGATTGAGGCTATGCATGGCCTGTACGATGTCTTCGGCAGTGATGCTTTCGAAGCGCATTTTCTTGGGGAAAAATTGCC
>CANIFC010000126.1 GCA_947466695.1 Oxalobacteraceae bacterium | reverse complement strand
GAGCGGCGCAAGGTGCTCACTGAAATGGAATCGAAAGCCTTGCTGGCGGCCTTTCACATCCCGATCACGCAAACGATGCTGGCCCATAATGCCAACGAGGCCATTCTCATTGCCAGTCAACTCGGTTATCCGGTCGCGCTAAAAATTGATTCGCCCGATATCTCGCATAAATCAGAGGTCGAGGGTGTGGTGCTCAATGTGCTCAATGCCAGCGGTGTGCGTGATGTATTTCATGCCATGCTGGAAAACGTGGCGCGCCTCCGGCCAGAGGCAAAAATCAACGGCGTGACGATACAAAAAATGTCCGGCAAGAAGCAGGGGCGCGAACTCTATATTGGTGTCGTGACTGACCAGCCTTTTGGTCCGGTCATCAGTTTCGGTGCCGGTGGCACCATGATCGAGCTGATCGCCGACCGCGCGGTCGAGTTGCCTCCGCTGAACCAGTTTCTGGCCGAGCGCCTGATTCGCCGGGTCCGTTCTGCCGCCACCTTATCTCAGTGGCGCGGTGCGCCAGCGGCCGATATCGAAGCCATCGAGCACATTTTACTGCGCGTGTCCGAAATGGTCTGTGCGCTGCCTCAGCTGCGTGAAATGGATATTAATCCGCTCATTGTCGATGCCTCCGGTGCGCTGGTGGTCGACGCCAGGATCGTGATCGATCATGCTCAGGCCTCGGTGCACACGTATGACCATCTGGCGATTTTGCCTTATCCCTCCAACTACACCCAGGACTGGCCGATGCGCGGAGGCGGGCAGTACCTGATGCGCCCGGTGCAGCCTGATGACGCCACGATGCTGCAGGAATTTGTCCGCAGCCTGTCGGAAAAATCACGTTACAACCGCTTTGTCTCGACGATGCGTGAGTTACCCGAGCGCATGCTGTCGCGCTTTACGCTGATCGACTACGACCGTGAAATGGCTTTGGTCGCAGTCTACAAACAACGGAGCCAGGTCATTACGGGTGACACGGTCGAGGTCGAACGCATTATCGGCGTGTCGCGGTACATCATCAATCCTGACTTGAAAAGCTGTGAGTTTTCGCTGGTGGTGCATGATGCCTTCAGTGGTCAGGGTCTGGGCTCGCGACTCATGCTTTCCATCATGGATGTCGCACGCGACAAGGGTCTGGTGGAAATTGACGGGCTGGTACTGAGCAAAAATACCGCCATGTTATCGCTGATGAAAGGTCTGGGTTTTGAGATCAAACTGTTTGAGGAAGACCCCGATTTCAAGCTTTGCAGCAAGCTTTTATAGAAAATGAGTTCGTTACCAGTTAAAAAATAGGTAAAAATAGATAAAAATAGGTAAAAAAGACGTTATGGCGGTTCTTGGTGTGGTGACGCTGTGCGGGCTTTTGCGCTTTGGCTATCGTGATATTGTGCGAAATAACGGTCTTGAAAGAACCGAAATTTAGAATTTTGAGTGAGCACCGACGCTGGTATTCAACCGTGAGTCTGGAGATGTGCGCTCATCGGCAATATGCTCATCAGTAACACCTCGCATCCTTAAATTTTTCCAAAGGAAAACTTCGGGCCGGACACCGCACCGGACACCACACCGCAAACCGCACCAGACGCAAATTGAGTAAGGTTTCCCGATCTGGGATTAGAAAAGATAATTTTTCCGGGAACTTGTGAAGACCGGTTGTTAACGTAATTTTTCGATTTCCATCATCAATTTTCGTTGGTGAACTTGCTGATTGTCATTGGCACGGTTGCGGGTTCCTACGCAGTTTGTAAAATCAGCCGGCGCAGGCTCCAGTCGTCGGGAATATCCTGATCCGGTACTGCGTATTTTACGGCCTTGCCTTGCCCTTCACTGTCTTTCAGGGATTCCTCAAAAGTGTTCAGCAAGCGATGCACCTGGCTGGCATCGGGCAGCATGGTGCCGAAAAATACGATGTCATCGTCATGCTGAATCAGGATCGTCGGAAAGTTGACGATATCAACCGCATCGACCAGCTCGGCCTGATCTTCAATGTCGATCCAGGCGAAGCACTTATCCGGATGTTGCGCCTGAAGCGCGTCAAATTGTGTGCGGTAAGAGGTGCAGGTGTCGCACCAGGCCGCGCACAGGCAGGCAACGAGCCAGGGTTTTGTTTGCAAGCCGGTTTTAATCTGGCTGAGATTTTCAGTATTTGGGCGTAAATTATCCATGTCCTATTTTAACCTATCGTTAATTTTAGATAAATGCCTGTCGCAACTGAAAGGAAGCGCGTCCGGACACTGTAAAATGGGGGCATGACTATACTTCTTGCAATTGAAACATCGACCGAAATGGCCTCAGTTGCCATCCTGGGCAAAAATGGCCTGATCTGGCGCGAACTGAGCGGCGTGCAAACCCATTCGCAAGGCATACTTCCTGCCATTCAAGACCTGTTGAGTGAAGCTGGGATTGCACTCAATGAATGTGACGCAATCGCTTTTGGTTGCGGTCCCGGTGCATTCACCGGTGTCAGAACCGCGTGCGGCATTGTTCAGGGACTGGCGTTTGGCGCCGATTTATCAATCCTGCCGGTGATCAGTCTGCTTGCGATGGCCCAAGCCGCTCGTCAGGACGGGGTAGAGGCGCTGACTGACGCCCACCCGGTCGCTGATTTTGTCTGCATTCTTGATGCGCGCATGAGCGAGGTGTACTGGGCTCATTATCGCTACGCAGACCAGCGCTGGGAGCCGGTCGTGGAGCCGGCATTATCCAGCTTCGCGCTGGCGCTGGAGTATGCCAATACCAATGGATATCTGGCCGTACTGGGTAATGGCCTGATACTGCCAGCGGAGCTCTCAGAAATGAAGGTTACCTGCGAGGTCGCCTATAAGATGCCGCATGCCACACAGGTTGCGCAACTTGGCCTGCTCGATTACGCGCAAGGAAAACAAGTTCCCGCCGATCTGGCTCAGCCTTTATATTTACGCAACAAGATCGCCCTGACGACGCTGGAGCGCATGCAGCTGAAAGCCGCCGGATGATAATGACGATACCATTATTAGTAACATCCCGGTTAGTCAGGTCCCGGTTGTTAACGGATGAATCACTGCGGACCAGACATGGGTAAACATGATTTTTGCAAGCTCGTTTTTGCCGACGTTGAGCGTATTCTGCTGATCGAGGAACAGGCCCACTCGCACCCCTGGACGCGTGGAAATTTTTATGACTCCCTCTATTCCGGTCACGAACTGACAGGTCTGCAAAATAGTCAGCAGGAGCTGCTGGGATATTTTGTTTTGATGCCGGTCGTTGATGAAATGCATTTGCTCGATTTTGTGGTTGCCAGAGAACATCAGGGGCAGGGCCATGCGCTGCTTTTGCTCGAGCATATGTCTCTTTGCGCAAGTGAAAAGAATTTTTTGTCCGTGTTGCTGGAAGTGCGCATCAGTAACCGCAGGGCGATTGAGATCTATCAACGCTACGGCTTTTCAGAAATTGGTCGCCGCAAGTCGTATTATCCGGCCGCAGAAAATACCCGCGAAGACGCCATCGTGATGCGTTTGGAACTGCCAACGAAGATGAAATTATGATGAATGATCTGTCAGCCAAATTCCTTCACGAAATGGGCATAGGCCCGCTCTGGAAGTTGCGTCCGGATGTCACTGCCGTCGATCCGCTCGTGCCGCCATCTGTACCGCGCAACGAGGTCGCTGCGGTGATCTCGCCGCCGGCCGCACCGGACGAGCACAGTGATGCGGTTGCTGTTGCTGCTGCTGTTCCGGTTTCGGTTCAGGCCCCTGACATTGCCGCCGTTATTGCGGCTTCTGACCCTGCTCCCGTCGCGCCTGTTGCTGCAGTTGCTGCAGTCGCTGCGCCATCGGCCTGGGATGTGGATGAATTTCCGGCGGTCCAGTCTGAACAATTTACAAGCGAGGTGCCAGAGCATGATGCGTCGTACGCTTGTACCTGCGGCCTGTCTGCCCGGTTTGCCAGTCTGCCTGCCAACGGTGCGCTCGCCAGGGCGATCGGTCAGGCGACACCTGTGCCGAATTACCTGTTTGTGTTAGCTGATGCAGGCGTCCCTGATATTTCTATCTCCGGGCCGATATTTGACGCGGCCAGTAGCGTCCTGTTTGACAATATGCTCGTTGCGATGGGCGTAGCCAGAGACGGCAGGGCGCTGGTGATTCATCTCATTCATTCGCCCTCGACAGACGACGCGATTAAAAAAAGTTCCGCCATGGTGTCGGAAATTTCGCTCTGCCTGTCCTGTCTGAAAACACATCTCAAGACCATGCAACCGGCTGTCATCTTGACGCTGGGCGCAGCTGCATCGGGCGCCTTGCTCGCACTTGACCACGCAGCCGACAGCAATGGCCTGCGCGCTCAGTTGCACCATTTTGAGGGTATCCCGCTGGTGCTGAGCGAAGATCCGCGTTACCTGTTGCGCCATCCGCTGGAAAAGCGCAAGGTCTGGTCTGAGCTTTGCCTTGCCATGCGCACGTTAGCGGCGGGCGCGCACAAGTGACGACGACAATACTGACCTATCAGGAAAAATTTCATCAGCAATGGCAGCACCTGCAGGATCCGCATGTGCGTTCGCTGGTCTGGATGCTGACGTCACCGGGTCTGCTGGAAGCACATTCTCCGCTTTGGAAAAATCAGGTTGCGCGCCTTGCCTTGCCAGACGATACGGCCCTGCACACCTGGCTGGCAGAACTTGACCGGCAGCCCGGGTTGCTGCATGCGGAGCTGGACCTGGCCAGGCAGCGCCGCCTTGGTCACTACGCAGAGAACCTGTTGGCTTTTTACCTGCGCCATCAGGGGGTATTGTTCGCCCATGGCCTGCAGGTGCATGATACCGGCGGGACGGTTGGTGAGTTTGACTTCTTGCTGGAGCAAGCCGGTGGTTTGCTGCACTGGGAATTGGCGACCAAGTTTTTTCTGCTCGAAGACAGTCAAGGAATGGGCAACAATAGCAGTAGTGATGGCGGTAGTGATGGCGGTAGTGATTGTTTTAGTAAAACGATGCCGGCGCTTGATCTGTTTGATTATCTCGGACCCAATCTGGCCGATACGCTGGGCGCCAAGATGGCCAAAATTTTCGATCAGCAGCTGGCCTTATCGCAGCATCCCCGGGCACGCCAGCTTTTGGCAAAAGAGGTCGTGGCAAGGGCTGCGTTAGTCAAGGGCTGGCTGCTGTACCGGCAAGGTAAGAATGAGTTGGCGACGGTCGAGGGGCTGGCTCAAGATCATTGCCGCGGCTACTGGTGGACCCGCAATGACATAATCGCCCAGGCCTTTACCGATACCGTGATTCTGCCACGCCTGCAATGGCTGGCTCCTGCACAAATGCCACTGGACGTCGTCATGGGGCCAGAGGCATTGCAGGCCGCGTTAACCGAGCATTTCTTGCATGATAAGACGCCGGTGATGCTTGCCGTCATGCAGCGCAATGGGAATGTGATGCAAGAGTCCTGCCGTGGGATGGTGGTGCCGGATGACTGGCTGAGCCGTGCAGCAGAAAAACGCCGGCGTCACACCGATGGGCTGGCGTGCAGACAGCCTTAACCGGCATCCAATCAATTCAATTCAATTCAATTCAATTCAGCTTCCCGGTTCAACGCTTGTGTTCGCCGATGAGCGAGATGGAATCAAATTCCTTCTGATTCTCGGCGTGCTTGCGCATCACGGCATACATGGTTCCGGCGACAAACAGGCCAAACATGACGATGATGACGTGAATGTTCAACTGGAATGAAACCATCACCGCATACAGTGCCAGCATGACCAGCACCGACAAGTTTTCATTAAAATTTTGCACCGCGATTGAATGTCCGGAACTCATCAGGACGTGGCCGCGATGCTGTAACAAGGCGTTCATCGGCACTACAAAGAAACCGGCCAGGGCGCCGATCAGTATCAGCAAGGGGTAAGCGACCCAGACGTTGGTTACCATCGTCATCGTTGTGACCACTAATCCCATGGCGATCCCCAAAGGCATGACTGAGAGTGATTTTTTGAGCGGAACGAAATGTGCTGCGCCCACAGCTCCCAGCGCTACGCCGACCGCCACGACGCCTTGTAGTATCGCTGCCTTGTTGAGTGGCATATCGAGCGAGATCCTGGCCCAGTCGAGAACGATAAACTGCAGTGTTGCACCGGCCGCCCAGAACAGCGTAGTGACTGCCAGCGAGATCTGGCCCAGCTTGTCGCCCCACAACGTCTTGAAGCAACGGCCAAAGTCGGTGATTAATTTAATCGGGTTACGTTGCTGATGATCGTATCGGGCACCGGTATCGGGAATGCGCAAGTTGAACAGGGCAGCCAGCGCATAGCATCCGGTCACGACGAACAGCGCCGCCTCGGTTGGGGTGTCGATATTGAAGTCAAAAACCGGAAAATCAAAACCCAGCAGTACCGCTGATACGGCGGGGTTGATGAGCATGCCGCCAAGCACCGTACCGAAAATAATGGAGGTAATGGTCAGGCCCTCTATCCAGCCGTTGGCGGCGACCAGTTTTTCAGGCGGCAGCAATTCGGTCAGGATGCCATATTTGGCCGGAGAGTAGGCGGCAGCGCCAAAACCCACAACGGCATAAGAGATGAGCGGGTGAACATGAAAAAACATCATGCCACAGCCACCGACCTTGATGAGATTAGTGACAAACATCACTTTTCCCTTGGGCAGGGAATCGGCAAAGGCGCCAACAAAAGCGGCCAATAGCACATAGGACATTGCAAAAAACAATTTCAATAATGGCGTCATCCAGTCCGGAGCCTGCATGGTGACCAAAAGAGCCATCGCTGTAATAAGCAAAGCGTTATCGGCAAGCGAAGAAAAAAACTGCGCTGCCATGATCGTATAAAAACCGCGTTTCATTCGTTTTCTAATCCTGTTACTTAGTCTCGCCGATTTGCTTTATACCATGAAATGTAGGGGCTATTGTTGAAATTGGATAAGCGTGTAATTAAATACTGGGTAAAATATCAGTATTCACGGATTTCCTTCTTCAGAAGCTTTCATCATGGCCAAAGCCAAAACTAATTATACCTGTACCGAATGCGGTGGCATCATCAACAAATGGGCGGGACAATGTCCGTCCTGCCACCAATGGAACACGCTGGTCGAAACCATCGTTGAGACCGGTGGCAACCGTTTTTCACACACGCCCCAAAGCCTGGCGCAAACGGCACCGGTACTTAATCTGGCCGATATTGAAACCGAGGATATTCCGCGTTTTGGTACCGGTATCGAAGAATTTGACCGTGTGCTCGGTGGCGGACTGGTGCCCGGTGGCGTGGTGCTGATCGGTGGCGATCCGGGTATCGGTAAATCGACCCTGCTGCTGCAGGCCTTATCGGGACTGTCCCTGGTCAAGAAGGTCTTGTATGTCAGCGGCGAAGAATCTGGCGCGCAAATTGCCATGCGCGCCAAGCGCCTGATGCTCGATACGCGCGATTTATTTCTGCAGGCTGAAATTCAGCTGGAAAAAATTCTCAACACCCTGGCCGAGTATAAACCGCAGGTCGTCGTGATCGACTCGATCCAGACCATGTATTCCGATGCGCTGAGCTCGGCGCCTGGTTCCGTGGCGCAGGTGCGCGAATGTGCCGCGCAACTGACGCGCGTTGCCAAGGCAAATAACATCACCGTGTTCCTCGTTGGCCATGTCACCAAGGAAGGCGCGCTGGCCGGTCCGCGGGTGCTGGAACATATTGTCGACACGGTGCTGTATTTTGAAGGTGACACCCATTCCAGCTTCCGGCTGGTGCGTGCCATCAAAAACCGTTTTGGCGCGGTCAATGAGCTGGGCGTATTCGCCATGACGGAAAAAGGCCTGAAAGGCGTCTCCAATCCCTCGGCGCTGTTTTTGTCGCAGCATGACAAGCAGGTGGCAGGTTCCTGTGTGATGGTCACCCAGGAAGGGACACGTCCCTTGCTGGTGGAGATTCAGGCGCTGGTTGATACCTCCCATGCGCCTAACGCAAAACGGCTCTCGGTTGGCCTCGATCAAAACCGTCTGGCCATGTTGCTGGCGGTCTTGCACCGCCATGCCGGGG
>CANIFC010000125.1 GCA_947466695.1 Oxalobacteraceae bacterium | reverse complement strand
TCTGTAATTTTTTTGTTGAGATTTTTTAAGCTGACTACGCCATTTCCGCTCCGACACCCAGCACCTGAAGCGCTGCATCAGTTGCTCATGGCGCGCTGAATTGACGGTGGCGGATATCTCGCCGTGCAGGTCGTTTGCCTTGCTGCTTGCCGCCAGCAACAGTGCCGCAAAATTGGTATTTTTTTTGTTCAGTGGTGCGTCTATCGCAGCAATGAGTGATGGCTGGGTAGTACTGCAAAGCACATCCCTTCACGCGCCGCTCCCAGCTCTCCGTCTAGCCAGGCTAGCTCTTTTTGCAAGCTGGCAGCAAGCTGTATCTGCTTTTCAAAGAGGCTCAGGGCGCAACTCAGACGACGCAAATCCACGCGCATCTGATGCAAACACTCGACATCCTGCTGCAGGGTAACGCAGGCCTCGTTCGCCTGTATCTGATCAAGACAACGAATTGCTATGCACTGAAAAACCTGTTCAACCATATCCTCTATTGCTACGCGTCTATTTGACCTTGATCAAAAATACAGCCAACCTTATTTCTAAACTGCCGTCCCGATGAGGCCAGCGCTACTTGCGCGCTCTGTGTGTTCGTCCTTGATTATTCTCAAATGCAGCGATTGCAGCAGTCCTATAGTTCGTGGAAAAAGCGCGGTACCACATGGGCAGCGCAGTAGCTACTGCAGTATTTTTTTATATCATGAGATGGTGATGGGAGAAGTTTTCATGAATGAGCTGAGTCGATTCAAGAACCGTACGCAAGCCGGTGAACTGCTGGCTGAGCAGTTGATGCGCTACGCCGGACGCAAAGATGTCATTGTCCTGGCTTTGCCGCGTGGTGGTGTGCCCGTAGGACACGCAGTGGCTCACAAGCTGGGTGCGCCGCTCGATATTTTGCTGGTGCGAAAGCTTGGCTTACCTGGTCAGGAAGAGTTTGCTATTGGGGCAATCGCTAGCGGTGGTAGCCGTTTTTTACAAGAGGATGTCATGGCGGCATATCGTATTCCAGACTCGGTGATCAATAAGGTGACGCAGCGCGAAACCATCGAATTGGAACGACGTGAGCGCTTGTACCGCGCTGGCCGTCCGGCCTTGGCGTGGAAGGAACGTGTGCTGATTCTGGTCGACGATGGACTGGCAACAGGATCGACCATGAAAGTGGCGGTGCTTGCAGCCCGTAAGGCCGCTCCGGCGCATATTATTGTTGCCGTTCCGGTTGCCCCGCAGGAGACCATCGATAAATTGGAACCTGACGTTGATGAACTCATTTGTTTGAAGACACCTGCACCATTTTTTGCGGTCGGGGCCTGGTATGAAAAATTTGATCAAACTTCGGATGACGATGTTATCCGCTTGTTAAATGATGCAGCATAAAAAGCTGACTGAAAGGCCGGCTTTGGCACAGGGATAAAAGCGCAAACGTAGCGCCCGGTATCCGGTTTGGGATCAGCGCCGATATCAAAGCCGATGCCGGCCAAGGATGCAAAAAGGACGCAAAAAGGACGCAACAAAGACAACAACGACTACAGGAACAAGCGTCACGATGCCGGGAGGGCCAGACGATGTCTTTAGTAAAAAAAGAGCTGATCACGATCAAGGCGGGAATGGTCGAGCTGGAGGGCGCGCTCGAGTTGCCCGGGCATGCGGTCGGGATTGTGCTATTTGCCCATGGCAGTGGCAGCAGTCGTTTCAGCCAGCGCAATAATTATGTGGCGGCAGCCTTGCATGGCGCTCAAATCGGGAGCCTGTTACTTGATTTGCTCACCACCCGGGAAGATGAGGAGTATCAGACCCGTTTTGATGTTGACTTGCTGACCCGTCGTCTGGATGCGGCAAGTCACTGGTTACGCTTTTCTGAGGCAATGCAGGCATTGCCGCTGGGCTTGTTTGGTGCCAGCACTGGTGCGGCGGCGGCACTTCAGCTCGCTGCCATGGACGGTAACGAGATTGCCGCAGTGGTGTCACGTGGAGGACGACCTGATCTGGCGGGTCATCTGGCGCTAGCAAAAGTCAAGGCGCCGACCTTGCTGATTGTGGGCGGTGATGACGACACGGTACTGGCATTAAACCGTGATGCCTATGCGCTGCTGGCCTGTGAAAAGAGGCTGGAGGTCGTCTCTGGAGCAACGCATTTATTTGAAGAACCGGGCAAATTGCAGATTGTGTCGTCGCTGGCGACTGACTGGTTTTTCCGCCATTTTCAGGCCTGGCAAAATGAACGCAGTCGTGACGGATCGTGCGACAGATTATGAGCTTTATCTGAACCATGAGGAGTCCAACAGATCATGTCTATCATTACTCCTGCTGTAAAGCCTGCCACTGACAGCAGGTCATTGGGACAGCTTGTCGCCTCACAGGCGCATCCGATCACTGGCGCGGACAGTGATTACGATCCGCTGCTCGAACTCATTGGTGATGCGAGATTTGTCTTTCTCGGTGAAGGGAGCCACGGCACCCACGAGTTTTATCATGAACGCGCGCGCATCACCGAGCGCTTGATCAGTGAAAAAAATTTCATGGCCGTTGCCGTCGAGGCAGATTGGCCGGACGCTTATCAAGTTAACCGTTATGTACGCAATACGGAAGCAAATCTCGCCGGACATTCAGCCCGGGAGGCGCTTTCCGGGTTTCAACGTTTTCCCGCATGGATGTGGCGCAATACCGATGTCGTCGACTTCGTTCAATGGCTGCGCCGCTATAACGACCGTCAACCTCAGGCTATTCCAGGTATAGGCTTTTACGGTCTCGATTTATACAGCCTGTTTACCTCCATTGACGAAACACTGCGTTATCTCGATAAAGTTGATCCGGCTGAGGCGCAGATCGCCCGCCGGCGTTATGCCTGTTTTAATCATTACGAGAGAAATAGTCACAACTATGCCTATGCGGTCGGTTTCCGGCATTCGGCCTCCTGCGAGGAGGCGGTGCTAGCGCAATTATGTGATCTCATCGTCAGGGGTGCCGGCTATTTACGGAAAGATGGTCAGAATGCTGCCGACGATTTATTTTATGCCCAACAAAATGCCCGTCTGGTGATGCATGCAGAAAAATATTATCGCACCATGTATCAGGGACACGTCTCGTCGTGGAATTGTCGCGACAGCCATATGGCAGAAACGCTGGAGGCATTGTCGGTGCACCTGTCGGAGCAACATCGTACTCCGGCTAAAATCGTCATCTGGGCGCATAACTCGCATATCGGCGACGCACGCGCCACTGAAATGGGACAACGCGGCGAGTTTAATCTTGGACAGCTGGCCCGTGAAAAATATGGTAAGGACGCCGTGCTGATTGGTTTGACGACGCATCAGGGTACGGTGACGGCAGCGTCGGACTGGGATGCAGTGGCTGAGCGTAAGCGCGTGCTTCCGGCTTTGCCCGGGAGTGTTGAAGAGTTGTTTCATCACGCCGGACTGGCTAATTTCATGTTGCCGCTCACTAAAAAAAATCTCGTGACAGAGGCCTTGTCGAACCGTCGGCTGGAGCGGGCGATCGGCGTCATTTACCGACCAGAAACTGAGCGGCAAAGTCATTATTTCTATTCCAGTCTGGCGCAACAGTTTGACGCAGTTATCCATCTTGAAAATACCCGTGCAGTGGAACCGCTGGAGGTCTCCGGCATCTGGACCAGCGGGGAGGCGCCCGAGACTTTTCCGGTCGGTGTGTAAAGTGAGGCGTCCAAAAGATGACGCCTAAAGGATGACGCCCAAAAGGTGACATCCAGGAGCTGGCAACTTGACTCTGAACACCATGGTTTTATCGCCGTCATCTGTGATTTATCGAACGCGATTGAATACGATTTAACACACTCAAGGAGAATCACGATGAGCTATAAAAGCATGACGGTTTGTCTCGATAATAGTTCCGGCTCTTCGCGGCGGCTCGATTTTGCGCTGGCGCTGGCAGCCAGGCACGGCGCGCATCTTACCGGGCTGCACCTGACGTATGCGCCGGCGGTTTTTTACGAGCCCTATGCGGACTGGGCGCCGGTCGTGGTGGAGTGGGAGCGGGTCGCGCAGAAAAGGCAAGAGCTGGCGCAAGAGTCATTTCGTACCGCAGCAAGAAAAGCGGGCGTCAATTACGACTGGGCCAGCTATCAAAGTTCTGCGTTGCAGCAGGTCATTGAACATGCCAGAACGACGGACCTGACGATTCTTGGCCAGCAAAGTGCGGCCGATGCGCTGTCCGATATCGGCACCAATTTCAATGAATTTTTTGTTCTCAGGCTGGGGCGCCCGGTACTGTTTCTGCCGCATGCCGGAGAGCTGCCTCCGGCGTTCGGGAATATTGTCGTGGCGTGGGACGGCGGACGTGAGGCCGGACGTGCCATGGCTGATGCCATGCCTTTTCTGCAGGAGGCAAAGCAAGTAACGGTATCGACGCTGATCAAAAAACCGGACCGGGAAAATGACTTGCCGCAGATCGATATTGCGGCCTATCTGGCGCGCCATGATGTGCCGGTGGCGATCGAGCGACACCAGCTTTCTGCGGCAGCTCCGGCTGATTGGCTGCTGACGCGGGTGGCCGATCTGGGGGCCGATTTACTCGTTATGGGTGCCTATGGACACCATCGTGTGACCGAGTTGGTCTTGGGCGGCATGACCCGCTCGCTTTTGCATCAGATGACGATACCGGTTCTGATGTCGCATTAATAAAATGTATCAAAACAAAGTTTGTCGATTCGAAGTTTGTCTATACGGATAGCGTCTTTTGATGTCGGGTCTCGTGTGCCTCCCGTGCCTCCTGTGACTGCGATTTTTGATTAAAGTCAATCTGGCGGCGGCAGGGAAACGCGAGACTTTGCTGTGGTTTATCTCATCGTCTCAATCTGGTGGAGAAGGTTGTAAAACGGCGTGTTCTTGATGCCGGGATACCTTGGTTCAGGCAATGACGAAGCGCTCACATTGTGCGTGGTCCTGCTCATTTTTTTGCGAGAGAAATTGTGATGCCGAACAAGACGGTCCTGTTTCATGAAGATGCGCGCCGCAAAGTGCTGGCTGGGGTCAACATTCTCGCTGATGCGGTGAAAGTGACACTCGGGCCACGGGGGCGCAATGTCATCATTGAACGCAATTTTGGTCCGCCATTGCTGGCCAATTCCGGCGTTGTGGTGGCAAAAGAAGCGTCCATCACCGATCCGTTTGAAAATATGGGTGCCCAGATGGTGCGTGAAGTGGCGAGCCGCACCAGCGATGTGGCAGGTGACGGAACGACGACGGCGACCACTCTGGCGCAAGCCATCGTGCGAGAGGGCATGAAGCATGTCACTGCCGGCATGAATCCGATGGATCTCAAGCGTGGTATTGATCTCGCTGTTGATCTCTGCGTGGCCGAGATCAAGCGTCTGGCCAGGCCCTGTTCGAGTGGCAAGGAAATAGCCCAGGTCGCTTCCATTTCGGCCAATTCCGATCTGTCGGTCGGAAAACTCATCTCTGAGGCCATGGCCAGGGTCGGCAATGAGGGGGCGGTGACGGTCGAAGACGGTTCAGGTCTGGCTAGTGAACTCGAGGTGGTGGAGGGTATGCAGTTTGACCGCGGTTATCTGTCACCTTACTTTGTGAATAATGCAGAGAAAAGGGCGGTGGTGCTGGAAAATGCCTTTTTACTGGTTTGTGATAAAAAAATTTCCGGCATCCGCGAGTTGCTGCCTTTGCTTGAATTAATCGTCAAGCACGATAAGCCGCTGCTGATCATTACCGAGGATTTGGATGGCGAGGCATTGGCCACGCTGGTGGTCAACAGCGTTCGTGGTGCCCTGAAAGTGTGCGCCGTCAAGGGGCCTGGTTTTGGTGACCGCCGCAAGGCCTTGCTTGAGGATATTGCCGCCATTACCGGGGCCACTGTACTGTCCGAGGAAACCGGCGGCAGTCTCGAGCATGTCACTCTTGAACAGCTCGGCAAGGCCCGTCGTATCGAAGTGAACAAGGACACCACCACCATCGTTGGCGGGAGCGGCGTGCCTTCAAGGGTGGGTGCGCAGATCGCCGGCATCCGCAAAGATCTTGAGACGGTCAAAAGTGACTATGAGCGCGAAAAGCTCAACGAGCGGCTGGCGAAATTGTCGGGTGGAGTGGCCGTGATCAAGGTCGGCGCCGCCAATGAAATGGAAATGAAAGAGCGCAAGGTGCGGGTTGAAGACGCCTTGCATGCCACCCGCGCAGCTGTCGAGGAAGGCATCATTCCCGGTGGTGGTGTGGCACTCATCCGCGCGCGCAAGGCGCTCGATACCCTGCATGGAGCCAATGTGGATCAGGACGCTGGTATCAGCATTGTGCGCCGTGCCCTCGAAGAGCCCCTGCGCCAGATCGTCATCAATGCCGGTATTGATCCGTCCGTGGTTGTCGACAGGGTGACTGAAGGGGATCAGGATTTTGGCTACAACGCTGCCAATGACACTTTTGGCGACATGTTTGAGTCAGGCATCATCGATCCGGCCAAGGTAACCCGGTCGGCGCTGCAAAATGCGGCATCAATCGCCGGCCTGATACTCACTACCGACTGCATGATCGCGCAGGCGCCGAACCCTGCGCCACCTGCGGCACCGGGGATGAACGATATGATGTATTGACGATTCTCGATGAACGATGCCAGCTGAATGATCCCAGCTGAATGATCCCGGCTAAAAGATGCCAGTCAGCATGCGGGATAACAAGCGCTGTTTATCAACTCTATCAATCAACCCTATCAACCGACCCTATCAACCAATTTCATCAACCAAATCTATCAATCATCTCTATCAACCATCTCTGTTAACAATTTCTGTCGGAAAGACAGAATTCAAGAAGGGGAAAGAACCATGTATGCAGGAACCGTAGGGACACGTCAGGTGGAAACCTGCAGCACACAGGCCACGATCTTGCAGGTGGCCGAACTTATGCGTAGTGAGCACGTCGGCGACCTGGTGGTGGTCGAGTACCGCAACGGTAACCCGATCCCGGTCGGGATTGTGACTGACCGTGATCTTGTGGTCGAGGTGATGGCGATGAAAGTCAGGCCAGAGTCAGTCACTGCGGGCGAAATCATGTCACGCAAGCTGGTGATCGCCTATGAAGGCGAGCAACTGGAAGTGGCCATGGAAAGAATGCGAGGTTCCGGTGTACGCCGCGTGCCTTTAGTGGATTCGGCGGGAGTGCTGGTGGGTATCGTCACGCTCGACGATATTATTGGAAAGCTCGCTGCGACGCTGGCGGACGTCTCGCGTGTCGGTCATCGCCAGAATATGGACGAGCGGCTGCGGAGATCTTGAGATCATGAGTTCTTGAACGCCTTGATCGCTCAACGGCAGCGCGTGCAGGCGTTCCCTCATTGCGTATGCTGCCTATGGCAACAACCATCCGATTAAAAAGCATGCTTTGCCAAACCTGAGGAGTCAATGATGTCGCATCTTTCCGAACTAGAGTTACATAGCCTGGAGCAACTGCTCGACCAGCAGGAGCGCGCCGCTCAGGCACTGATTCGCACGGAGGCGGGCGACCGTGCCGATCTACCCTTTGCCGAATTAACCGGCGAAGTGTCCGACCTCGGCGACGAAGCCTCGGCCGACCTGATTGTGGACGTTGACAATGCCATGATGGGATTGCAACTGGAGCATTTACGTGACATCGCGGCCGCGCGTCAACGTCTCAGGGAGCAACAATATGGTATTTGCACAGATTGCCAGGCCGAGATCGCGTTGGGCCGTCTGCAGGCATACCCAACCGCCAAACGGTGTGCTGACTGCCAAACTCTGCATGAACGAACCTTCGCCAGCCCCTCACACGCCAGAATGTAGCGGCGCGGCGCTGCTTTAATCCGCTTGGGAGGATCGTCTTGGTGCTGCAGGCAGTGCCATGAAGATGCTGGGATATTTACCTTGGCATAGAGGTGCCGGAGAAATTGATGCGCTTTTTTGACAACGCTCAAGCAAGTCTGGCAAGCGCGTCGATAACATCAGGCTTAGTGTGCTCTTTCGCGTTATCAGGGCCGTCGACTCATCGTCATTGAGCAGTTACCGGAGGTTTGTCATGCATACCAAATTGTCTTATTTATCGTATTTGATGCGTTCGTTATCAGTTGCCG
>CANIFC010000124.1 GCA_947466695.1 Oxalobacteraceae bacterium | reverse complement strand
AGTATAAAGGGAGAGTTTAGATGAAAAATGTTATTTTACGGCCATTGTTGAAGCTCATGCTTGTTGTCGGTGGGTCATTTTGGTCGTCAGCCAGTCATTCTAGTATCGTTCTTATAGATCAGTTTGCAGTTCAAAGAAGCGGCGTCAATTTCTTCACAGATACATTTAGCAATAATCTGACACCATCCCAGGAAACGGCTACTTACTCTGTCCTTGGCGCATTCCCAAATGGGGCCGAGTCGGGAGGGCAACTGGCCCTAAATAGCGATTGGGGGACATTGACAGCAAACGCTCCGGGACAACCCCGTCTAACTCTGGGCAGTCAGCTCTTGTCAAACGTCAACCCCGCCAACCCAGGCGCTGGCTTGAATCGGAGCACTACAATCGATGTCACTGGCATCTTCAGTCTAGTCACACCGTCTGGCCCACTGATCAATGGATATGGGCTGCAAGTTCAAGACATCATCTTCGGCCAGGGCCAAGACCGGAATGTGGAACTCGACGTCCAATACAACGCCTCATTTGGTGGTAATGTCATTCGATTCCTGCAGCAAGACTTCGTGAACAATACCATCTCGACCCTGGGGTACGTCCCATTCGCGCCGTCTGCAGGCGCTGATCAGATTCAACTCGACATCTCCCGTTTGGATGCAGCCAGCAATGACTTCTACGGTGCTTATGCATTTGGTAGCGGCGGAATATTTGGGGCGCTCACGACGTTTACAACACCGGGTACGCTGTTTGAAAATACAGACTTTGTGCGTGCTCGATTCATCAACTACACCGAGGTTCCTGAGCCTGGCACCTTATTTCTTGTAGTTATCGCCCTTGCAGGACTAGCCCTCTCCCGTCGCCGCAAGCAGTCGCCGGCATCCGTTTCATGATTATCTTGCGAAAGACGACCCTATTTTGAGTTTTCATGCGCGCATCCTGCGCCGTGTGTCAGCAGCGGTTGTAATCTGATACTTGAGGCTGAGCGTCATGCCTGGCTCATTCGGGTGTCATTGCCGGGATGTCAGCATTGAGCAAGCAGTCATCAGGCTGGAGTTTCTGAAAGCTTAAGAAATCTGAAATCCCTTGTCACGAAACAGATGAAGACAGGCAGCCACCACCTTGGGATCAAACAACGTGCCATTGGCTGCTTCAAGTTCATCGAGGGCTTCATTGGTATTGCAGGCTACGTCGCAGCCGAACGGCGTCAGCAACTTGGCGACCCTGCACGCTACTGCCACCACCCGGGCACCCGGCAAAATGGCGTCGCCGATGAGTCCACGCGGAAAACCTGAACCATCCAGCCTCTCCATGTGTTGATAAACCATTTCGGCGACGGGAGAATCAAATTCAATATTTTTTAATAATTTATAGCCGATTTCAGGCTGTTTTTTAATATAGCTATTCACTGTCTTGTCGTACTCTGTCGGTGATATTGGCATGCGCCGGGATAGCAACTCACCCGGAATGAGAATCAAACCGATACCCTGTAACTGGGCTGCCATTCGAATGGCTTTTACCTCGCGCATCGGTAGCGCAAGTTCGATCGCGAGGGCTTGTGCCAATACTGCACTCCGATTTTGCATGTCATTGAGACATGGCGCATGCATTTTTACCAGTTCGCTGATGGTACAAACTACAGCATCCAAAATGCGTTGATTTTTTTTCTCCATTTCGCTTTTGAACAGCGCTACTTCAATACTGGCCTTCAAATCCTGCCTGCTGAATGGCTTCACCAGATAACCAAACGGTTCGGTCTGTTTGGCGCGCGTCAGCAATTCATCATCGGCATAAGCAGTGAGATAAATCACTGCTTCCTTGTCCTCTGCTTGCAGTTTGGTTGCCACCTCGATGCCGTCCATCGCGCCTTTCAAGCGGATATCCATCAATACAAGATCAGGCTTGGACTGCTTAATCTGTATCAATGCCGTTTCACCATTGTCCGCAGAGCCGATGAATTGATAGCCGATTTCGGTAATGTATAGCTCAAGTTGAGCTGCTGTCAGCACATTGTCTTCGACTACGAATATTCTTTGGTCCATTTTATACATCCTCATTCGAACAACGCATGTGGATTGTGACTGATTTCAACAGAGTTAAAAAATACTATATTTGCTGTCGCGGTCCACTGTCTTGAATTTCATTGAAAATATGATACCGATTCATCCCGGTTTTTTTAGCCTGGTACATGGCTTGATCAGCCTGATCCAGTAGTTGCCTTACGACTAGATCTTGCGTCTGAGGATAAAAGGTAACGCCCAAGCTGGCGGTAACCTGAAGAGAGACATCACCAAAGAGCACTGGTTCAGCAACCGCTGCAATCAGGCGGTTCAGTATCGGCAGACAAACAGAAATTTCTGTCAAGTCTACAAGCAATATGACAAATTCATCGCCACCCAGACGGGCCAGTGTATCGCCGTCGCGTAATATTTTTTGCATGCGGCGCCCCACGGTGAGCAACAAGTAATCACCCGCCTGATGCCCGTAGTGGTCGTTGATTTCTTTGAAATGATCAAGGTCTAGAAAACCCAGTACCAGTCCTGTGCTGCGTCGCTTGGCCTGCGCCATGGCTAGTTCGAGACGGTCCATCAGCAATATGCGGTTGGGCAAACCGGTCAAGGCATCGTAATACGCAATCTGCTCCAGCGCATGTTCATGTGCCATGCGCTTCGATATGTCAGAAAATAGCGCTACATACTGCTCGATATTGCCTGCAGCATCGCGTACTGCACTGATCGTCAGCATCACAGGGGACACCTCTGCGTTTTTGTGCCGTCCCCAGATCTCGCCGTACCAATGCTCGTTTTCTATCAGGCTGAGCAACAACGAAGCATAGAACGCCTTGTCATGATGGTCGGAACACAGCAGTGCAACACTCTTGCCAATCACATCTGTGCACTCATAGCCGGTAATACGACTGAACGTTTCGTTGATGTCAAGAATGTAACCGTCGGCGCTTATAATCATCATGCCTTCCCGAATATGAGTAAAGACATTCGCAGCAAGTTGCACTTTTTTATCAATATGATGATGCTTTATCCGGCGTGCCACCTCGTTTTTATAAATCGCAATTTCAATGCTGGCCTTCAAGTCTTGCAAGCTAAAAGGCTTTACAAGATACCCAAATGGCTCGGTAAGTTTGGCGCGAGCCAGTAAATCGTCGTCAAAGTAAGCTGTGAGATAAACCACAGCTACGTTGCTTTCAGCTTTCAATCTGGCAGCAACTTCAATCCCGTCGATATCTCCATTGAGCCGGATATCCATTAAAATCAGATCCGGTTTGGATTTTTTTATCTGTAATAGAGCAGCTTCTGCATTGTCGGAAACTCCTGATAACTGATAACCTATTTTTTCAATATAGTTTTCAATTTGGATGACGGTCAATGCATCATTTTCAACAATGAATATCGACTTGCTCACTCTTCAACTCGCAATTGACAAACTACGCTTGTGCCGTGATTGGACTCAAATGTCAATTTTCCATGTAATTGTTTTTCAACTAAAAGCCGAACTAACCGCAATCCAAAATATTTATTATTATAAATATCGAGGCCTTCTGGAAAACCCTTGCCATTATCCTTTATTGTTAGTATTAAAACGCCATCATCACTATATTTCAGATCGATATGCAATTCGCCATCCATCTCAATGTTAAAAGCATGTTTGAAAACATTGCTCGTCAGTTCATTGAACGCTAGGCCGATGGGAATGGCAACATCTACAGGCAAGAGACAAGGCATGGTATTAATCTCTATTTTTAAATTAGGGCAAAGATCATTGAATTGAGAGCGCAGGTTCGATACCAAATCACGTAGATAAAAAGGAAAATTAATAGTTCCAAAATTTCCATTTTGATAAAGTTGCTCATGAATTAATGCCATGGATAAAATGCGTTGTTGATTATCTTTAAAGTAATTCAATGCATTCTTGTCCGTCATGGCATTGGCTTGCAACTCCAGCATGGCACTGATCATCTGTAAATTATTTTTTACCCGATGGTGAATTTCCCGCATCATCATTTCTTTTTCAGACAGAGATTTCTCAAGTTGACGCTGAAACTGAAGACGTTCTGTTACATCTTGTCCTATTTTTAGCAGGCCGTTGACGTTACCGGTTTCATCCAAGAGTTCGCAGTCGTACCATTCGATCTGAAGTTCTCTTCCATCGCGCGTGCGGATTGGATGAACGATATCAAGTAACGACTTACTCGCCAAGCTCGTTTCGAGTAACACCTTGATATGTTCTCGATCGTGTTCGGGGATGAAAGTGGTGAGCCAATCCTTGCCCAGGATTTCATTGCGTTGGTATCCAGTCAATTTTTCCAGATAGGGATTCACATAGTCAATCGTCCAATCCGGATTGAGCAAGAGAACAATCGTTGGCGCAGTTTCTACCAGTCCACGAAAACGGTGCTCGCTCTCTTTCAATTTTTTTTCAGTGATGGCTTGCCGTCTGTTTTCGTTGACAGCCTCGACCAGGTTCGCCAATGTATCTGTGAACGGCTGCAGATAATTTACCATCGCTTCATCGTAGCCACCAGTCCGGTTTGCAACCAGATAGATGCCAATTATTTTGTTCAACTTATAAAAGGGAATGCCAAGCAGGTTGTCAATTCGGTAGTGGCCATTTGGTAGACCGCCTTTGCGTGGATCACTCTCTGGATTATTCGAAATTACATATTTATTAGAGGTTACTACTGCACCAAAAAGAGTATGGAGATTATGAAATTCCAAACCTGTTCTTGAGGCAATATCAAACATTTCTTCGGATTCTTTATTCCATGCTACATTGGAAATAGAAAAAGTTTTTAAGTATGGAATTTTTTGTTCGTCATACAAAACTTCAGAAATAAAACCAATTTCACTCTCTGATGCTTCAAGCAATTCAGTCAATACATTGTTGAACATTGACATGGAATTTTTTTCAATAATAAAGGCGGCTTGTGATTTTCCGATGCATGTTAAAAGATGATTTACTTTTCTTATTTTCTCATCAACTTTGTTGCGTTCGGTAATATCCCGTGCCTGCACGAATACACCTTGAAGCTTCTGATTTTGATCATAAAATGTCGTTGCATTACATGAAACAGCTGTTTTATTTCCATTGATGGAAATGGCAGTCATTTCATAGTCAATTACTTTTTTTTCAATCAATACTTTTTTAATTCCTGTATCTGCCATGACCGGATCTGTAAAATATTTTCCAAATGGCGAGCCTATCAAATCTTGACGACTGCAAGCTACAAGTTTTTCCATCTGAGAGTTGACATCGGTGATTATTCCCATTGGATCCGTAGTTGCGAGTGCGTCAATGCTCGATTCAATCAAGGAGCGAGTATAAAATTGAAGATCATGTAATTTTTTATCAATAAATTTTTTTTCAGTATTATCTTTTATGATAAAAATATAACCAATAATGGCCTCCTGTATGTTGCACAATGCCATGACAGAAACAAAAGTCGCAAGACAACTCTTGTCTTTTCGCATGAAATTCATTTCATACTGATCGACTGAACTGAAGTCGGCATTGAGTACCAGAGCCTCGAATCCTGGCATGATGTCTGCTCCAGCTTCGATGGATAAGGTTTGGCTCCGTTTGGCCAGATATTGAGGATCACAAAGATCTGCTGCCGTGATCTTGTTCAACACGTCATTTGCTGCATAACCCAGAATTTTTTCTGCTCCAGCGCTGAAAATTTGAATGATTCCGCTGACATTGGTAGCAATATAAGAAAAATGGACATTATTTAGTATCGCGTCCTGCAGTGTACGAATCGGTATAAGACCGTGAACATCCCCAGTTTCAGTGATATCAGCAATAGTCATCTCAGATTTTCTAGTATAAAAGTGAATGTTGATTTTAAAAACAGGATCATGACAACATGCCGAAAATAGTTCGGATATCATCATAAAAAGTGCATGAGGGGATGCCAAACATGAATGCATGATTGTTTTCATTAAACATCAGATGCCGATAAAAGTTTTTGATATTTAATAAATAAACAGAGCTGGTATCTGGATGATCGTGCCGCACGCCCAGTTTGGAAGGGGCAACATTTCAGTCGGCTTGCTGTGTGGCAATCATCTTGCCGACGAAGCCCCACGTACAGTACTGAACTCATTCGAGAGGAAGGACATCTAGCCAGGGCCGGTGGCCTCGGCGCTAGAATGAATAGATTTGTTCTATGCGACCGAGAAGCGCATCTACGAAAGCAAGTTGACGTATCCGGAAAAACGCGCGCATCGCCAGTAGTGCGCCAAATCGGTGCTGGATCGTCTCGTCCTGTGAATAGATAGACAAGCAGTTTGACGGTAAGCATCCAACCTAAGTAATTGTGCGAAACTGGTTTCACAAACGTTTCGGCCGGCACAGACGGCAGCGGTGATTCCTCTGTGAATTTTCTTCCGCATGCCTACTTAGTCACCACAACCTCCTGTGTCACGATAGTTCCCGCGCCATCTGATTCATTTTAATCATCCATGGAGGTACTTACCGGACGTACTGCTATGACAAGAAGAAATTTTTAAAGACCAAGAAAATAAATTTGAAGAAAATTATGACATTATGCTAATAATGTCGAGTCGTTTTTTATATCTTTTGGAAGAGGCCAGGGAGAATGGTGGCCTGACGGTGAAAAATTGTTACCCAAGCAGTGATTTGAATCTATGCAGACGACTTCCGAAAATTTGTGCAGTCGTCTTCTGAAAATGACACAATGTACGGTATCCAGGACAGATTTATGGACGACAAACTACTTAAAAAATACCTGGCATACGCCAACACCGAAGAGGCCTTTGCAGTTCTCTTTGTAAAAATGCATCTCGATAAAGCAAAAGGGTATTGGGTTGATATTGTCGATTGCCGACGCTACGAGATGTCGCCGGATAATTTTCATTTCCGATTCGTCGTGGGCGGCCTGTATAAGAGAAATATTCAACCGCGGTACCCCTCAAAATCTGCTTACACCATTGACGGAAAATTCGATGAGCATGGCTATTACTTGATGACACGAGCGATAACTTGGGAAACCGCACACAAGGACATTGCAAAGCAGAAGGCAAAAAACGTGGCAGCGATGAAATTCAAGATAACAGGCGTGTGCTGTGGTCAAGTAATTTCGGACACAACGATAGGTTCGTGTGCTGCCATTTTCCGTTCGTAGACGGAGGGTGACAGATTGCCCAATGCTGAATTGATGCGCTTGTAGTTGTAGAAGCCGACGATGTAGTCGGTGATGTCAGCCTTGGCCTCGGCGTGATTGGCATATTGACGCTGCCAGACGCGTTCCATCTTGAGATTCAAGAAGAAACGTTCCGCCACGGCATTATCCCAACAACTTCCCTTGCAACTCATGCTGCAGACGAAGCGGTTTTCCGACAGCATATTCTGGTAAAGCTCGCTTGCGTACTGGCTGCCTCGGTCCGAATGAACGATCAGACCTGGCGCGGGCCGCCGCTGCTGAATGGCCATGCTCAACGCATCGCAGACCAGTTTGGCGGGCATGCTCGGTGCCATGGCCCAGCCGACCACCTTGCGTGCATACAGGTCCAGAACTGTGGCGAGGTATAACCACCCCGCGCCAGTACGGATGTAAGTGATGTCGCTGACGTAAGCCAGATTCGGCGCTGTCGGATTGAACTGCCGATTGAGCACGTTGGCAGCGATCGGCAAGTCGTGCTTGCTGTCTGTCGTGTGAACGAATTTGCGCTTCCAGACGGGCTTCAAGGCTGCCTTGCGCATCATGCTGCGCACCCTGTAGCGCCCGATTTTGAAGCCTTCGTTGGCCATGGCAGTGACCAACCGGCGGCTGCCGTAGCTCTGATGGCTTGCCATGAACGCCGCCTTCAGGTGCACGCTCGCCTTGCACACAACTGGCTTGGCGGAACGCCGCTGTGCCCCGTAAAAACCGGACCGGCTGACGTCCAGAACGCGGCAGCTTTGTTTGACCGGGATGGCCTCCTTTTGCAGTTGGCGAATGAGCGGGTAGATCATTTCATTTCGCGGGCAAAGAAGGCCGAAGCTTTTTTTAAGATGGTTACGTCCTGGCGAAGTTGCTGATT
>CANIFC010000123.1 GCA_947466695.1 Oxalobacteraceae bacterium | reverse complement strand
GTTTCCACAGTGTAACTTATGAATATCAGAACGTCAAGATAGATTCACCAAGGCAATTTTTACCCGGAAAATGGTACTTACCGGACACACTAAAATCCTTCCAGCCCAGACCTCTGCGGTTTCAATGAAATAGTGTCCGGTCATGCATGGCAAGTCCTCGTGCGCGGCAACAACGGCATATTGTGCAAGCTATATAACACGCGCGGATAAGCACATTATTTCCGCTCATTCATTTTTCGCACAAATTTTGTGGACAAGATTGTGGATAAGCCGCAAATTAATGAGTAAGTGCATGATTTTATTCATCATTAGTTCACTGCTCAACAAACGGGCAGGCTGAAGGCCAAGCTTTGAGAACATCACCATCAACAAAGCCAGATAGACATGTTATTGAAATAAAAGTTTTTCACAATTTCTGTGGATAACTTTGTGCAGAAAGAGGTAAAAACGTTCTAACACCATGATTCGAATAAATATTATTTCAGCGATTATAAAATAAGCAGACCTGAGAATATTGCTTTTAAAATAAAATTTGAAAACAGCTGGTTTTTCACAATTTCTGTGGATAAGCTTGTGTAAAAAATGAAAAATAGATGATAAACCATTGATTTAAATAGATATTTAATGAACGAGTATAAAATAGGCAGAACCAGAAATAATTTCTTTTTAGCAAAATTTATGATTATCTGATGCAGTCTAAGTATCATTGGATTATTGGTAGGAGCTTACTCAGTCACTAAAAATTATTTTGTTCAACACAATATTTTGTGGATAAGATTGTGAATAACTTACACTAAAATAAGCAAGTTGTTGATTTAATGGGATATTTACTGAATGCATCTAAAATAAGCAAAGGCAATATGGATTCAAATTAAACGATGTATTAGCAATATTCCTATTCTCTGTGGATAACTTTGTGTATAAATTGCGTTGAAGACAGTAAAGTTATTGACTCGATGGAAATGTTCAGGTCAGCTCAATTGATAGATCATCTTATTTCTTCATTGAAAATCAAATACTTACGCAAGCACCATCAATTCTTTTTGACATCTGGCTGTCTTGATGACATTCTGGCGGCGATCCCACTATTTTGTGGACAGCTTTTTTCGCCTACTCCCGCCTAATGATTCCCGATTCCCGCCCTGCCGCACGCCCCGACTCGCCATTCACCAACGGTTCTGTCATTACAGTTTCAGCGCTTAATCAGGCTGTTGCCCAACTTCTGGAACGCAACATCCCACTGACCTGGATTTCGGGAGAGATTTCCAATTTCACGCGCGCCGCGTCAGGGCACTGGTATTTCACACTGAAAGACAGTGCAGCCCAGGTAAAAGCGGTCATGTTTCGCGGTCGCGCCCAGTATGCTGATTTCGCCCCACGCGAAGGAGACAAAGTGGAAGTGCGTGCATTGGTGAGCCTCTATACACCGCGCGGCGACTATCAAATCAACGTCGAGGCAATTCGCCGTGCCGGCGTCGGCAACCTGTACGAAGCTTTTTTACAGCTCAAGGCGAAACTGGCGGGCGAAGGCCTGTTCGACTCCGCCAGCAAACGCACCATTCCCGTCTTCGTGCGGCGCATCGGTATTGTGACGAGCCTGCAAGCGGCTGCGCTGCGCGACATCCTCACCACCTTGCACCGCCGTGCGCCGCATGTCGAGATCATTCTTTACCCGACTCCGGTACAGGGCGAGGGTGCAGCCGAAAAAATCGCCCAGGCCATAGCAACCGCTTCGGCCCGCGAGGAATGTGATGTCTTGCTGGTCTGTCGCGGCGGCGGCAGTATTGAAGACCTGTGGTCATTTAATGCCGAAGTGGTGGCGCGCACAATTGCCCATTGCAGCATGCCGGTGATCAGCGGCGTCGGCCATGAAACCGATTTCACGATTGCCGATTTCGCCGCAGACGTCCGCGCCCCGACGCCCACCGCTGCGGCAGAACTGGCAGCGACCGCCCGGGCTGACTGGATGGCGCACTTAAGACAGCAGCAAATCCATTTACAACGAGGGTTCCAAAGACAACTGGCAACCCGCACCCAGACGCTGGACTGGACCGCACGCCGCCTGCTCAGCCCAAGGTCGGCGATTGCCGGAAAGCGCCTGCAACTGCAAAACTGCACACAGCGCTTGCGTTATGCCAGCCATATCCCGTTTCAGCAGGCGCAATCGCAATTGGCCCAATTACGCATCAAGTTGACAGCGAAGCGCCCGGATACCGGAAAAGTACGCTTGCATCTCAATGACACACAACGCCGCCTGACCGAAGCCATGCTGCGCCTTGTCGGACAGCAAAAATTGGGCGTCACCTCACTGCAGACGCAACTTGAGTTATTGAATCCTCAGCGCACATTAGAACGCGGTTACGTCATCCTGAGCGACCAGGCCGGCAAACTCATTGGTTCAGCCAAAGAGATTGAGGCAAACAGCGTGCTCCACTTGCGCACCGCCAGCGATTATGCAGAACTGGCTATCAGCTCGGTAAAAATTTTACCTGAAGCGCTCAACTGAGTTTTTTCTACCTGAAAATGTCGTAAAGCTCAGGCAATGGTGCACGCATTGCGGCAAACGCTTACAATACAGGCTTGTTGTTTCAGACCGTTGGAACCAATACACACCGAAATCACTAGAGAAGGATGCACAATGGAACATACCCTACCGGCACTGCCTTATGCAATGGACGCCCTGGCGCCCCACATTTCTAAAGAAACTCTGGAATATCACTACGGCAAGCATCATCAGACGTATGTCACGAATCTCAATAACCTGATTAAAGGTACAGAATTCGAAAATGCCTCACTGGAAGAAATCATCAAGAAATCTTCAGCAGGCGTCTTTAATAATTCAGCCCAGGTATGGAATCACACTTTTTACTGGAACGGTCTCAAGCCTAACGGCGGCGGTGCAGCAACCGGTCCGGTCGCTGAGGCGATCAACGCCAAGTGGGGCTCATTTGAAGCCTTCAAGGATGCCTTTACCAAGTCCAGCGTCGGCAATTTTGGCTCTGGCTGGACATGGCTCGTGAAAAAAGCGGACGGTTCACTCGACATCGTGAACACATCAAATGCAGCATCACCGTTGACGACAACTGACACGCCATTGCTGACCTGCGATGTCTGGGAACACGCCTATTACATCGACTACCGTAATGCACGTCCAAAATATCTGGAAGCGTTCTGGTCCCTGGTCAACTGGGATTTTGCTAACGCCAACCTGGCCTAAAACCAGAATTTTTTCCTGATACACCCATCGGGAAAAGATGAAAAAAACCTGTGATGACATCTTGCATCACAGGTTTTTTTTCATCTATATTTTGACCATGGACAATGCCGTACGCGCTATCATGATCCGTACATATTTTACAATCCTCAACCATAGACTGAGGCAAGTCTGGCTCAGGGGCGCAGTTCCGGCATCGCTCACGAAATGAGAAATAAAATATCCGCCAGGCCCGCGTATCCCTGATGTTCCACCTTGACTTCCGGGCTTGTTTTTGTCTTCGATTTTGATATTCACTCCATGACCTCACGCCCTTCCCCGCTGCTGCGTTTTCTTCCCGCTATTTTTATTTTCATCTGGGCTTCCGGCTATGTCGTGGCCAAGTACGGACTGCCCTACGCAGAGCCACTCACCTTCCTGAGCCTGCGCTATGTCGGAGTCATCCTGTTCATGGGAACGCTGGCAGTCACCATGCGAGCGCCCTGGCCTGCCAGATCCGCCTGGCCACACATTGCGATCGCCGGCATCCTGATGCAGGCGGGCTACCTTGGCGGCGTCTGGTGTGCGGTCAAACTGGGGATGCCCGCCGGACTGGCAGCGCTGATTGTCAACACGCAACCGATCCTGACTGCCGTTTTTGGCCCGTTCATCGGTGAGCGCACGCAAGGCAAGCAATGGTTCGGCTTAGGTCTGGGCATCCTCGGTGTCGGCCTGGTGGTGGCCAATAAAATCTCCCTGGTCGGCTTGTCGGGCAGCAGCATTGCGCTGGCGGTCATGGCCCTGCTGTCAATGACACTGGGTACCCTGTACCAAAAAAAAACCTGTCCTTCTTTTGATGTCCGCACTGGCCAGGTGATTCAGTTTCTGGCGTCCCTGATTGTGACCTTACCGTTGGCACTGATGCTGGAAACCCAGAGCATCGAGTGGACGCCACAATTTTTTGCCGCCATGGCATGGTCTGTCTTTGTTTTGTCAGGCGTCGGTATTTCCGTCCTCTTCATCATGATCAGAAACGGTGAAGCGACCAAAGTGACCAGCTACATGTACCTGGTTCCGGCAGTCACCGCCGTCATGGCGTGGCTGATGTTTGGCGAACGTTTTACCATGACAGCCATGTCGGGCATGCTCATTACCTTGGCAGGTGTCGCATTGGTCGTTAAGTCCAGATGAGTACCGTCCGGCAAGGCAGCGCAAGCTGATGCCCCGACTGTGATGGAACCAGATAGCGCGACTTAACTGAAAGAAACTGAAAGAAACTGAAAGAATTACCCACAATCAGGATAAGTAGCGATCGCCGGAAACATCGCGGTTTTTATGCCGGACTGCTCAGCAGAAAAGTATCGGCTATAATGGAGTCTATGAAAAAGCTCGGTCACCTGTTAATAATGTGCTTCCTGATGGTGATGCTACCCGCTCAAGGGGTCGCTGCGGCCAGCATGCGCATGTGTGGCGTCACGCATCAGCAGACGACACCAGCAGGTCAGCAGCACGCTCCTGATGACCAGCATCACGTCGATGCCAATGCTATTAACGGCGCAACGGCGACCGCAACCATTCAGGCCAGCGATGCGCATCACACACCAGAACAACTGACTTCACTAACTTCACTGAATAAAGAAAAATGTAGCTCTTGTGCGACATGTTGTGTCGGCGCTGTATTGTTCTCCCCCGCTATCAGGGCCAACGTCATTTCCTTTTCAGCAGAAAAAATTAACCTGTCCCTCTCGTCCTACTCCGGCCATATAGGCAACAGCCCGGAACGACCACCCCGAGCCTGAAAACTTAGCTGAACCAGGTCTGGCTGTATGCCTTATCTGACAGATCAAGCATAATCTGCGCAAAAGTCCGCGCCTCAGCACTTCATTGAAATTCACAAAAAATCCATTTCACGGCAGCAGTGCCGCGTTCGCTCCAGCCATAATAGGCGGGCGATCTGTATCAACTTTCACTTTTTTAAAAGGATAGTATGTATCCGATAATTTCTCAAAGGCGCATCCTGACGCGATTCGCGCCTCTCATGTTGCCGCTCCTGCTAGGCGCCTGTGCATCCCTGAGTCCTGATGGCGGATTCGACGATGTCGAAAAAATCGCGCAAACCCGTCTAGGGCAAAAAACCGACGGGCCGCTGATCTGGCAACGCACTCCCGCTGAATCGGACGCTGCCGCGCAGAAAGTCAAGAAGCTGCTGGTGGCACCACTCAATGCTGATAGCGCTGTTGAAGTGGCTTTACTCAACAATCGAGGGCTGCAGGCGGCCTTGTTTGAACTTGGCATCTCCGAGGCTGACATGGTGCAATCGAGCCAAATGGCCAATCCTGGCTTTAGTTTCGGCCGATTAACGAAAGGGGATGAAGTCGAGCTTGAACGCGGCATCCACTTCAGTCTGGTGCGTTTATTGGCACTACCTTACACGCGCCAGATGGAGCAACGCCGCTTTGAAGCAAGCAAGCGTCAGGCCGCCTTGCAAATGCTCTCGATGGCGTCAGAAACACGCAAGGCGTTTTATACCGCCGTGGCAGCAGATCAAACCCTGCAGTACATGCAGCAAGTAAAAAAAGCTGCCGATGCCAGCGCAGAGCTGGCCAGGCGTATGCTCAAGGCGGGTAATTTTAATCAACTACAACAGGTACGTGAACAGTCTTTTTATTCCGATGCCGTAGTAAGTCTGGCCCACGCCGCACAGTCGCAAAATCGTGCAAGGGAAAAACTGACACGCTTGCTGGGCGTATCCGTCAGTGGAAACGATGCGACAGATACCGGCGGCTTTATTTTGCCGGCCAGGTTGCCCGACCTGCCTGCAAACCTTGATCCCTCCCGCCAGATCGAGCAATTGGCGATCGACCAGCGCCTTGATGTGCAGGCGGCGCGACTTGGCACAGAACAATTGGCGCATAATCTCGGCCTGAGCAAGGCGACCCGTTTCATTAACGTACTGGAACTGGGCGCAGTAAATAACACCTCCAACCAGGCGCCGACCCAGCGCGGTTATGAAATCAGCCTGGAACTACCCCTCTTTAACTGGGGTGGCGCCAGAATCGCCAAGGCCGAAGCGGTGTATATGCAGGCACTCAACCGGACTGCCGAGATCGCCATCAATGCGCAGTCGGAAGTGCGGCAAGCCTATTTCGCCTACAGCTCCAGCTACGACATCGCCAGACACTACCGCGACGAAATAGTCCCGTTGAAAAAGAAAATCTCGGAAGAAAACCTGCTGCGCTATAACGGCATGTTCATCGGCGTTTTTGATTTGCTGGCCGATGCCCGCTCGCAGATCGCCAGCGTCAATAGTGCCATCGAAGCGACGCGTGATTTTTGGCTGGCACAGGCCGACCTCGACATGAGTCTGACCGGAAAACCCGATTTCAGCATCAGTGCCACCAGCAACGGTAGCGCGACAACCGGATCAGCGAATGGAGTCCATTGAGCCATGAATAGCGATAAAAACACCGATATCAGCAAAAATACAAATACGGATAACAGGACGAATGACAACATGAATGAGCAATTAAGAACCCGCAGAAAATTTCTTGGTGGCCTCGGTACTCTTGGTGCTATTACTGCTGCAGCCAGCGCTGCCGCAGTAAGCAAAGTGGCTATGGCGGCATTACCGGAACCTGTTCTGCAAACGACGCCAGACACGATGCCACCGCTGATTCCCACTACCGGCCGGCCCTACAATCCGGTCGTCACACTCAACGGCTGGACCCTGCCCTGGCGTATGAATAATGGCGTCAAGGAATTTCACCTGGTGGCCGAACCCGTGGTACGCGAGATGGCGCCCGGTTTTACCGCTCACCTGTGGGGTTACAATGGTCAGTCACCAGGACCGACGATCGAGGTCGTCGAGGGTGACAAAGTACGTATTTTTGTCACCAATAAACTGCCGGAACATACCAGTGTGCACTGGCACGGGCAACGCCTGCCCAACGGCATGGATGGCGTTACAGGATTGACGCAGCAAGGCATACCGGCAGGTAAAACTTTTGTCTATGAATTCGTCGCGCGTCGTCCCGGCACCTTCATGTACCATCCGCACGCCGATGAAATGACGCAGATGGCGATGGGTATGATGGGTACCTGGATCACCCACCCGAAGGCAAAGCATCCACACATCGACGAAGTAGACCGTGACTTTGTCTTCTTACTCAACTCCTACGATATTGATCCCGGCGCGTACACACCCAAGATCATGACCATGCTCGACTTCAACATCTGGAGCTGGAACAGCCGCATCTTTCCTGGCATCGCGCCACTGGTCGTACGCAAGAATGACCGGGTCCGCATCCGGGTCGGCAATCTGTCGATGACCAACCACCCCATCCATATTCACGGCCATGAATTTCAGGTCACCGGCACCGATGGCGGTCCGGTACCGCGCCAGGCGCGCTGGCCGGAGGTTACCACCGATGTTGCAGTCGGACAGATGCGCCAGATCGAATTCATTGCCGATGAAGAAGGCGACTGGGCCTTTCACTGTCACAAGTCACACCACACCATGAATGCCATGGGCCACAGCGCGCCAACGATGATCGGAGTTGATCATGAAGGTGTCGCCAAAAAAATCAGCGAACTCATTCCTGATTACATGGTCATGGGAGACCGCGGCATGGCCGACATGGGTCAGATGGAAATGCCGTTACCGGACAATACCGCTCCCATGATGACCGGTGAAGGGCCGTTTGGCGGTGTTGAGATGGGTGGTATGTTCAGCGTGCTGAAAGTACGCAAGGAACAAAAACGCGGCGACTATCAGGACCACGGCTGGTATCAGCATCCGGAAGGTACGGTAGCGCGCGAATGGCAAGGTAAGGTCGCAGAACCGACGCGCAGCACCAGTTCCGGCACCAGGAGCATGCATATGGAACACAAAAATCAGCCTGCAGTCGAAGTGCAAGTGCGCAAACCGGCGGGCAAGATGCAGCATGACTAGAAACATTCTGG
>CANIFC010000122.1 GCA_947466695.1 Oxalobacteraceae bacterium | reverse complement strand
CGTTTGCTACTTCGCCGACGATGCTGATGCCGCTCAGTAGCGTTGGGTGTTGGGGGTCTTCGTAGTGATATTGGCGGCCGCTTTGTGGCTCTGTTGTGTCTTTGCTGTTGCTATCGTTTTTGTGATTGCTGTTGTTATCGTTTTTGTGATTGCTTGGATAGATCACTGCGACTAGATTGGACAGCAACTTGATGTCGGCGATGCTGCTGCCTTTGGGTTTGGTGCTGCCGTATTGGTAGCTGAATTGGCCTACCGGGCTGGTGATGCTTTGTACGCCTTTGAAGCGGTCGTTGGCTTTGGCATTGCTTTTGTCGAGGTAGTTGAGATTGAGGCTGCGTTGCTGCGGGTCGGTGACTTTGACTAGCCAGCCTTTGGCGTCGTGTTGCAGGCTGACGAACTCGCCTGTGGGGGCGAGGATTTGACTGAGCTTGCCTTGGCTGTTGAAGCTGTATTGGGTGCCGTCTAATTTGGTCCAGAGCACTTCGTCACCGCGGCTGGTGCTAGCAATCTTGAGGCGGCCGTTGGCGGGGTTGGCGTTGCTGGCTGTTTTGGGATTGAGCGGGTCACGCCCGAAGTCGAGTACGGTGCCGTCCGCTTGGGTGATCTGGATGCTGTAGGCGCTGATGACAAGTTCAGTTTCGTATGAGAGTTTCCAGCCGCGACCGAGAATGCCGGTGGCGTGGTTGGGGCCGGAGAGGCCGCTGTTGTAGTGCCGTACGATTTCTAGCCCGAGCACACCAGGTAAGGCTGGCAGGTCACTTTCTTGCTGGTATTTGTTGCCGGTGATGACGTTGATGGGGTTGGCGACAGCTGCGGCGCAGGGGTTGCCTGTGCCGGGGGGCGAGCAACTGGGTGCGACTGCCATGGCGCTGCCTATGGTGAGCAGGCCTGTGAGCAGACTGAGGCTAAGGATGGCGCGACGCAATGTTTTATGGAGAGGGTGGTTGATCATTTTTTTGCTTTTTTTATTGATTCATGGTGACGATGACGCGCCTGTCCGGGGCCAGGCAATCAATTTGGATATGAGCCCGCGAAAGCGCGGGGCTAGACCAATCTCTGCCAATTGGGTCGTTGTAGCCAGTGACGGTGGCTGACTTGGACTTGTTGTTTTTAGCGTAGGCGATCAGGGCGTCGACATAGAGTGTGATTTATTAGGGCTAGGGCAAGAGTGGTACTGCCATAGAGGTTAATAAGATGCTGACTCGTTTTAAATAAGTCATTTTTGACTGATGCCCGTGCCGGTTCCTATTGGTTCTGCAGCGACTTCGGCGCGGATCTGATCAATCAATTTGCGAGCCTGATCTTCAGGTAGTGCAAACAGATCTGCCGCTTTCCAACCCTCTACCCCATCAATCTCATTATCTAACATGCTTGCTGCCACTTGCCCTTGTGTCAGACCAGTTTGACTATGGGATTTTTTCTTGTAGGTTGCAACGAAGTCTCTCTGTAACCGCAACAGACTGCGGTAATAAAACCGCATGACGCTGGGTGTTGTGTGCGGAAAATTTGCACGATTCGTGTCAATATCTTCTTTACCGAATACTGCTGGGCCAGGATTCGTCATGCCATAGTTAAATAACACTAAGAACGTCTTCTTAGCTATCTTGCTGTAAATGGGTACGGCGGAATACAACGAATCCTCCGCTTCGGAACAATTCAAGGTTCCATTGCCCTCTGGTTTGGTGTCAAATTTTCCTTTCTTGTAAAAAAATTCGCATCCATAATTTTTTATAATCCATGGGAAAGTAAGCGTACCTTCCATGTACACTTTCGTAGACTCCGGTGCCATGGATGCCAGCACGTCGCATTGTCCATCACCATCAAGGTCTGCCCAGATCAGGTTGTAAATCGGGTTAGAGAATTTAGGTAAACTTTTGAGATAATGCGTCCACGCCGTTGAATCTTTCTTGCAGGCAGGAAGTTTCAGGCTAAATTCATTGTCTTCCGTGGCAGCACTAGCGGATCCGGTAATGAGTGCCAGCGCCAGTAAAATCAGTAACATATGAGCTTGTCTCAGGTTAGTCATTATGGATGGATACCCGTGCCGGTTCCTATCGGCTCTGCATCGACTTCGGCTCGAATCTGCTCGACTAACTTATCCGCCTGCTCTTCAGGTACGGCGAATAGATCGGATGCCCTATGGCCAGTTACACCATCAATTTCGTCATGGAACATGTCAGCGGCCACTTGTCCTTGCGTTTCGCCATGCCAATCGGCTAATTTTTTTCGATACGTTGCGATGAAGTCTCTCTGTAAGCGCAACAAACTGCGCAAATAGAACCGCATGGCGCTTGCCTGTGAGTGTGAGTGTAAAAAATTGGCATAATTTGCATCTATATCTTGATTGCCGAATACACCTAAACCCGGACTTGAGACAGTATATTCAAAAACGATCAAAAATGTCTTTTTTGCGATCTTGCTGTAAATGGGCATAGCTGAATGAAGTGAATACTCGGCCTCGGAACAATTCAAGGTTCCATTGCCCGCTGGTTTGGTGTCGAACTTTCCATTTTTATAAAAAAATTCACAGCCATAGTTTTTCATTGTCCACGGGAAAGTCAGCTTTCCTTCCGGGTTCGCTTTCGTAAACTCAGGCTCCATAGATACCACAACATCACACTGACCGTCGCCATCCAGATCTGTCCAAAGAGGATTATTCACGCGACTCAGGTCCTTATTATTTCCTTCTGCCAAATACTGTTTCCACGCTGTCACATTTTTTTTGCAAGCAGGCAGTTTCAGGCTAAAGTCATTGTCTTCAGTAGCAGCGCTGGCGGTTCCAGCAAAGAGTGCTAGTACCAGTAAAGTCAACAGAATATGGACTCGTTTCACGTAAGTCATTACGGATGAATTCCCGTGCCTGTTCCTATCGGTTCGGCGGCGACTTCGGCGCGAATCTGCTCGACTAGCTTATCCGCCTGTTCTTCAGGTAGTGCAAACAAATCTGCCGCTTTCCAACCCTCTACACCATCAATTTCATCATGGAGCATCGATGCAGCAAATTGTCCTTGGGTTTCCTCATGCCCACTGACTGATTTTTTCCGATAAGTTGCGATAAAGTCCCTCTGTAAGCGCAGCAGGCTTCGTAAATAGAATCGCATGACGCTGGCATGTGTATGTGGGAATTTTTTTTCAGCTTCGTTACCTCCAAAAATAAGTAATCCGGGATCCGACGTTTGATATTGAAACCCTACGAAGAAGGTTTTCTTGGCGATCTTACTGTAAATGGGCATCGCCGATGCCAGAGGATACTCAGCCTCCTTACAATTCAAGGTTCCTGTTCCCGGCACGAAGCTGTCAAATTCTTTGTTTTTAAATAGAAATGTACAGCCAGCGTTCTTCATTATCCAGGGAAAAGTTAATTGACCTTCAACGTCGCCTTTTTGAAACTCTGGCGCCATGGATGCCAGCACGTCGCATTGTCCATCGCCATCAAGGTCTGCCCAGATCAGGTTGTAAATCGGGTTAGAGAATTTAGGTAAACTTTTGAGATAATGCGTCCACGCCGTTGAATCTTTCTTGCAGGCAGGAAGTTTCAGGCTAAATTCATTGTCTTCCGTGGCGGCACTGGCAAATCCAGTAGAGAGCGCTAGCGCGAATAAGATCAGCAAAATGCGGGCTGGTTTCAGATAAATCATCTTGTTTCCTTAAGGTGTGACAGGGTCGAGTGATAGGCGAGTGGCTGCCGTGGTGGGACAGGTAGCCGCATTCCAGTGCTTCAAGAATTGTTGCACATACCCAAAAGCATAGACCTCTGATTCTGACGCGGTTCCCCCATGGTTATGGAAGTACGCAAAATATGCAGCAATGTCTTTTTCACTATAGTTTGGTTTCACGGCTTTGTATTCGGCAATTTTAAGCTGGATACGGCGATCGCTAATGAGATCAAATTTACTTTTGGTCTTATACAGGGAATCCGAATTATCGAGTATCCATTGCTTCAAATTACTGTCGGTGAAGATGCTAGCACTCCTGAAGCCGTTCCAGCCCTCTTCCCAGATAGTTGCACGCAAATATGGCTTAAAGCCATTGCTGGTCATGCCCAGATCTGCAAGCAGTACATCGAATTGCGACTGCTTGGTCGGTGATATCTTTTGTGCCGTTTGCGCAGCGCTGTCTGACTTCAAGCTGGCATAGGCCGCATCTGCCGCATCGATTGTTTTCGGCATCGCTTTCAAGGCCGCCAACGCATCTTTGGCGGCCTGCTTGTCTGCCGGTGTTGCTCCCGGCTTGGCGGCGACCGCTGTGGCATCGTTCGATTTTTTGAGCGCAGCGGCGTAGTCAGCTTCGACTTTTTTCTTGGCGGCGGTACCAATGACCATATAGGAATTCATCAGCGCCTTCATCTGATGCCATTTCACCATTTTTACGTACATTTGATATGCCTGGTCGTTCGTACTACCGGCTGTATGGGTGAAGCCCGTATCCTTGGCAAAGGCAATGATAGTCGCGTCACTGATTTTATTGAGATCGACACTATTGGTTTGGGCTATCCAAAGAGTTGGCGTTGGGGTAGTTACGCCAATTGATCTCGCCCGCTTTTGTGCCGCCGCCAACCAGCTCGCAAGCTGCGTCGCACTACCCGAAGCATCATCGAAGCCGAGCGTCTTCCGGTCTGCCGCACTAAATTTTGAATTCACGTTAAACAGGGTCTTGGCGTACAGATCAGCGCTATTGCTGGCCTTTCCTTTTTCATAGTTGACCAGGGTTTCCACCATGGTGCTGACAACAAATTGGGTCGGCCCGTAACTGGCTTGCGTACCTGAAGGATTTTGTGTGCCTGCTGGACAACCGTTACTGCTGCAATCGGCACCACCGCTTTCTTGTAATACCAGAGCATCCTTGATGCGCTGGAACTCCCTTTGCGGCGTCATTGCAACGTCGCACTTGAAGCTGTCCGTTCCTTGCTGGACACTGCTGTTGGTCGGCCCATCGTTCTGCCCCTTAACCCCGCCCGGATAGAGTGTGACCGCGCCTAGCTTCACCGAGGGAAACACCAGGTCGTAGGGCGCTGGCGTTCCGGCCGGTGAGCCGGGTGGTACACATCCGCTGGCATAATATTTGTTCATCGGTGTGCCGGACTCATTTAAATTCTTGACCAGCAATGCGGCTGCCGCGTCACTGATGTCGACGTTAAATGTAGGCGGCGAGATCATGTCTTTAACGTAGTAGGCCATGAAGGCGGCCAAGGGATCGGCCAAGTTGGCTGCCGTCAGGTTGCCCGCTGTCCATGATGCGAAAGTGCCGTTGGAGATGATCGGCGCTGCGGCACCCAAAAGAGGATTTGAGCTACTACCTAAGAAGGCGCCACCATCGTACAAGAAATTCTTGGTGGCGTTGCTACCCGTGAGACCAGAGAGAAAGAATGACCAGCGGGCGGTGCTGTTTGCGCTGTCCGTCGGTGTGCTGTCGATCAGGAAGTATTGGATTTTTGCCAAACCCCAGGGATCGACATACCGTAAGGGTTGTCCTTCGGCATAGGTATAGGGATCTTCGCCCCCTTCCAGACCGGTGGGGTCTGCTTCCAGATAGGTGCCGGTAGCCGGGTCATAGTTGCGATGGAAATTATAATAAAGCGCCGTGTCGGGATCTTGTGTCTGACCTGGCAGACGCAAGCTGATCGCTGGCGTAGCCTTGCTGATGTTGGCTGTGGCCATGTCGGAAGTCAGCCGCTGCCACAAACGCATTCCTTGATGGCGTATCACTTGTTTAAAGAGGTACCAATTTCCTGGCGCTTGGCTCGCTTGCCGTTCAATACCACCCCGCGCATCCAATTCGACATGCCAGGTCACGTCACCATCAAGCGTACGCGCCTCTGTGAGAGCGCCGCGCGCATCAGTAAACAAGATTTCCAGACCTTGTGCAGTAAGCCTGGCTACTGGCCGCCAAGTTCCTGGCGCGGGGAGATAAATGGTTTGCGCCGTAATGCGCCCTTGGCTATCAGCTTCGAGGGTGCGACGATATTCGTCGTACAGGGCGATACGTTTTAATGACGTTGTGCCCCCTTGTTGACGGCTGACCTGCACTTGCGCACCGAAGGCGTCGTAGCCATAGCGCAGACTTGCGCCCTGCTTTTCGGCCGAATCAAGACGCCCCATTCCGTCATAGGATAACTGCCAGTCGTGCCAAAGTGCTGGAAGGCCGCGTCCGTCACGTTCGAGGCCATCCGCTACAGTCGAGTCAATGGAGCCTGCAAGTGAGCTACTGCGCCCATTGCCCGATGCATTCTGCTTTTTTTCTAATGCACTCAATGGCGTCGTATTTGGCGTCGTCGCGGGCGGCTGAATTGCATTGGCAAGGCCAAAGATGCTCAGTCCGGTCTGGTTTGTTTGCTCAAGCGCCTGCATCACACTTGAACCAGTCTGCCCAACTGCGTAGCGATGTGTGCCATTGACCACCGCCAGCAGTTGTCCGCTTTGATCTTGCTGCCATTGAACTCGTGTTGCGCCTAACTGGTAGGCCACCGGCATCGCGGTGGCGGGTGCGTAACGGACATTTTTTACAATGGATTGGCCATTGACGGCCATGTCGATCACTTTGCCGTCTTGCCATTGGTAGCTTAGGCGGCTTCCATCAGGCAAGAGTTGCAGACACAAATTGCCAACACTGTCGTATTCGAAACGGTTGACATAGGTATGCCCTGCTGTGCTACGAATCTGCTGGGTGAGCCGGCCGTTTTTGTCATATTGACGCTCTTCTGTAGCGGCGGCGCTGTGCGCGCGCATCAGGTGCGTACCGACATAGCTCATTTCCCTGATTAATTGTTCAGGCTGACCGCGTGCGGCGATCCAATGGCCGGTAAGTCGCCCGGAAAGATCCCATTGCAGCCTTTGACGAAACTGAGCAGCGTCAAGAATGGCAATGATGTGATCGGCGTTGTCGTAACTTGCCTGCGACAAGCCAGTCACAGGATTTTGTATTGCGATCACTCGGCCAAAATCATCAAACCAGCGCTGATGCACCTGCCCCGACTTTGAAGTCCAGCTTTGCATGCCGTTGGTGCTGGCCAGATCACTGGCCAGTTCCGGCGCTTTTGGCGGTGTAAAATTCGTCTTCGCAGACTCTTCAGCGGAATCCGCTCGTTTCCTGACCGAGCCATCCGCCGCGATTAGTTCACGACCGGTCACCTTGCGCTCAGTATTGCGGTTTATCCGGATCCGGTTTTTTTGTGTGTCGAACAGATCGGCCAACTGGCCGTCAGCGCCGTAATTGAAATCCATGCCCTGCCCATTCGAGCGTCTGACGCTCGCCAATTGACCATGTGCATCGTAGCGACGTTCTTCCGTGTTGCCGGCTTTGCTGATTTTGATGATGTGGCCAAGGGGATCAAACTCATAGGCCAACTCAATGCCGGACGCATCACCGATCTGGAGCAATCGTCCTGCTGCATCGCGTTTCGCCATGTTTGTTTTGAAGCCGCCTGGCGCAATAATTTCAATCGGGAATCTGCCAAGGCGATCGTATTTAATTTCCGTGATATCGGAATCTGCCGGGTCATTGTTCTTGCCGTTAGCCAGCGGCCCGTCGATCTGACTGAGCAGGCTGCGCCCGTTGATGCGGGTGTAGCCGTAGCGCGTGCTGCGCTCTATCTGCGTGGGTTGGTCTTTGTTATTGATGGATGGTGACCAGCCTGTATCTGTGATACTGATTGGCTGGCCATTCTGGTTGTAACTGATCTTGGTGATGAGTTCTTTACCCGGTACAACGCTGGGTCGGGCGATCAGGCTTGGTTGTGCTTGTTCGCCGCTGTAGACGTAGCGGGCCAGTAGTTGTGCTGGATTGGCTTTGGCGTTCACGTAAGTGATTCTGTTGACCGCCAGCGGCCTGCCGTAATAATCGAGTTCAGTCTGAATGGTGGCGATTGGCTCGCCTTTGGCTGTGAGTTGGGTGGTGCTGGTGAGTCTGGCGTATGGGTCGTAGCTGTAACGCACATTGGGGTCACCGCATAGGGCGCAGCCGGCACCACGTACTTCTGTCAGGCGGTATTGGTCGCTGATGAGCGTGTGCTTGTAGAGCGTGGTCTGGCCCAGGCTGTTGGTGAGCGTGGTTTGATTGGGGGTGGCGTAGTTGAGGGTGACTTTGTCGACGTTGTTGGCGTGGGTACTGAGGATGGCTTTGCCGTCGCTTTGGTAGCCGAAGGTGGCGTAGCGTTGAATGTTGCTTTGCTTCGTTTGCGT
>CANIFC010000121.1 GCA_947466695.1 Oxalobacteraceae bacterium | reverse complement strand
TGGTCGCAGCGGCGATGCGCGGTACTGCTGTCAGGGTCGCGGCCGGAATGCCGAAGAAAGGAATGAACTCGGCATCTTTCGCACCAAAATCCATATCCGGTAACATGAAAAACGGCGTCGGTTCGCGCATGGCGCGGATGATGGGTTTGATCCCTTCGGCACGCGAGAATAATTTGATGTCGTTAAAGCGCAGGCGACCTTTGCGCAGCGCCTCATCAAACACTTTATTGCGTTGCTCGGTATAGATTGAGCATACCGGTGACTCCAGCGAGAGCGCGATCCCCGCCACATCAAGACTGACAAAATGCGGGCACAGCAAAATCGTCGGGCCGGCTTTAATGAGATCCATCGGTACCGATGGATCGACATGGATTAGTTTTCTCAGGCGGCGCTCGGAAGCCCACCACAGTATGCTGCGCTCAAGGACGCTGCGTACATACACCTGAAAATGCTGTTTGGCGATCGCCAGTCTTTCTTCTTCACTCAGTTGCGGCAGGCATAGCCGCAAATTGGTCAGCGTGATATGCCGGCGCGATTTAATCAGTTGAAAGAGCAGGCTGCCGATAAGCTCACCGAGACGACCGAGTAGCGAAAGTGGTAGCCAATGCAGCAGCCACATTAAGACAAGTACTAATTTCATGCAGATTCCTGTTCTGGTCCATGGACACCATCGGGTGTCTTATAGCGGTTGTAGCTCCAAAAATATTGCGCAGGGCAGCGGGCGATTAATTGCTCCATTGCCGTGTTGATGGTGTTGGCCTGCTGTGTCGCATCGCCTTCCAGAATGGCGTCGAAAGCGACAAAGCGCACCACAAAACCACGGCCATGTGGCAGACGCTCGGCGTACGTCAAAATGATGGGAGCGCCGGTCATGGTGTGCATTTTAGCGGGCAGGGTCATGGTGTAACCTGGTTTGCCAAAAAAATTCGCCCATACTCCCTCTCCCTGTTGTGGCACCTGATCCGGCAAGAGTCCGATCAGCTCGCCTTTTTTCAAGGCTTTGAGCATGATACGCACGCCGGATAAGTTGGCCGGGGCCAGCATCAAGCCCTCCCTGGCGCGGGCCCCTTCGATCAGCGGCTTGAGTGCTGCCTTGCGCGGCGGCCGGTAGAGCACGGTCAGAGGTGTTTTGGCGGCGATGGTCTGGGCGACTATTTCAAAACAGCCGAGATGCGGGGTGAGAAAAATAACACCTTTTTTTGCCTCTAGCGCCGCCTGCACCAGTTCCCAGTTTTCCACCTTGACTGTGCGCAGCACGCGCGCCGGATTCGCACACCAGATGAAGGGCAGTTCCATCAGGTTTTTACCCGCCTCCATAATGGCAGGTCTGAGGGAATCACTGAATCCGGCCCTGGAAATATGATCTTTCAGACGCTGCCGATAACCGCTTGATAATAAATAGACGAGCCAGCCGAGTGCACTGCCAAGCCCATGCAGAATGGGAAGTGGAAAAACAGATAAGAACCGAAATAAAATGACAAGCATAACGCCGCTCAGTAAATAAAAAAAAGAAAAAGAAAGTGTCAGAAAGGTCGAGGGTGTTCGACAATATCTGAATAAGAGGGGTAAAATATCACACATTGGTAGCGCGTTGAAAATAACGAGAGCTGCTCCCGCCGAGTTAATACAGACAACTTGCGAGACGGGTTAAACATTTCGCTAAAGCGTCGCAGGTTTCATTACTGACTGCGGCAATGTCAATACGGTCATTTAATTAAGGAGCTTGCGATGGCTAACGATTTTCTTTTTACCTCAGAATCCGTTTCTGAAGGTCACCCCGATAAAGTAGCAGATCAGATTTCTGATGCGATCCTCGATGCGGTTTTCGAACAGGATCCGCGTTCCCGCGTGGCTGCCGAAACCCTCGTCAATACCGGTCTGGTTGTGCTGGCAGGCGAGATCACGACCAATGCCAACGTCGACTATATACAAGTGGCGCGCGATACCATCAAGCGTATCGGTTACGACAATACCGAATTTGGTATCGATTACAAAGGTTGTGCGGTGCTGGTCGCTTATGACAAGCAATCAAATGATATTGCCCAGGGTGTCGACCATGCGCACGATGATCATTTAAATATTGGCGCCGGTGACCAGGGCCTGATGTTTGGCTATGCTTGCGATGAACCTCCCGAGCTCATGCCTGCACCGATTTATTACGCTCACCGTCTGGTGGAGCGCCAGGCACAGCTGCGCAAGGATGGCCGTTTGCCGTTCCTGCGTCCGGATGCGAAGAGCCAGGTAACGATGCGTTATGTCGATGGCAAGCCGCACAGTATCGATACCGTGGTGCTGTCAACCCAGCATAGCCCGGAACAAAGTGATGGCAACAAGATGAAGCCGTCGTTCATCGAAGCCGTGATTGAAGAAATCATCCGTCCGGTATTGCCTGCCGAGTGGTTAAAAAATACCAAATTTCTCATTAATCCTACCGGTCGCTTTGTCATTGGTGGTCCACAAGGTGATTGCGGGCTTACCGGCCGCAAGATTATTGTTGATACCTACGGTGGCGCCTGTCCGCATGGCGGTGGCGCATTTTCCGGTAAAGATCCTACTAAAGTGGATCGTTCTGCCGCTTATGCAGCACGCTATGTCGCCAAAAATATTGTCGCTGCCGGTCTTGCCAAGCAATGCCAGATCCAGGTTGCTTACGCCATTGGCGTAGCGCGGCCAATGAACGTTACGGTGTATACCGAAGGCACCGGCGTGATTCCTGATGATCAGCTGGCACTTCTGGTCAATGAGTATTTTGACTTGCGTCCAAAAGGTATTATCCAGATGCTTGACCTGCTGCGTCCGATTTACACGAAAACTGCCGCTTACGGTCACTTTGGCCGCGAAGAGCCAGAGTTCACCTGGGAGCGTACTGATAAGGTCACTCTGCTGCGTGCGGCTGCCGGACTTTAATATTTTTTGAAAAAGTGTTCGATGTGATGCAGTGGTATGATTTAAAGAGTAAATTCCGTGTGATTTTGCAGTTGATGTCGTCTGTCCTGGTGCTGCTGTCGCTACTGCAGGCTCCCCGTGTATTCGCGGAGAGCCTGCCGGGTAAATCACTGAACGTCAGTTCTGCTCATGATAAATCAATGGCTGGCTGGTGTGTCCAGCTCGCGGTACGTCTTCCAAAGGTGTCTTCGAACGATTGCCGCGACAGTAAGCTGGTCGCTGCCGGCACCTCGTCTATCAATGGCTTCCCTATCTTAAGCCGGGAAATAAGCGCTGATCCTCACCGCAAGCAAGCCATTCGTGTCTTGCTGCTGGGTGGAATTCATGGTGACGAGCAAACTGCCTCGTCAGTCGTGTTTAAATGGATGGCACTTTTGCAAAAAAATACGTCGCAAGAGTTTCACTGGAAGGTTGCGCCGGTTGTTAATCCCGATGGTCTGCTGGCGGTTAAACCAAAACGGGTGAATGCCCGCGGGGTTGACCTGAACCGTAATTTTCCCACGCCGGGTTGGCAGCATGATGCGCATCGTTACTGGGCCAGGACGACCGGCAGTGACCCCCGTCGCTATCCCGGCAAGAAACCCATTTCAGAGCCCGAGAGTCGCTGGGTGTTTGATACGATAGAAAAATTCAAGCCTGACGTGATTATTTCGGTGCATGCGCCATTTGGCGTGCTTGACCTCGATGGTCCTGCCAAGCCACCGACCAATTTCGGCCGGCTCTGGTATAACCGGGTCGGCGTCTATCCTGGCTCGCTGGGCAATTACAGCGGCTTGCACAAGAAAATTCCGGTCGTGACTATAGAGCTGCCAAACGCGGTCGCCATGCCGCCCGAAGCAGAAGTGCAGCGTATCTGGCAAGACATGCAAAGCTGGATCCGGCGCAATGTACCAGCGTCCGCTGATCTGGCGCAGCTCGATTAGTTATTCCTTCTTTAATTTTTCCCTTCTAAACCTCGCAGGCAGCGCTGGTGCGAGGCTAGCCAAACGCTTCGCTCAGTGACAAGATCATTCCCGTATCGCCGGCGTCGTAGCCGGTAAGCTCGTTGACCTTGTCATGGTAGACCGGCGTTTGCAAGACGTTGATCAGCTGTTGCATCATGGGCTGCGTCACCGATGTCACCGGTACTGCAAAAAAATAGCGTTCACGCAGCAAGGGAATAAATTCGAGCCCGAAGCGCTGCGCCGCCGTACGGATTCCAAAACCGACATCGGCCATGCCACTGGCAATATATGCCGCAACGGCGGAGTGGGTAAATTCAGCGCTGTTAAAACCGTTGATATCCGCTGTTGTCACCTTCGCTTCGTTGAGCATCAGCTCGAGCAGCATGCGGGTGCCAGAGCCAATCTGGCGATTGACAAAGCGCAGGCTGGCGCGCTTGAGGTCGGATAAGTCATGGATATTGAGCGGATTACCCGGTGCCGTGAACAAGCCCTGATCCCGCGTTGCCAGATGAATCAGGCAATGCGCCGCAGGATCCAGCCAGCGCGTATACCAGGCCATGGCTGCCGATTGAAATCGGCCTATTGGCACGTGAAAACCAGCGAGATCACATTCTTTGCGTGACAGTGCCGCAACGGCGTCAGTGCTATTGCGATAACGTAATTCAACCGGCATTCCTGCTTCATTGAGTTGTTCCAGCAAGGCGGCTACGGCGAATCCGTGGCTTGCATCAATACGCAAAACACGTAACGCCTGACTGGACATCTTGCCCAGTTCGCTCTCCAGCTCCGAGGCCAGGCTTTCCAGGGTTGGCGAGAGCCTTGCGCTAATACGGCGATCCGCCCACACCAGCTTTTGGGCCAGGGGCGTCAACTGCGTGCCTTTACCCCGGCCTTTGTTGAGCAAGGGCGCGTTAAACAGATTTTCGGCTTCGCGCAGCAAACCCCAGGCGTAGCGATAAGATAATTTCACCGTTTTGGCGGCGTGCGCGATGGAACCGGTCTCCTCCACTGCCAGTAGCAGGCTAAGCAATACGGCGGTATCTAATGCAGATGCCTGATCGAAACTGATTTCCCAGTGTGGACGAATATGTATTTTCAACCTATACATATGCTTTTAATAGCCTATTTTTTCAGTAAAAAAAACATGATAACCTCTTGTGGATATCTTATGGATAAAATGTAATTGGTAAAAAATATGTTTCTCAAAGCATATATAAAAAGATAATGACAGGAAAGATACGATGGCCATTTTAGATCTGCTGGACAAAGAGCATACCGTTGCCGGAGCAGGATTTAACCGCTGGCTAGTGCCTCCGGCTGCGCTGGCAATTCATTTGTGCATTGGTATGGCCTATGGCTTTTCAGTATTCTGGCTACCTTTGTCACGTGCCATCGGGATTAAAGATCCGGTGGCCTGCGCCAGCGATCTGGGCTTCTTTGCAGAAATATTTTCTACCAGCTGCGACTGGAAAATTTCCATGCTGGGTTGGATGTATACCCTGTTTTTTGTTTTTCTCGGTTCTTCCGCAGCGGTATTTGGTGGCTGGCTCGAGCATGCCGGTCCGCGCAAGGCCGGTGTGGTGTCGGCCTTGTGCTGGTGCGGCGGTCTGGTCATCTCGGCGCTGGGTGTCTATACCCACCAAATCTGGCTGATGTGGCTGGGCTCAGGCGTGATTGGTGGCATCGGACTCGGACTCGGTTATATCTCACCGGTCTCAACCCTGATCAAATGGTTTCCCGACCGGCGTGGCATGGCCACCGGCATGGCCATCATGGGTTTTGGTGGTGGTGCCATGATCGGTGCACCGCTGGCAGATAAATTGATGAAGTTTTTTGCAACGCCTGAAGCGGTGGGCGTGTGGCAGACTTTTCTAACAATGGCAGCAATTTATTTTGTCTTCATGATGGCTGGTGCGCTGGCTTACCGTGTGCCGCCTTCTGGCTGGAAACCAGCCGGCTGGACGCCACCGCAAGGCAAGAACGCCAATACCATGATTACCAACAAGCATGTCCATGCCAGTAAAGTCTGGTCGATTCCGCAGTTCTGGCTACTGTGGGGCGTGCTGATGCTCAATGTCTCTGCCGGCATCGGTATTATTGGCATGGCCTCGCCCTTATTGCAGGAAGTGTTTGGCGGCAAGCTCATCGGCGTTGACGTCCCCTTTAATGCACTGAGCAGTGTGCAAAAAGGGCAGATTGCCGCGATTGCAGCCGGTTTTACCGGGTTATTGTCCCTGTTTAATATCGGTGGGCGCTTTATCTGGGCCTCTTTTTCCGATTACATCGGGCGCAAAGTCACTTATTCGGTATTTTTCATTCTTGGTTTCATCTTGTATGCCTCGATTCCGTCTCTGGGGCATAGCGGCCAGCTGGCACTTTTTGTCGGTTTTTTCTGCATTATCCTGTCGATGTACGGGGGTGGTTTTGCCACGATTCCGGCGTATCTGGCCGACCTGTTCGGCACCCAGATGGTCGGCGCCATTCACGGTCGCCTGCTGACTGCGTGGGCTACTGCCGGAGTGCTCGGGCCGGTGCTGGTCAATTATCTGCGCGAATACCAGATTGCCCATGGCGTGCCAAAAGCGCAGGCCTATGACGTGACGATGTATGTACTGGCCGGGCTGATCGTCCTGGGCTTGGTCTGTAATTTGCTGGTGCGCCCGGTTGCTGACAAGTATTTCATGACCGAGGCCGAACTGGCGGCGGAAAAAAAGCTGGCACATGACCGTGATGTTCTCAATGCCGTCGGTGCCGGGTCTGGCGGCAGCGCTGCGACGGGCAAGGCAACGACCCTGTTCGCCTGGGCTGCGGTGGGTATCCCGCTGGCGTTGGGAATCTGGATCACGCTGCAAAAAGCGGCTGTGTTGTTCCAATAAATTATTGCCCTGTGAGTTGCGGTTTTTACAAATTTTGGTTGGCGCTATATCGTTCATTCAGCGATGAAAAATAGCATAGCGAAGTAAATAGTGAAGCAAGCGCTACTATTTTCCGAGCGTCATTTTTATTAAAAATAAACAACAATTTGCGTTTCATTGCAAATTGATATCAGGACGTACTATGAATCAGATCATTATTCCGATTGTCGTGCAAGGTAGCGAGGGCAGCACCAGGGAGCGCAAACGCCAGGCGCCAAAAGGGCGTCGCGTCGAACCGCAGGCACTACTCGAGGTACAGGCTTTATTGGGTGAGGCATCGCGTCAGCCCGATTTACTCATTGAACACCTGCATAAAATTCAGGATCGCTACGCCTGCCTTTCTGCCGCACATCTGGCGGCGCTGGCGCAGGAAATGCGGCTGGCGCAGTCAGAAGTCTATGAAGTCGCCACTTTTTATCATCATTTCGATGTCATCAAGGAAGGACAAGAGGCGCCACCGGTATTGACCGTGCGGGTGTGTGACGGCCTGTCCTGCGAGATGTCCGGAGCCAAAGAGCTGTTGCTGCGTCTGCCCGCCATTCTGGGTAAAGAGGTCAGGGTACTGGCGGCGCCCTGTATCGGCCGCTGCGAACAGGCTCCCGCTGCAGTCGTCGGGCAAAATCCGGTACCGCATGCGACCTGCGAGAAGATTGCTGCCAAAGTGGCAGCCAAAGAGACGGTACATCCGGCCGAAAGTTATATCGACTACGCCGCCTATCAGGCAAAGGGTGGTTACGCCTTGTTGCGCGAGTGCCTGTCAGGCAAGCGCGAGGTGGAAACGCTCATTCATGCGCTGGAAGACTCCGGTTTGCGCGGCCTTGGCGGAGCCGGATTTCCGGCGGGTCGCAAGTGGCGCATCGTGCGGGCCGAAGCGGGACCGCGCCTGATGGCCATTAATATTGACGAAGGCGAGCCGGGTACTTTCAAGGATCGCACGTATCTTGAGCGCGATCCACACCGGTTTATGGAAGGCATGTTCATTGCCGCCTGGGCGGTTGGTATCGAGCACATTTACATTTATCTGCGCGATGAATATCACGGCTGCCGCGCTATGCTGGAGGCCGAACTGGCGAAACTCCGTGCCGATCCGCCCATGAGCCCGATGCCCCTGGTAACCCTCAGGCGCGGTGCCGGTGCCTATATCTGCGGCGAAGAGTCGGCCATGATTGAATCGATTGAGGGTAAGCGCGGTATGCCACGCCTGCGCCCGCCTTATGGTGCGCAGGTGGGCTTGTTTGGCTTGCCAACGCTGGAACATAATTTTGAAACCCTGCACTGGATCCGCGACATCGTCGAGGGCGGTAACTGGTTTGGCAGCCAAGGGCGTAACGGTCGCAAGGGTTTGCGTTCGTTTTCGGTCTCTGGCCGGGTTAAAGAACCGGGCGTGAAACTGGCGCCTGCCGGTATCACGGTCCAGGAACTGATCGATGAGCACTGCGGTGGCATGTTGCC
>CANIFC010000120.1 GCA_947466695.1 Oxalobacteraceae bacterium | reverse complement strand
TGGCGTCTATCAAAGTGCGCTGCCTGACTTCATGGTGTTTCTCGACTGGAAAACCTATCCCTGGTATTGGGCGATGACGGATCATTTCTGGTATTGCATGGCGCTAGTGGTGCTGGTGCCTGGTGTGCTGGCGTTTGTCTTTGGGTATTTCGCGTTTCGTTCCCGCATTAAGGGCGTGTATTTTTCCATCATCACACAGGCCATGACGTTTGCCTTCATGCTGCTGTTCTTTCGCAATGACACAGGTTTTGGCGGCAATAATGGCTTCACCGATTTCAAGCGCATTCTTGGTTTCAGCGTCACGGCGCCGGCAACCAAGGCCGTCATGTACCTGATCACTCTGACTATCTTGCTGGCGGCGTTGCTGTTATGCCGTAGCATCGTCAAGTCAAAGCTGGGCCGGGTGCTGCAGGCGGTGCGCGACTCTGAATCGCGCCTGATGTTCATCGGCTACGACCCGCTCTGGTTCAAGCTCTTTGTCTGGACCTTGTCCGCAGTCTTGTGTGGCATTGCAGGTGCGCTGTATGTGCCGCAGGTGGGGATCATCAATCCCTCTGAAATGTCGCCGGGTAATTCGATCGAGATGGTGATCTGGGCCGCAGTTGGTGGCCGCGGCACCTTGCTCGGGCCTATCGTTGGTGCCTTTACCGTCAATGGCTTGAAAAGCTGGTTCACTGCCGCCTTCCCGGACCTGTGGCTGTTTGCGCTGGGCCTGTTGTTTATTCTGGTGACGCTGTTCATGCAGGACGGCATCCTGGGCTTGTTGAAAAAATTCAAAAAAACGCCGGAGGCACCATGAGTGAAGTCGTCAAAGCCGGTGAAAAATATGTCAGCGGCGACCATGCCGATTATGGCGTTAGCTATGGTCGTTTCAAGCCGGACGGCGTCGACACGAGCCATGGTGCCATTTTGTATCTGGACGATATTACGGTCTCGTTTGATGGTTTCAAGGCGCTCAATAAATTAACGCTTGATATTTCAGTGGGTGAGTTGCGCTGCATTATTGGCCCCAATGGGGCAGGCAAGACTACGATGATGGATGTCATTACCGGCAAGACCAAGCCAGGTTCCGGTACGGTTTTTTTTGGCCAGTCCATCGATCTGAGCAAGATGAATGAAGTGCAGATCGCCCATGCCGGCATTGGCCGCAAGTTCCAGCGTCCGACCGTGTTTGAACAGCACAGCGTGTTTGAAAATCTGGAGCTGGCCATGAAAATGGACAAGCGGGTCAGGCCTAGCCTGTTCTTCCGGCTCAATTCGGAACAACGCGACAAGATCGACGAGATCATCCGCCTGATCCGGCTCAACGGCCAGGAGACGCGGCAGGCCGGCTTGCTCTCGCACGGGCAAAAGCAATGGCTGGAGATCGGCATGCTGCTGATGCAAGAGCCCGAACTGATCTTGCTCGATGAACCGGTAGCGGGCATGTCAGACGCGGAAACTGCACGGACGGCCGAACTGCTCAATGAATTGCGTGGCAAGCATTCCATCATGGTGGTCGAGCACGACATGGGTTTTGTCACCGAAATTGCGCAGCAGGGCAAGGTCACGGTGCTGCACGAAGGTTCAGTGCTGGCAGAAGGTACGATGCAGCAGGTGCAGGCCGATGAACGGGTCATCGAAGTTTATCTGGGACGCTAACAGCATGCTACAAGTTGAACAACTCAATCAGTATTACGGCACTTCCCATACCTTGCGCGGCATTTCGCTGTCGGTCAAAAAAGGTGAATGCCTGACTTTACTGGGACGCAATGGTGTAGGCAAAACGACGCTTCTCAAATGCATGATGGGTGTGCTGCCGGTGGCCGGCGGATCGGTCACGCTGGAGGGCCGCGATATCACCCGGCTCAAGCCGCATGTGCGTGCCCGGCTCGGGATTGCCTACGTGCCGCAAGGGCGGGAAATTTTCGCGCGCCTGACGGTAGAAGAAAATCTGCTGATGGGCCTGGCCACCAAATCGGGCCGGCAGGCATCATTGATCAAGGGTGAAATTTACGAATTATTTCCGGTTCTCAAAGAGATGCTGCAACGGCGTGGCGGTGACTTGTCCGGCGGCCAGCAGCAACAACTGGCCATTGCCCGTGCCTTGCTGGCGCAGCCAAAGCTGATTATTTTTGACGAGCCGACTGAAGGTATCCAGCCGTCGATCATCAAGGATATCGAGCGGGTGATCCATTTGCTGCGTGAGCGCGGTGACATGGGCATTATTTTGTGCGAACAGTATTTTGATTTCGCCCGCGCGCTGGCTGACAAGTTTGTCGTGCTCTCGCGCGGCGAAGTGGTTGCCTCCGGAAACCGGGATGCCATGGAATACGAAGACCTGAAGCGCCATCTGGCGGTATAGTTCTTGTATGAATAGTGAGATTGCAGAAAAAGCGGCGGTAATGGCCGCAATAAAACCTGTTGCCGTGACCATCGCGCCCTGGCAGGCCCGTCTGCGATTGGGCTTTACTGACGATGGCGGTACAACCAGGCTGACGGAGCGATCGCATAGCGGTCCCTTGCGCGTACAAAAAGCCCTGTATCCCGAGGGCGGGCAAGTGTGTCATGCGATTATTGTCCATCCGCCCGGTGGCGTTGTGGGTGGCGACGAACTCGCTATCGATGTGCAGGTGCATGCCGGTGCACGCATTCTCCTCGCGACACCCGGTGCGGCCAAATGGTATAAGGCCAACGGAAAAATTTCCAAGCAAAGCATACAGATTGATATCGGGCAAAATAGCAGTGCCGAATGGCTGCCGCAAGAGACGATCTTTTTTGATGCCGCCCATGTGCAGTTGTCGCAAGTGATTCATCTGGCCAAAGAGGCGAGCTACATCGGTTGCGATATCCTGTGTTTTGGCCGCAGTGCGTCGGGTGAGAGTTTTACCACCGGTACGCTGTCACAACGCAGCACGATACGCCGTGAGGGCAAGCTGGTCTGGTGTGAACAGGGTACGCTCAAGGGGGGCAGTGCGGCGATGCAGAGCGCTATGGGCCTGGCGGGTAACACGGTCTGTGCAACGCTTATTGCCGTTGGCAAGACGCTCCCTGAGTCGTTGATTGATGCCTTGCGTCAGGAGGGCAGCCTGGTTCTGGAGGGTGCGGGTATGTTTGGCGTGACGCAGTTAAAAGGCGTGGTCGTGGTGCGTTACCTGGGCAATGCCAGCGAAATGGCCAGAACCCTGATGCTCATGGCCTGGCGTTATCTGCGTCCGGCATTGACCGGGCGCGACGCGGTAGAATTGAGAATCTGGAATACTTAATACTTAATACTTAATACTCAATACTTAGGTGCCGCTCACAGGATTTTCATGAGATATTTTTATAAAACAGGTGTACGCATGATTGACACACAACCTAGCGAGAGGATGCGATGGAACTGACGCCAAGAGAAAAAGACAAGTTACTTATTTTTACCGCTGGTCTGGTGGCTGAACGGCGCAAGGCGCGCGGTTTGAAATTGAATTATCCGGAAGCCATTGCACTGATTTCTGCTGCCATCATGGAAGGCGCGCGTGATGGCAGGACGGTGGCTGAACTGATGTCGGAAGGCACCAGAATCCTTAGTCGCGCCGATGTGATGGACGGCATTGCCGAGATGATTCCAGATATTCAGGTGGAGGCGACATTCCCCGACGGCACCAAGCTCGTCACGGTGCATAACCCGATTCCCTGATTTTGCCACTAGCGAGAACACATCATGATTCCAGGTGAAATGCTGATAGAACCGGGTGAGATAGAACTCAACGCCGGCCGCGATACCCTCAGCCTCAAGGTGGCCAACAGCGGTGACCGGCCGATTCAGATCGGCTCGCATTTCCATTTTTTTGAAACCAATCCTTTCCTGCAGTTTGAGCGGCAGCTGGCCTATGGCATGCGGCTCAATATTACCGCCGGTACGGCAGTGCGCTTTGAGCCGGGTCAGGTCCGCACGGTAGAACTGGTCGCACTCGCCGGCGAGCGTATTGTGTACGGCTTTAACGCACTGGTGATGGGCAAGCTTGCTGAAAAACTCAATGAGCGTTCCGGAGAACAAAAGAATGGCTAAAATTTCACGGCAAGCCTATGCCGAAATGTTTGGTCCCACTACCGGCGACCGGATTCGCCTGGCCGATACCGACCTGTTCATCGAGATCGAGAAAGACTACGCGATCTATGGCGAAGAGGTGAAGTTTGGCGGTGGTAAAGTTATCCGCGACGGCATGGGACAGTCGCAGCGCTGCCATGCTGATGTGATGGATACCGTCATTACCAATGCCGTCATCCTTGATCACTGGGGTATCGTCAAGGCCGATATCGGCCTGAAAAAAGGCGTGATCTTTGCCATCGGCAAGGCCGGCAATCCCGACATTCAACCCGGTGTCACGATGGCGATCGGCGGGGCGACTGAAATCATCGCCGGCGAAGGCATGATCGTTACGGCCGGCGGTATTGATTCACATATTCACTTCATCTGTCCGCAGCAAATCGAGGAAGCCCTGATGAGCGGCGTCACCACCATGCTGGGCGGCGGTACCGGCCCGGCGGTGGGTACGGCTGCCACCACCTGCACGCCAGGACCGTGGCATATTCACTCGATGCTGATGGCGGCCGACGCGTTTCCGATGAACCTGGGCTTTCTCGGCAAGGGTAATGTCAGCCTTCCAGAGCCGCTGGAAGAGCAGATTTTAGCCGGTGCCATCGGCCTTAAATTACACGAGGACTGGGGTACGACGCCGGCGGCGATCGACAATTGCCTGGCGGTAGCCGAGCGCTACGATGTGCAGGTGGCGATCCATAGCGATACCCTCAACGAGGGCGGTTTTCTGGAGCACACGCTGGCGGCGTTCAAGAACCGCACCATCCATACCTTTCATACCGAAGGGGCCGGTGGCGGCCATGCGCCCGATATCATTGCGGCAGTCGGTGAGTCCAATGTCTTGCCCTCATCGACTAATCCGACCCGGCCATACACCGTCAATACGCTCGACGAGCATCTCGATATGCTCATGGTCTGCCATCACCTTGATCCGGCGATTGCCGAAGATGTGGCATTTGCCGAGTCACGCATACGGCGCGAGACCATTGCCGCCGAAGATATCCTGCATGATCTGGGCGCGATCTCGATGATGTCGTCCGATTCGCAAGCCATGGGCCGCGTCGGTGAAGTCATCATGCGTACCTGGCAAACGGCCCACAAGATGAAAACGCAGCGCGGCCCGCTGCCGCAAGATACGGCGCGGCATGATAATTTCCGGGCCAAGCGCTACATCGCCAAATACACCATCAACCCGGCTATTACGCATGGCATTTCGCATGTCGTCGGTTCGCTGGAGGTAGGCAAGATCGCCGATATCGTGCTGTGGAAACCGGCTTTTTTTGGCGTCAAGCCGAGCATGATCCTCAAGGGTGGCATGATCGCCGCCGCGCAAATGGGTGACCCGAACGCCTCGATCCCGACGCCGCAGCCAGTGCATACCCGCATGATGTTCGGTGCCTTCGGCGGTGGCTTGAAAAAGTCGTTCACCTTTGTTTCGCAAGCGGCACTCGAGGCCGGTATCGGTGAACGGCTTAAATTGAACAAGACCCTCATTGCAGTAAAAAATACGCGTAAGGTGCGCAAGGCTGACATGATCCATAACGGCGCTACACCCAAAATGGAAGTCGATCCGGAAACTTATGAAGTGCGCGCCGATGGTGAGTTGCTGGTCTGTGAGCCGGCAGAAGTGCTGCCGATGGCACAGCGTTATTTTCTTTTTTAAGTGTCGAAATTTTTTAGTGAAGTTGAATCTGTTAACTTTAAAAAACAGCAGATTTAGCGGCTTCAAAGAGAGTTTTAAAATCAGCTTTTAAAATCAGCGTTCAAGTTGAATCTGCCGAACGCAATGAGAGCGCAATGAGAATGCAATGCCGCAACAGGCATCTGAAACAAATGAAAAGAGAATCACCATGCTGACCCTCCATACCAAAGTTGAACAGGCCGCAGAGATCACTGCCCAACTGATACTGCCCTATGAATTACGCGAGAAAAGTCGCCTGCGCGCCACCATGAGTAACGGCGAAGAGGTAGGCGTCTTTACCCTGCGCGGTTCGGTCATGCGCGATGGCGACCTGATGCAAGGCGATGACGGCCGCGTGGTGCAGATCGTTGCCGCGCTGGAGCCGACATACCGGGTGCAGTGCGACAGTGCTTTTGCCTTGCTGCGCTGCGCCTTTCATCTGGGTAACCGCCATACGCAGGCCCAGCTGGGTGACGGTTTCCTGCGCATACGTGAAGACAGCGTCCTCAAGGACATGTTGCAGGGACTCGGTGCGACCGTAACTGCAGAGAACGCCAGTTTTGAGCCCGAATCAGGCGCCTATGGCGGTGGTCATCAGCACGCCGGTGACGATTATCATCCACGTAATCCGTTGGCGCCTATCCCGCTACGCCAGCGTATTCACCGTCCGTCTGACCCACGGTAGCACCGATGCAATCGAGCGCGTTACTTCATCTGCTGCAACTTGCCAGTCCGGCCTTACCGATCGGTGCCTACAGTTATTCGCAGGGTCTGGAAGTGGCGATTGAAAACGGTACGGTGCGCGACGAAACCAGCGCACGCAGCTGGATCATCGACCATTTGCAGCAAGTGGTTGCGCACTGCGAAGCGCCCATTTTATGGCGCTTGCTGCAGGCGTTTGCCAGTGACGACAGCGCAGCAGTGCATTACTGGAGCGACTACTTTATCGCCGCCCGGGATACCGCCGAATTCAGGGCCGAAACCATACAGATGGGATACTCGCTAGGCAAACTGGTCACTGACCTGCACATCGCAGATCCGCAATTACTCGCCATCCTGCATAGCCTGACCGAAGTGCCCCTTCCCGCTGCGCTTGCCTGTGCGGCAGTTGCCTTGCAAGTGCCGCACGAATCGGTCTTGCTGGGTAGCCTGTTTTCCTGGGCGGAGAACCAGGTGATCGTGTGCGTCAAGTCAGTTCCGCTGGGACAGGTAGCGGGCCAGCGCCTGTTGCTGTCATTACGTGCCGAACTGGAACTGGCCGCAGTGACGGCGCAACAACTGCCCGATCATGCCCTGTCAAGCTGGGCGCCGGGCTTGTCATTACTGTCGATGCAGCACGAAGTGCAGTACAGTCGCCTGTACCGTTCCTGAGCCTTCCCCTTTTTTACTGATACCAAAAATATGATGACCTCACTGACCTTATTGACCTCACAACAGACTTCACAAGACAGCCAAACCTCCAACCCCTTGCGCGTGGGCATCGGCGGGCCGGTCGGCTCCGGCAAAACCGCCTTGTGCGAATTGCTTTGCAAGAGTATGCGTGACCAGTACGAGATGGCAGTTATTACCAACGACATCTACACGCGGGAAGACATGGAGATCCTGTTGCGCGCCGGAGCTTTACCTGCGGAGCGCCTGATGGGCGTGGAAACCGGCGGCTGTCCGCATACCGCCATCCGCGAAGACGCCTCGATCAACCTCGAGGCCATCGCCCGCATGAGCGCCGATTTTCCCGACCTCGACCTGATTTTGATTGAGTCTGGCGGCGACAACCTGGCCGCCACCTTCAGCCCTGAATTATCCGATCTGACCATCTACGTTATTGACGTCGCCGGCGGTGAGAAAATTCCGCGCAAGGGTGGTCCCGGCATCACCCGCTCTGACCTGCTGATCATTAACAAGACCGACCTGGCGCCCTACGTTGGCGCCAATCTCGATGTGATGGCGGTGGACGCCAAACGCATGCGGGGCGAGCGGCCGTTCGTTTTCACCAACCTGCGTACTGGCGACGGTCTGGAAACGGTGGTAGCGTTCATCCGGCAGCAGGGTTTGCTGGACCGGACCTGAGCATTTTCAAGTGACGTTCATGATTCAAAGTTGACGAGGCAGAGAAAAGTGTCAGGTGTTGAGGGAGCACTCACGCCCGATGTTGATGCGGTGCTTGGAAAACAAAACTGAAATCAATAATCAATAATCAATAATTAATAATCAACGGAGCAAACATGAAATTTTTACGTACCAGGAAACTTGTTTCAGTAAAAAGCTGGCGCTCTACCGTCCTGCTGATACTCGTCAGTTTGCTGACAAACAGCCTGCCGGCGCTGGCTCACGGTGATGCCGGTAGCGCCGGCCATCTCCACACGGTAGCTGGATTTGGTGCCGGCTTTTGGCATCCACTGACCGGACTCGATCATTTGCTGGCGATGCTCGCAGTCGGACTCTGGGCGTCACAAGCAAAAACAAAGGCGCGCTGGTGTCTGCCATTGGTGTTTCCGCTAGTGATGGCCGCTGGCGCATTTCTTGGTAGCCTTGGCGTTGCTGTTCCTGCAGTTGAGGCGGGTATTGCCTTGTCG
>CANIFC010000119.1 GCA_947466695.1 Oxalobacteraceae bacterium | reverse complement strand
ATGGCAAAATCATTCAGGAACTGGAATCCGATTTCCGTGGCGCAGGCTGGAATGTCGTTAAAGTGATCTGGGGTGCAGGTTGGGATGAATTGCTGGCCAAGGACAAAGACGGCATTTTGCAACAAGTGATGATGCAAACGGTCGACGGCGAATACCAGAATTACAAGGCAAAGGATGGTGCCTACGTGCGCGCCCACTTCTTTGGCAAGCATCCTAAATTGCTGGAAATGGTCAGCAAGATGTCGGATGACGATATCTGGCGCCTGACCCGTGGTGGTCACGATCCGCATAAAATCTATGCCGCATTTAAAGTGGCGCAAGAGCACAAGGGACAGCCAACGGTCTTGCTGGTGAAGAGTGTAAAAGGTTTTGGTTTCGGTAAATCGGGTGAGGCGCGCAATACCGCCCACAATACCAAAAAGCTCGACGATGAAGCCATCAAGGCGTTGCGTGACCGCTTTCAGTTGCCGATCTCTGATGAGCAACTGCCGGGTATTCCTTTTTTCAAACCGGCTGACGATACGCCTGAAATGCAGTATCTGCAGGAACGCCGCGCAGCGCTGGGCGGCTATCTGCCACAGCGGCGTCAGAAGGCTGACGAGCAACTGATCGTACCGCCACTGAGTGCGTTTCAGGCGATGCTGGAGCCGACCGCCGAAGGCCGCGAGATTTCCACGACCGCTTCTTATGTGCGGGTATTGACCGTGTTGCTGCGCGACGCCAGCCTGAGCGAGCGTATCGTACCCATCATGGTTGATGAGTCACGCACCTTCGGTATGGAGGGCCTGTTTCGCCAGATCGGAATCTTCAGCCAGGTAGGGCAGCTGTACGAGCCGGTCGACAAGGACCAGGTGATGTACTACCGGGAAGATAAAGCGGGACAGATCTTGCAGGAAGGGATTAATGAAGCCGGTGGAATGTGTTCATGGATTGCTGCCGCGACTTCTTATTCGTCCAATAACCGCGTCATGATCCCGTTCTACACGTATTACTCGATGTTTGGCTTCCAGCGTATTGGTGACCTGGCATGGGCCGCAGGCGACATGCGTTCGCGTGGTTTCCTGATCGGTGGTACTGCCGGGCGTACGACCTTGAACGGTGAAGGTTTGCAGCATGAAGATGGTCATAGCCATGTCCTGGCCTCGACCATCCCGAACTGCGTGCCTTACGATCCGACCTTTGCGCATGAAGTCGCCGTGATCATTCATGACGGCCTGCGCCGCATGGTGACCAATCAGGAAGACGTGTTCTTTTACATTACCCTGATGAACGAAAATTACCCCCATCCGGGTCTGAAAGCAGGTCAGGAAGAAGGCATCATCAAGGGTCTGTATCAGTTGCAGAAATCTACCGAAACCACGCAGAACCGCGTGCAGCTGATGGGTTCCGGCACGATCTTGCGTGAAGTGATTGCCGCTGCCGAGTTACTCTCCACTGACTGGGGCATCGCTGCCGATGTCTGGTCGGCTCCGTCATTTACCTTGCTGGCGCGTGATGGTCAGGACGCAGAGCGCTGGAACATGTTGCACCCGACTGAAGAAGCCCGCTTGCCGCATATTACCGAATGCCTCAAGGACAGTACCGGCCCTATCGTTGTAGCGACCGATTACATGCGCACTTTTGCCGAACAGGTACGCGCCTTTGTTCCTAAAGGCCGCAGCTACAAGGTTCTCGGTACCGATGGCTTCGGCCGCTCCGATTCACGTGAAAAGTTACGTGAGTTTTTTGAGGTGAACCGCTACTTTGTGGTGCTTGCCGCATTGAAGTCGCTGGCAGACGAGGGCGCTTTGGCAAATAGCGTCGTGGCTCAGGCGATTGAAAAATATGGCATTAATCCTGATAAATTAAATCCGGTCACAGTATAAGCGTGGTGTGGGCACGCCCCGGCGAAGCCCGGGCGCGCTCATACGAGATTGATCAAGACATGATGGGCATCATCTTCCGCCCATCCTAGATAGAAGCAAAACGGAGCTAAAGACATGAGTACAATTGAAGTCAAAACGCCCGATATCGGCGATTTCAAGGAAGTTGAAGTCATTGAACTGATGGTCAAAGTGGGCGATACCATCAAGGTGGATCAATCACTGGTCACGGTAGAGTCTGACAAAGCCAGTATGGAAATTCCCTCCAGCCACGCTGGCGTAGTGAAAGAAGTGAAGGTCAAGGTTGGTGACAAAATTGCTGAAGGCGCATTGCTGATCGTTATTGAGGCGGCAGCGGAAGGTGCAGCAGTTCCGGCACCAGCTGCGGCGGCAGCCCCAGAGCCAGCAGCGGCTGCGCCAGTCGCTGCTCCAGTAGCTGCGCCAGTCGCTGCTCCAGTCGCACCAGCTCCAGTGGCTGCCCCGGTTCCGGCAGCTGCGGCAGCTGTGGCAACCGTGCAGGATACCGTTGTCACAGCGGCGGCAGGAAGTGCGCATGCCTCACCGTCGATTCGTAAATTCGCCCGCGAACTCGGGGTTGATCTGAGCCGCGTTCAGGGTACTGCGCTCAAAGGGCGCATTTCGCAAGAAGATGTGCAAAACTTCGTCAAGGGCATCATGTCCGGTTCTACGGCGGCGCCGGCGCCGGCACTGGCCGTCAGCAGTACCAACGGTGGTGGCACCGGCATGAATCTGTTGCCGTGGCCTTCACTTGATTTCAGCAAGTTTGGTACGACCGAATTGCTGCCCTTGTCGCGCATCAAGAAACTCAGCGGCCCGAACCTGCACCGTAACTGGGTCATGATCCCGCACGTCACCCATTTTGATGATGCCGATATTACCGATCTTGAGGAATTCCGCAAATCTTCCAATACTGCGTTAGCAAAATCGGGCGTCAAGCTGACCATGCTGGCGTTTGTCATCAAGGCGAGCGTTGCGGCATTGAAAAAATTCAAGGCCTTTAATGCCTCGCTTGATGCTGCCGGTGAAAACCTGATTCTCAAGCAGTATTACAACATTGGTTTTGCTGCCGATACGCCAAACGGCCTGATGGTTCCGGTCATTAAAAATGCCGACCAGAAGACCTTGTCGCAAATCGCTATCGAAATGGGCGAATTGTCGGCGCAGGCGCGCGATGGCAAGTTAAAGCCCGCTGACATGCAGGGTGCCACGTTCACGATCTCGTCCTTGGGCGGTATTGGTGGTACGGCGTTCACGCCTATTATCAATGCCCCTGAAGTGGCGATCCTGGGTCTGTCCAAATCTTCCATGAAGCCGGTCTGGGATGGCAAGGGGTTTGTACCTCGCCTGATCTTGCCGATGTCCCTGTCGTACGATCATCGTGTGATTGATGGTGCGATGGCGGCCAAGTTCTCTGCTTATCTGGGCGATGTCTTGTCCGATTTGCGCAAAACCTTACTGTAAGCGGAGTAATACGATGAGCACAATTGAAATTAAAACCCCGGATATCGGGGATTTTAAAGAAGTCGAAGTGATAGAGTTGCTGGTCAAGGTGGGTGACACCGTCAAGGTAGACCAGTCACTGGTGACGGTAGAGTCAGACAAGGCCAGTATGGAGATTCCTTCCAGCCACGCTGGTGTGATTACCGAACTCAAGGTCAAGATCGGTGACAAGATTGCCGAAGGTTCGCTGCTGGCAATCGTCACAGCTGAAGGTGCAGAGGCAGCCCCCGCTACTTCTGCAATCCCGGTCGCTGCGGCTCCTTCTGCAGCTCCGGCAGTTGCTAAAGCTGCGGCACCGGCACCAGCGGCAGCAGTAGCACCAGCAGCACCAGCAGCACCAGCAGCACCAGCAGCACCAGTTGCGGTCGCTGCACCGGTCGCATCAAGCTTTGCAGGTACCGTTGATATCGAATGCGATATGCTGGTGCTGGGATCGGGACCCGGCGGTTATTCAGCCGCTTTCCGCTCGGCTGACCTCGGCGTGAATACTGTACTGGTCGAAAAATATGCGACCCTCGGCGGCGTTTGCCTCAATGTCGGTTGTATTCCATCCAAAGCCCTGTTGCATGTTGCGGCGGTGATGGATGAAACCGCTTCCATGGGTGCGCACGGAGTCAGCTTTACCAAACCGGTGGTTGATCTGGACCTGCTGCGTGGCTACAAGGATGGCGTCATCAAGAAAATGACCACGGGCCTGACCGGCATGGCCAAAGCACGCAAGGTCAATGTGGTGCAAGGTGTCGGCCAGTTTGTCAGTCCGTATCATGTGGAAGTAACTGCTGCCGATGGCACGAAAAAAACCGTACAGTTCAAGCAGGCGATTATTGCAGCGGGATCATCGGTGGTCAATCTGCCGTTTGTCCCTGTTGATCCTCGTATTGTTGACAGCACCGGTGCACTTGAATTACGTCAGATTCCCAAGCGTATGCTGATCATCGGCGGGGGCATCATCGGTCTGGAAATGGCAACGGTTTATTCCACCCTCGGTGCACGGATTGATGTGGTCGAAATGCTTGACGGCCTGATGCAGGGCGCTGATCGCGACATGGTCAAGGTCTGGCAAAAGTTCAACGAAAAACGCTTTGACAATATCATGTTGAAGACCAAGACCGTCGGCGTTGAAGCGCTGCCGGAAGGCATCAAGGTTACTTTTGAGGCGGCGGAGGCGGGTGTGACTGCACCGGCACCACAGACGTATGACCTGGTGCTGGTTGCGGTAGGGCGTAGTCCGAATGGTAAAAAGATTTCAGCTGATAAAGCTGGCGTCACTGTCACCGACCGCGGTTTCATCACGGTTGACCAGCAGATGCGTACCAACGTGGCACATATTTTTGCGATCGGTGATCTGGTCGGCCAGCCTATGCTGGCGCACAAGGCGGTGCATGAAGCGCACGTCGCGGCAGAAGCGGCTGCTGGCGAGAAGGCCTACTTTGATGCCAAGGTCATTCCCTCGGTTGCCTACACTGATCCTGAAGTGGCATGGGTCGGTATCACGGAAGACGAAGCCAAGGCCAGAGGTATCAAACTTGAGAAAGGGCATTTTCCCTGGGCCGCTTCTGGTCGCGCAGTGGCCAATGGCCGTGACGAAGGTTTTACCAAATTGCTGTTTGATGCAGAAACCAAACGCATCGTCGGTGGTGGTATCGTCGGTACCCATGCCGGTGACATGATCGGTGAAATTGCCCTGGCCATTGAGATGGGTGCCGATGCAGTGGATATTGGTAAAACGATTCATCCACATCCAACCCTGGGCGAATCGATCGGCATGGCTGCTGAAGTATACAAAGGCGTTTGTACCGATTTACCGCCTATGCGAAAAAAATAGGACGGGCCGGATAAGTGTGGCGACACCTTTGCGGTGTCCACGCAGTCTGGTCAGCGAGTTGCAGTAAAAAACCCCCTGATACAATTTTTGTATCAGGGGGTTTTTTATGTATCTTCCAGCCGGATTAAATGCTGATCACAGTCTGTTTCCATCTACCCGCATCTACTCCTGTCGGTCTCAAGACGGTTTTTGATCGCCACTCCAGCGCTCAATCAGGTAATACAGAAATGATCAGGGTAATGAGTGGAGAGTGGTAGTTTTAAAATTCTACTTTATCGCCAGGATTGATCGCCAAGACCTTGGTGGGTGAACTACCCAAGGCGTCGATATATTCTGCCGTCGTTCCTTTCAATACCGGCGTCGTTCCGTAATGCATGGGAATGGCGAATTTTGGTTTCAGGAAATCGCGGGTCGCCATGGCAGCGTCTTTAGGAGACATGACGAAATGTCCGCCGATCGGAATCAGGATCAGGTCGGGCTTGTAATAGTCAGCGATCATCTTCATGTCGCCAAACAGGCCGGTGTCACCCATATGATAAATCTTGAATCCATTTTCCATCTCGATGATGTAACCGACCGGTTCGCCGCCGACATGTACCTCTTCCTTGTTTGTCGCCGGATTTTTCCAGGCCAGTTCCGAGCTGTGTTCGGCGCGCACTGCCGTAATTTTGATATCGGGTCCGACCGGTGTCACTGTGCCGCTCTTGCCGAAACGCACCGCCTGGCTGGCGGGAAGAATATCGAGTGCGACAACCGATTGCATCAGGCCTGCGGGACCATACACGGGTATGTTATGCATCTTGGCTAAAGCGGGGGCATCGGCAAAATGATCGAAATGAGCATGGGTGACGAAAATAGCGTCAACCTTGCCCAGTGCTTCGAGTTTTTTGTATTGCTCCGGCGTCTTGGGATTACTTGTCACCCAGGGGTCAACCACAATGACTTTACCGCCTGGAGAAGTGATCTTAAAAGCGGCCTGGCCCAGCCATAACACTTCGGTCTTGCCTTCTGCCAGAGCGGATACTGAAAAGCAGATGAGTAAGCTTGCGAGTAATGTTTTTTTTAACTTAAGCATATTTTTCCTGATGGGTTCATTTTTTTATGGGCAAGAAGCTTGTTTATTGGTCCGGCACCTATCCTGATCATGTCAACAGAGCTTTTCAATATGACGGTTTCGATCTGTTGAGGGTTGCCTGAGAACTTGCCCTGGTGAAATGCAGCCGTAAACAACAAGTGTTGTATGCAGGCAAATTTTCAGGCTCACTTTCAGGTTACTTTCAGGCTTGCCAATACTGTAACAGCGGACTGCTTGAATGCCCGCTTTTCACAAAACATCTTTTATTCAGAAGCGAGACCGGCCATGATTTTTTGCGTGCTTAACACTTCGGCAAAGCTTCCATTCAGGCTGGCCAGGTAGGTATTCTGGACATCGCTGGCAGAAATATGCACATCGGCAAATGTCAGTGCCCTGGTCGCGCAGGCATCGGAAGCAAGCTTGATGCTGAACTCCAGATCACAGGCGGCACGCGTCGATGAGTCGATACACATGTGAGTCATCATGCCGGCGATCACCAGGTGGCTGATCTGCTGTTCTTTCAGATGCGCGAGCAAAGTGGTATTCCTGAAACTATTGGGATAATTTTTCCTGATGACGGTCTCGCTAGCGAGCGGTGCGACACTTTGATGGATGTCTGCCCCTGGCGTATCTGGCAGGAAAAAAGTCGCGTCAGGCTGTGCTGCGATGTGTTGAATATGTACTACGGGAAGTTGCCGTTGACGGAACTCTGAGAGCAAAGCAGCAGCGTTATCGCTGGCCTGCTTCATGCCTTCCAGTTCCATTTTCCCACCGGGGAAATAATCATTTTGAACGTCGATAAGCAGTAGTGCTATTTTCATTTTGAATGTCCTTTTGATGAAAGAAAAAGTGCTGGCCGATATGGGGATGTAATGAGAGATGTAATGATTTGCATCTAATTTTCAAAACGGTATTCAAGAACACAACAGGCCTTGACGTTAAGGAAAAGTTCTGAAAGATCTTGTTATACAGGTTTCTTCAGGCATCTGCATCGCGTAGCTGGTGTCAGCAAACAAACGGCCATTATTTATTACAATATAGGCTATTTATTTTTTCATAAGTGTAAAAGATTGCCTTGTCCTGGTTGGGCGAAGACGATCGTGTATTTTTATTGTTAGTGAGAGATTGATGATTATTAAATAAAAATATATCTTTTTTAATAATGTATGTAAGCGTTAATTTACCCTGCGAGTACAAGGCCTGTGTGACAAAAGAATAATTAGCAAAGGACTCTGTGCAGCCAATGGATTTTCTTGCGTACGAAAAACATTACAACAACCTATTTATGCCGAAATGTAGAACTTTTTCCTGCTATTATTCGAAAATATAAACGCTCACTTGCGCTATTTTCCCCACTGAGAAAAACAGGAGTCTGGAATGGCGAATTCGAACTTAAGCGGCGCGACCTTCTTGCTCCTGTCTGCGCTAAAGAATAATTGCAACGATTACATGGCAAGGCTTGTATGAGCGAGCGTGAACTATTTCCAGTTGAAAAACGGAGCGAATCAGATGGCCTTGCCGATTTGCATCAGCAGACAGTCTTGCTGAAAACAAGCTCCCTGCAAAGCGCGATTTTCAACAGCGCCAACTTTTCCAGTATCGCCACCGACGCCAGCGGCGTAATCCAGATTTTTAATGTGGGTGCAGAGCGTATGCTCGGTTATGCGGCAGCCGACGTAATGAATAAAATTACGCCGGCCGACATTTCCGATCCGCAGGAAGTCGTTGCCCGTGCTGCGGCGCTGAGCCTGGAACTCAATACCCCGATCACGCCCGGTTTCGAGGCGCTGGTATTTAAGGCCTCAAGGGGCATTGAGGATATTTACGAACTTACTTACATTCGCAAGGACGGCAGCCGTTTTCCTGCGGTGGTATCGGTCACGGCGCTGCGCGACGACAGCGATATCATTATTGGTTATCTGCTGATCGGCACTGACAATACGGCACGCAAGCAGGCGGAAGAGGCGCTGATCAAGGCTGGCGCCTTGCAAAATGCTATTTTTAACAGCGCCAACTTTTCCAGTATCGCAACCGACGCCAATGGCGTGATCCAGATTTTTAACGTGGGTGCAGAGCGCAT
>CANIFC010000118.1 GCA_947466695.1 Oxalobacteraceae bacterium | reverse complement strand
TCGCAAACAGATAAATCGACGTTACGGTAGAGTCTTCCTAATAAGTCGCTATTTGCCAGCTAACATTATGTTTGGCGAGCACGACGCGACACAGATTGACGCAAGAATAGTGACAATGTCCAGGTCTCCACTACAGCGAGCCTCAATGACAAAATCACTTCCAGCCCCGCTTTCGATTGGCAATATTAATTACGATGCGCCTACCGTCAAAGCCTTGATCGCGTTTATTAAAATCGCACAAGAAATACCGGATTGTATTGACACCTGTTGACGCCAACCGAAAATTGACCCACTTATAGAGGTTATGCCAGTCCAAAATTGACCCAGGTGTTCTACTAGTCCTGCCTAATTTTTAGGCGGGAGATTAAAGGTGATCACAATGGAAATGTTAGGCTAAATAAAGCGCATGCATTTACGCGACAAACTGTCGTTGCATGAAATAACCAAACGTACTGGATTGTCACGCAACACGGTACGTAAATGGCTCAGAAGTCCCAAGGAAGTGCCAGTGGCTGTGCCGGTGTATAGCAGACGTGATGCAACAGGCAAACTAGGCGCATTTCATGGCGCGTTGGAGCAGGCACTCAAAGTCGATTCGCACCGGCTCAAGCAAAACAGGCGTACTGCCAAGGATTTGTTTGAGCACATCAAGCTAGCGGGCTATCAAGGTGGCTACAGTCTGGTCACCAATTTCATTCGGGAATGGCGAGGCCGTGAAGGTAAAGCGCCGCATGCGTTTGTTCCTCTCAAGTTTGAGCTAGGCGAGGCATTCCAGTTTGACTGGAGCGAAGAAGGTTTAGTCATTGGTGGCGTCTACCGCCGCATTCAGGTGTCGCATCTTAAGTTGTGCGCCAGTCGTGCATTCTGGCTGGTCGCCTATCCGAGCCAGGGACACGAAATGTTATTCGATGCCCATACGCGCTCCTTCACAGCCCTAGGCGGCATTCCCAGACGCGGCATTTACGACAACATGAAGACCGCAGTCGACAAAGTCAACAAAGGCAAGGGGCGCATCGTCAATGCGCGCTTTGCCGTGATGTGTGCCCACTATCTGTTTGATGCCGACTTCTGCAATGTGGCGTCCGGCTGGGAGAAAGGTGTCGTAGAGAAAAATGTTCAAGACAGCCGACGGCGTATTTGGCTCGAAGCGCAGAATCAGAAATTTACTTCCTTCACTGAACTCAATGCCTGGCTCAGTGAGCGTTGTCGTTCGCTATGGAGCGAGGTGCGCCATCCTGAATACAAAGAATGCAGCGTGGCAGAAATGCTAGAGCAAGAGCGCATTGAAATGATGCCCATGACCATGCCCTTTGATGGCTATGTGGAGAACCCATCAAGAGTCTCTTCTACCTGCTTGGTGAGTGTCCATCGCAATCGTTATTCAGTGCCATGCGAGTTCGCCGGTCAGATGGTCAGTACCCGACTCTATCCGGATCGGGTCAGTGTCGTGGCAAACGACAGCATCGTGACTAGCCATGAGAGGTGGACAGAACGCGGCGATGTGCGTTACGACTGGCAACACTATATTCCCCTGATACAACGCAAACCGGGCGCGCTCAGAAATGGCGCCCCCTTTGCCGATATGCCCGCCGCACTCATGCAATTAAAACTCGGTCTGATGCGCCATGCGGGTGGCGACAAGATCATGGCGCAGGTATTAGCCACCGTGCCCACCGCAGGACTTGATGCGGTGCTGGTGGCGGTCGAGTTGGTGATCGAAACCGGGGTGCTCAGTGCCGAGCATATCCTTAACGTGCTGGCGAGGCTTAACAGTAAGCCAGCACCAGAGTGTGTTGAAACCAGTTTAGAACTCAAGGAGGCGCCTTTAGCCAACACCAGTCGCTACGACAGCTTGCGTGGCACCGATGACGATAATGATGACGCAGACAATGCAGATGATGCGATGAATGGCGTAGAGGAGATCGATCATGCGTGATGTCACTGCCGAACTTAAAGAATTGCGCCTGCAAGGGATGGTCAGTGCCTGGACCGATTTAATTGCACAGGGAACGACGTCCATAGATTCATCAAAATGGCTGATAGAACACTTGCTGCTGGCGGAATCGACCGACCGTGCCATGCGCTCGATTCGCCACCAGATGCATGTCGCGAAGTTCCCCGTGCATCGGGATCTGGCAGGATTTGACTTTACCTCTTCCAAGGCAGATCAAGACCTGGTCACACAACTGGCGACACTGTCATTTACTGACAGCGCACAGAACGCCGTACTCATTGGTGGGCCTGGCACCGGCAAGACCCATCTGGCCACAGCCATCGCTGTGGCTGGAATTGCGTCGAAAGGCAAGCGGGTCCGCTTTTACTCCACGGTCGACTTGGTGAATGTTCTGGAAAAAGAGAAGCGTGATGGCAAGGCGGGACGCCTGGCGCAGACCTTGATGCGTTTAGATCTGATTATTTTAGATAAGCTTGGGTATCTTCCATTTAGCCAGACCGGTGGCGCATTGCTGTTTCACTTGCTGTCCAAACTCTATGAACATACCAGCGTGATCATCACCACTAACCTGAGTTTCTCAGAATGGTCCAGCGTCTTTGGCGACGCCAAAATGACCACGGCACTGCTCGACAGGCTGACGCATCACTGCCATATCGTTGAAACGGGCAATGAGTCATATCGGTTCCAGCACAGCAGCATGGCGCAAAAATCACGCATCAAGTCGCGGGAACAGTCACGTAAAGGAGGCAAAGTCACTGTGCCAGACATACCTGACGAACCGTTCTAAGTCGGCGCGCGGGGAAAGCCGTTACGGGCTACGCCCTACACGGCTTTCCCCGCGCAATTAAATGGTGGATAAGATGAAAAAAATACAGGTCAACACCGCGCTATTTGGTACACTTATCCACAGTTGCTCATTCAAAAAGCAACCCCCAGCCCTGGGTCAAATTTCAATTGGCAGGGTGGGTCAATATTCAACTGGCGCCAACATGGCGCACCAAGAACCGGCAAAGCCAATTGGCGAAGGTGATTACGGCTGGCCTGCAAGGCGAATTGTTCGAAGTTACCAGCGAAGACAATGACGGAAATCCGATCTCCGACGAAAGAAGATTCAGGGCATTTCTTGCAGCACTGCAGGGCGAACGTGAAATAAAGTCTTTAGCAAAGACAGCAATTGGTTTTAAGCGTGGCGCCAGCATCGTCGTTGACATGGACACTTCGATAGTGCAACCGGTCTAGTTAGTTTGGCGCTTCAACAGATTGGCGAGATTCTAGGGCAGCAGTTCGTCGATGCGATTGATTTGATGATCGGCGAAGTGGGTCACCAATTGGCGTAAGTATGCCTTTGAATCAATGCCGCTGAGCTTGGCGTCGACGATCAGCGAATACATTGCCGCGGTCCGTTCGACGCAGCTGTCGGAACCGAGGAACATGAATTTTTTGCGGCCTAGAGCTATGTCGCGCAGCACATTCTCGGCGATGTTGTTGTCGATTTCGACGATATCATCCTCGTAATAATACACCAGCGCCTGCCACTGGTTAAGCATGTAGTTGATCGTATTGATGGTGTCGGATTGGGTCGAGATCTTCAGTAGGCGGGTGCGCTGCCAGACCTCGAAGTTGTCCAGTAGAAGGCTGGAATGTTCCTGCCGTACCCGCTTGCGCCAATCAGCCAGCTTGCCGCGGATCTGCTTTTCAATGATATAGATCTCGCCGATACGGCGCGGCGCTTCAGTGGTGGTGACGGTTTTATTGCGCACATGCAGATCGTGAATTTTATGACGCGCGTGTGCCATCCATACCGCCTCGGGCACATTGCAAGAGGCGAAGATCCTGTCGTAACCTGGATAATGTGTTGCATAACATTAACCGGATTACAGAAGAAAAATATGAATCGTTAGATTTCTATATTGTCAACTGTCACGATGGCCCGATGTATATCTATTCATGGCGAATTTCATCTATCATCCGAAATTAGTGGCCAGCGTAATAACAAAAAGTTTTATATGCATTTCGGCAACTGATTACTTAAAGAAATGGGTTAAACTAAAAATATAATGAAAACGAGTATGCAAATTATCAAAAGTATTTCATCTCATCCTAAAATTTTCTTTACCCGAAGATATAAAATAATGATTTTCTCTAACTAAACAGGTTTTAGACGCTACGACTAAAACAAAAAATTTATTTAAAATATATTAAAAAAGAAAAAAATGATCGAAAAATCAGTGTCAGAAATGAGATTTGTACGTACGCGTGAGCCGATTCCAACCGTTGAAGTTGATTTAGACAGTTTTCCCGAAAATTTTCGTGGATATGGAAATTTGATCGTAGAGGCGTTATATCCGTCAGCGTCAGAATCTCCAGAAATGGTAGCGACGCTGTATGTATATCAAGGACCGAGTGTAAATTTTCATAGGGAAACTTTTTCTGCTTTTTTTGGCGTGGCTGGTGATCGAAAATTACTTACACCAGTTCTTGCTGCCTTTAAAAGGATTACCGGCGTTCAAGCGAGATACAGTGATTCCATTATTTCTTCTACCGGTATGCGCGAATTTCATATTCAAGACGGGCACATCTGGCGCCCTGAAGATGGAGCTACTTGGTCGACTAAAGTAGAAGAGGAACTACTTGTGAAGGCTTCTGACGCTCAACCCAAAGAAACAATTAATATAAAGAATGACGCTACAGAAGAAGAAGAAGAAGAAGAAGAAGAAGAAGAAGAAGAAGAAGAAGAAGAAGAAGAATTCGAGATCGAGATCGACATGGATTCTAATAACCAAAATTCACGCACTTCTAGCCCGACCCGTTTTAGAGCCGCTAGAGCAGATGCAAGTGTAGGTACAATTAAAAAGAAAATTGAAGAAATTTTTGGCCTACCGGAAGGATCGGTAAGTCTGTGTGGTAAAAATAAGACTCCATTGCGTTCGGATGCTACTATAGCAACTTTGAGGAAGCGTTGGGAGTAATGGTATTGATTAAATGATAAATTAAGGATTTTTCTTTATTTTATGTTAAAAACGGTTTGTCACCGACTGTCACTTTATCTAAAGCGGATTGTTTTAATTTCTCCAATGCAATTCGTTCTAGATTGAGGCAGATTTCATCTTTAAATTTTCAGATTCCGGTCTGCGGCGTCCTTCACCTCGAATTATTGCACTTGGCGTCGCAATAGACTCGTTCCGGTCGTGTCAGAGTAACTATCATCATGCGATTATGATTCTTGTTACATCAACACAAAAATTTGTGCATTCAATCATGTATGTCTTGCAAACTGCCACATGGCTTGTTCGGATAATCCGTCTGATATTTCATATCTGAAATAGAGACCCCGCTTTTGGGCACTCATTACTCACGCGTGGTCTGATAAACTTCACCTTATTGCACTTGGATCTTGAAACCGCCCCCGACTAAAACATGAGCATTGGGTGGTTTTTCACTTTAGCACAATTAATATTTTTCATAAAATCGGTGGCAACAGTAAAATTAATAAAATCATATTCTGTATAACTTTTTCGACCACTTTCAAAAAGATGCTCCATCATAGTCAACATGATTGATTCATTCAAGAAACAAAATCTATCCTCAACAACATGCTGATACGCAAATAGATTTTTGGCAGAAAATTGCGATTTAATTGCCATGGCAAGTTTCTCATTCATCCCGATAAGGCATGATGAAAAGATAATAATTTTCTCTTTATTTTTCTTGTGAATGTTAATTTGTTGAGTTCCATCTATCTTCTCATTATTTGACAAACAAAATCCCATGACCTTTTCACCGTGACCTGAGAAAATAATGATTTCTTCCTTAATTGGTTTTCCAAAGAAAAAATTAATATCTTCCAAGGAGTGGACACGCTCATAATTAAATGACCAGCCAGATGCAGCACAAAACGGACGCCAAAAATCTGCGGAATTTCGGGACGTTGTATCGCCCTTTGTTTTTTCTAGAATGGTGTCAAACACACGAATTTTAAGTGCCATACTTATTCCTATAATTTCTAGCTTTTATCTACACATAAAAGATACTTCTGATTCACAGCAGTCGCATCGCCAAATTTCGTCCAACTTTATTACCCGCATGACATGCATAATTCTGGATGACTATCTATTGTGGTTGGGCAAAAATATATGCAAATCATGGCAAAAATAGAATATGCATCAATCAAGTACACCATATTTAGCACGTAATTACACTTTCCAAACATCAGCAGTCAGCGGCAGCGCGTTAAGTTCAGAGCGTGCTTCACGCCAGGTTGGGTAGTGTTCATCAAGTATTGCGACAAAGCGCTCACTGTGAGTCGGTTCAATTAGATGCGCCATCTCGTGAACGATCACGTATTCAAGCAGATCCTTTGGCTTTTTCACAAGTTCAGTATTTAAACGAATGTGTCCTGCAATGTGATTACAACTGCCCCACTTGGTTTTCATTCTTTGTAAAAAATAGCTAGTGACATTCACACTCAGCTTCGACTCCCATTTTTTAATCAACTGAGGGATCAATTTATGAAGCAGCGATTTATGCCATTCATGGATTACCTCCGCCCGTTTTTTAGTATCGCTGTCGGGACGGATAATCAATGTTATCCGCTTATGATCGAGCTTGACCATGGGTTTGGAATCACGGTAATCAACCGTCATCAGGTAACGCCGTCCCCATACATTGTGGCTCTCACGTTCGATAAACTGGCGAGGTGTTTCCCTCGCCTGATTTTCCAGTTTTTTTTGTTGATCCTGAATCCAGCTCAACTTAGAAATCGCATAAGCTCTGGCGACCTCTAACCGCGTTGCGTTTGGAGTAACTAAGCTCACCCGACCATCTGGCGGGTGAACGGTGAGGTGGACATTTTTGATGTCTTTTTTAGTCACCAATATCGTGACATCACCAAGTTGTATGGTCTCCGTCATTAATAGCCTGGCTGATTCTTGATAATCTCAAAAAGCGCTGAAGTGGCGGCTCGATCACGCTCCAGGATAGGATGTATCGCATTGAGCACTTGTGCCTCACGAGCCTGATCTCCCCTCCATCCTGCCGGCGCGTTTTCCCTCACAACGCAATCTAGCCGAACTGCAAGCAGTGCTTTGTCTGTATCGCGATCAGGGTATTCAAACTTACCGCCTGGCAGGCCCGACAGATTGTTGTAGATCACTGTCGCCTCAGCCTTGCCGTGCAACTCTGCGGGAATGCCGTTCTCAGGCTGCTTGTTCGCCAGTCGTTTCACCAAATCTTCGGCCTTGAGTAAAAATTGTTCGTACGCAGCCGTATCTGTCCGACTCTGTTTAATCAAATCGTCGAGTAACTTGGACATTAATTCGTAAAACCTCGGGTCGGTAAGTTGATCACGAATGATGGTCTTGCGGACGTTGTTAATAATCCCCTCGGCAACGGCATTTTTTGAAAGCTTACCTTTTGCGTTGAGCTTCTTGGCAATTGCGTCATGGATGCCGGTACTGATAATCAGTTCAGTCAGTGACAATTCACCCAATTCACCTAACACAGTCGCAGCATCAGCTTGGATGTAGGTATTAATGAGATGGCGCATATCCGCTTCAAAGGGTTTGATATCGAGCTCTTCACCTGAATGCTTCTTAATGGCAGAACGAATCTCGGCATAGAACTCGACTTCTTTTTGCAGAGCGGCCGCATCGGAATCGGAATACCCAGCCTTGGCCAAGTCTTGCGCAAGTTCAGAATAAGCCCGCGCAAATAGCGCAACTGCTTTATAGAATGACATGCGCAAGGCTTCAGTTTCGGTCAGCGCATTGGCGTTGGCTGCTTCACCGCAGAAGTAGTGCAGATACTGCTCCACCTCACGAGGCAATGCTACGGGTTCGCACAAATAACCCAATGCCAGACGGGCATTATCGAGTTGTTTTTTGCCCTCCTCTAACCAATTTTTAAGAGGCACGTTATTATCTCCGCCGTTACCGGCGTCGATATCTAATTCATCGGAACTATAAACGGAAATCGCTTGTTGGACGTCCTCGTATCCTTCCTTAAAATCGACAATACGGCCGTAATCTTTATCGTCACCATCCAGCCGATTGGTACGACAAATTGCCTGAAAAAGACTATGGTCGTGCAGTGCATTGTCGAGGTAAATATAGGTACAACTCGGCGCATCAAAACCAGTCAATAGCTTGCTCACCACAATCAATAATTTTAAATTAGCTGGTTCCTCGATGAAGCGACGCTTCATCTCTGTCTCGTACTTCTCAGTTGTCGAAAAGCCTTTTAAAACATGTTGCGTATAAGTGTCAAATTTATAACGATCATCGCTATTAGCAGACTCTTTGGAGATCGCATTTTGGTTCGGTTCAAATGAAGTAATAATGCCGCAATACTGACCAAAAGTTTTCGTTTGAAACAGACGAAAGTAATGACATGCATCGTAAATACTGGACGCCACCAAAATCGCCGTACCCCGGTTATTATTCAAACGTGGCAGCACACCAAAATCATGAATAATGCTCGCGGCAATTCGCGCTT
>CANIFC010000117.1 GCA_947466695.1 Oxalobacteraceae bacterium | reverse complement strand
GTTTCGAGCGCGACTGGGCGGTGGGCAGTTTCACCTCACTGACCAAGGCGATGAACGTCGCTGGCAATAGCAACAACAACAACAACAACAACAACAACAGTGCAGGCATAGTGGCAAGCCGTGCGCAAGAGGAAAAACTGCTGGAAAATCCAGATAGTGAAGCTACGATTGATGCCGCTGATGCCGCTGATGCCACTATTAACGCCAGTGCTGGCAACGACATCAATAACGCAGTCAACGCCAGTAGCAGCAACAGCGAAGCTAGCGCTGAAAAAGTGCCGGACGCGGTCTGGCATCAATTTCCGCGCGGCCCCCTGCCCGGCCAGTTTTTGCATGCGCAGCTCGAATGGATGGGGCTGGAAGGTTTTGCGACGGTGGACAACGATAACTTCAGCGCACGTCTGGCCTTGCGTTGCGAGCGCGCCGGCTGGGGCCACCGCCAGCAAGAGACCGACACCTGGCTGCAAGCTGTCGCCAAGACCTCGCTAGGTCCGCTCGACGCCTCACTGTATGAACTTGGCAACCTCTTGCCGGAAATGGAGTTCTGGTTTCCCAGTGATCATTTGCCGGTGCATGAACTCGATCAGTTATGCCAGCGCCACCTGCTCACCGATGTGCCACGCCCCAGCCTGCCGGAACGGCAATTGCATGGCATGCTCAAGGGTTACGCCGATCTGGTGTTTGAACATGAAGGACGCTTTTGGGTGCTTGATTACAAATCAAACTGGTTAGGCACCGATGATGACAGCTATCACGCAACCGCCCTTTCTGGCGCCATGGCCAGCCATCGCTACGACGTACAAGGCGCATTGTACCTGCTGGCGTTGCACCGCCTGCTCAAGAGCCGGCTCGGGGCCAGCTACGATCCAGCGACCCAACTGGGTGGCGCCCTGTTCTTTTTCCTGCGCGGCATCGGCAATACACAGACGCATGGCTGCCATCATCTTCAGGCATCGGGCACATTGCTGGATGCACTCGATCATTTATTCACCTCCGACAACGTCAAGGCAACGGCTACATCATGACTACTGCCATACAGCTTCCCGGTATCCCACCGGTCTCTCCTTCCGGCACCGGATCTCTTGCTGCCCGGCAGCCAGCGATCGACACCGCAGCGGTGGAGCAACTGACGCTATTGTCCCTGCTCGACCAGTACGCCCAGGACGGCTTACTACGCCGGCTGGGGCCGGCTTTTGCCCGTTTCATGGCCTCGCTGGGAATGACCGAACCAGCCCACATCCTGACCTGCATCCTTCTTTCCGAGCTAGAGGGCCGCGGCCACAGTTGCCTGCTACTTAGTGCACTAACCAGCGATCCCTGCGCTCTGCTGGGATGGAAAGCGAGTCAATGGCAAACGCTGGCGCTCGCAGCCGATCCGCTGCCGGACAGCCTGGAGGCATGGCGCAGCAGCCTGAGCGCTTGCGCCCAGGTGTGGGCCGTCAACGCGGATACAAATCAGGGAACAACTCAGGACGACTTGCATCAGGCGCTGGTGCTCGATCAGGACCGGCTGTATCTGCGACGCTACTGGCGCGATGAAACCAGCGTCGCCAGAGCCATCATCAGCCGCGCGGCAACCGTGCGTGCGGTTGATCCACGCGCCACGCGGCAATGGCTCGATACGCTGTTTGACACTGAACCCACGCAGGAATTATCGTCGAAATCATCGTCTGAATCGTCGTCTGAACAAGTGGGCGTCACCGAACCAGACTGGCAAAAAATTGCCTGCGCCATCGCACTGCGCAGCAACCTCACCATCATCACCGGCGGACCTGGCACCGGCAAGACCTACACGGTTGCACGCCTGCTGGCCTTGCTGTTTGCCATGACGGACAAACACGAAAACCTGCGTATCGCTCTTGCGGCGCCAACCGGCAAGGCAGCGGCGCGTCTCAAGCAATCGATCGATGACGCGCTCAATGGTCTGGCCGCCAAGGTCGGTGAACACTTGCCGCTGGCACAACTGACCAGCCGGATCGGTGCGGCGCGTACCCTGCACAGTCTGCTGGGCGCACGCCCCGACACCCGCGCCTTTGCCTACCATAGCGGCAATGAGCTCGATATCGATGTCTTGATCGTCGATGAAGCCTCGATGGTGCATCTGGAAATGATGGCAGCCATCCTCGCCGCACTGCCAGCCAACGCGATGCTGATACTGCTGGGCGACAAAGATCAGCTGGCCTCGGTCGAGGCAGGCGCCGTTCTGGGTGACTTGTGCCGTCACGCGCAAGACGGCGACTATTTAGCCGCTACCCTGCAGTATGTCCTCGCTACCAGTGGCCAGAAAATTGCGCCGGCATTCACCGGTCACGGTTCTGCCCTGAGCCAGCAAACCGTCATGCTGCGTAAAAGCCTGCGCTTTAGCGGCCCGATCGGCGACCTCGCCCTTGCGGTCAATGCCGGCGACACCGCGAAAGCCATTGCCTGCCTGCGCGCATCAGACGACAAGGTACTGAGCTGGATCACTCACGCACAAGCGCAAGAGATGGTGGAACTGGCACTGGACGGACGGCCAGGCGCACCCGGCGGCTATCGCAGTTATCTGACGCTGCTATCACAAGCGCCGCCCACCACCGGCAACACCGGCACTAATGCCAACGGGGTCTACGATCTTTGGGCCGCTCAGGTGCTGGAGCGCTTTGAATCCTTTCGCATCCTGTGCGCGGTACGCGAAGGGGAATGGGGGGTGGCGGGCTTGAATCTGGCGATCGAGCAGCGACTGGAAAAAGAGGGCCTCATCCGGCGTCGCAGCGAATGGTACGCCGGGCGGCCAGTGATGATCACCCGCAATGACCATGGCACGGGCGTCTTTAACGGCGACATCGGCATCACCTTGCCAGATCCGCAACGCAGCGACTCCCTGCGCGTGTATTTTCTGGAAGGTAAAACGGTACGCAGCGTGCTGGCAACCCGGTTACGCCATGTGGCAACCGCCTACGCAATGACCGTGCATAAATCGCAGGGTTCAGAATTTAGCCATACGGTGATGGTCTTGCCGAAAGAATCGTCGCCGGTAGTGTCGCGTGAGCTGGTGTACACCGGCATTACCAGGGCCAGAAAAAATTTCACGCTGGTGTCACCCGTGGCCTCCGTCTTTGAAGAGGCGCTTAAACGCCGGACCCAACGCGCCAGCGGCCTGGGAAGCTTGCTGAACGCATAGCGAGGTAGGGTGGGCACGCCTTTGTGCCCACGCGAAAATGAACCGAGATTGTTAAATAACGCAAATATTTGGATGGGTTGTTTTTTGTTTTGATGTCAATGTGAAATGCCGTTGATCAAACATCACGCGTGGGCACGATGATGCCGTGCCCACCCTACGTTGGGGTGTTCATTGGTATTGTGGGTGGAGGATTTTATGTCGCGGTATCGACGTGCTTATTTGGCTGGTGGCTGTTATTTTTTTACGGTGGTAACTTATCGCCGGCGGGCGATCTTGTGTGATGACGCGCTTCGTCTGGCGCTGTGCAATGCTATCGAAACGGTTCGCGCTTCGCGCCCATTTGTCATTGATGCCTGGGTTTTATTACCGGATCATTTGCATTGCATCTGGACTTTACCGGAAGGCGATACTGATTTTTCTACCCGCTGGATGATGATAAAACGCTTGGTGTCGGTGACGTGCCATCACGATGATCATCATCGCAGTGAGTTGATGAACGATTCAAAACATCAACATCGTGAATCGACCATTTGGCAACGTCGCTTTTGAGAGCATCAAATCCGTGATGACAATGATTTTTCCAGGCATGTGGATTATGTACATTTTAATCCGGTAAAACATGGCTTGGTATCAACAGCGACGCAATGGCCGTATTCGACCATCCATAGGTATGTCAAAGAGGGGTTGTATCGGCCAGATTGGGCAATGTAAGGTCTTACCCGGTCATCATCATGCCCTACCCGGCCAATTTTACGATTCTGTTAAATGGTGATACTCTCGCACTACTTTTTAAAGGTGACGGCTATGACAAGCACTTCATGAAAATGATCAGACAATCGAAAAAAAAGATCAGCCTGCTGATCATGGTGGTAGCCCTTTCTGTGCTGCTAGGCTACCTGCCGATGCGCCAGCTATTGTCTGCCTCCCGGACCGAAGTGCAGGAACTCAAGACGGTCGTCGAAAAGACCGAGAGCCAGTTACTGGGCCACACGCAATACACGTCCTATATCACCGTTGGAAAACAGTCGCTCGCCGGGCAGATGAAACTTCTCACGGCAACCGTAGTGCGCGAGGAAGGCGTCACGCAATTAGTCGAGCGCACCCTTTTGCCCGGCATTTCCTCCTCAGGTACGGTCGCCATCTGGTATCAGGTTGAGTATGCCTTTGGCTTTGACTTACAAGCCGACCAGTACGACATCACATCCCTGCCGGCCGGAATCGAGGTACACATCAAAAAGCCCACACTGGTTGCCACCCCGGCCATTACCAGGCTGAAATACAAGGTACTCTCAGGCGGCTTGCTAACGGACGAAAAAGCCGCCGCGCTCGAACTCTACGCCCAGGCTGCCACACGCGCCAAAACGCAGGGAATCGCCATGGCCTCGGAAGCGCCGGTTCTCGCCCTGTGCGAAAAAAAATTAATCGAGTTTATTCATGGCTTTCTGGCGAAACAGCCCGGTGTCAAGGTGGTTCCGCATATCACAGTGATCTATGAGTGACATAGGGCGGCAGTTTATTGCAACAACTCTGCAACAACTCTGGAACAGTTTCTGGAGCAATGAAAGTAAAGAAGCTGCACAGTTGAGGACGTGTTATCTCCTCTCTGCACACCACGGCTGCAATGTCCCCCTCTTCCGTCTGAGACGTTTTGTCAGCGTCAATTGATTCAAAGTTACGGTCTTCCTCCATACGTTACGCTGTATTTTTTTATAATCAGCCTTCATTAGGCGAATGTTGTTGCCAATGAGTTACTTTAAACGCAAAATTAAGGATTGTTTTAACGCTCGAATTCTCTAACAGGCAAAACGTCTCAAAATCTCATCCCGAAGTTAACCCTTCCGCAACTAGAATCCTACCTATGGACCGCCGCCGATATCTTGCGCGGCAACATGGATGTCTCCGAATACAAAGACTACATTTTCGGCATGATGTTCTTAAAGCGTCTGTCGGACAGCTTTGACGAAGAACAGACCAAAGTAATCCATCACTACCTTGGCATCGGCAAGACCCAGGCGCAGGACGAAGACGAATACCACGACACTTTCTATGTGCCGCAACGGGCGCGCTGGGCTACGCTGAAAGACCTGAAGCACGACATCGGTGCCGAGTTAAACAAAGCCACCGAGGCAATCGAAGAACACAACACCAGCCTGGAAGGCGTATTGGTCTCTATCGACTTCAACATCAAGAACAAGCTGTCGGATAAAAAGCTGGCCGATCTACTGTCGCACTTTGGCAAGCACCGCCTGCGCAATGAAGATTTTGAATCGACCGATCTGCTCGGTACTGCCTACGAATACCTGATCAAGATGTTTGCCGATTCTGCCGGTAAAAAAGGTGGCGAATTCTATACCCCCAGCGAAGTGGTGCAGCTGCTGGTGGCCTTATTGCAGCCGCATGCCGGCATGCGCATCTACGACCCGACGGTAGGCTCTGGCGGTATGCTGGTGCAGACGCGCAATTACCTGGTCAGCCATGGCGAAAACGCCGCCAATCTCTCGCTGCACGGGCAAGAGATGAACCTCAACACCTGGGCGATCTGCAAGATGAATATGTTCTTGCACGGCGTCTTCAATGCCGACATCCGCAAGGGCGATACGCTGGGCGACCCTAAGCACGTGCAAAATGGCGAACTGATGACGTTTGACCGCGTGATCGCCAATCCGCCATTCAGTCTGGCCGCCTGGGGCAAGGAAGCGCTTGAGAATGACGGCTATGGCCGCTTCCCGTATGGCACACCACCCAAAGATTCGGGCGACCTGGCCTTTGTCCAGCACATGATCGCCTCATTGAATGATCATGGCATGATGGGCGTGGTCATGCCACACGGCGTCTTGTTTCGCGGCTCCAGCGAAAAAGAGATCCGCAAAGGCATACTCAACGACGATCTGCTGGAAGCCGTGATCGGCTTACCCGCTGGCATGTTCTACGGCACCGGCATCCCTGCCAGCCTGCTGATCATCAACAAGCAAAAGCCGGAACAACGTAAAGGCAAAGTCTTGTTCATCAATGGCGAACTCGATTACGCCGAGGGCAAAAACCAGAACAGCCTGCGCGAGCAAGACATCGCCAAGATCGTCAGCACCTTCACCGACTACCAAGACAGCAAACGCTACGCTAAAGTCGCTTCTTTGGCCGAGATTGCCGAGAACGACTACAACCTCAATATACGCCGCTACGCCGACACCTCACCGCCACCAGAAATCTTCGACGTGCGCGCACTACTGCACGGCGGCGTGCCTGTGCGTGAAGTGATGGATGATTATATTCGGGAAGAGATTTTGCAGGGCTTTGATGTCAGCACTGTGTTCGTCCCGCGCCAGTCACACACTCCAACGTCATCCCCAAATGCCTCTATCGGGGATCCATCGTCGTACAAGCCAGAAGACTATTACGACTGGCAACCCGCCATCACCAGCAAGGAAGACTTGCGTTTGCATCTACCCGCCGATAAACCAGAATTGATCGCGCAGTTTGAACGCTGGTGGGATAAGTATCGCGTGTCTTTGCATGAGCTGGATGCACAGGTGATGCAGGCTGAGGCAGTGATGAAGGGCTATTTGGCGGAGTTGGGGTATGAATGAACCTATGAGATTTTCAACTGAATGGCCAATAGCCCTCTTGACCGATGTTGCAGATGTCATCGATCCTCACCCGACACATCGTGCGCCACAGGAAGATCAAAATGGCATTCCATTTGCTGGTATCGGCGATTTGGATGAGAATGGAAATCTGGACTATTCTAAAGTTCGAAAAGTGCCATCAGAAGTCTTTGCAGACCATCAAGCTAAATATCGCATTACGTCAAACACCATTGGATTCGGACGCGTTGCATCTATAGGTAAAGTTATTGACTTTAAGGGTTTCGTCAGACCAGTAACTATTTCGCCCACGTTGGCAATTATTGAACCGAAGGATATAAACAAAAAATTTCTTCTAAATGTCTTGCGATCAGAAAAAGTCAAAACTCAAATTGGACTACTTACTACTGGATCGACACGTTCTTCTTTGGGAATTGAGCTGCTGCGAACATTGGAAGTAATTGTCCCACCACTGCCGGAACAACAAAAAATCGCCTCCATCCTCACCGCCGTTGACGAAGTAATAGCATCCACCACAGCGCAAATTAACAAACTGAAAGACCTGAAAACCGGCATGATGCAGGAGCTATTGACCAAGGGCATAGGTCGGGCCGGCCATCCGCACACGGAATTCAAGGATAGTCCGGTGGGGCGGATTCCGAAGTCTTGGGAAGTTGTTAAAACTGGTCAAGTTACAAAAAGTATTGTGCCTGGACGAAATAAGCCAAAGCAACTGGATGGCGACATTCCTTGGATTACTATTTCTGATATTGATGAAGTATATATTTCAAAATCGAAAAGCAATTTTGGAGTATCGAGAATTGTGTTGGCAGAAGCTAGTGGGAAAACAGTTCCAAAAGATGCGGTAGTGATGACTGTTGTAGGCGAGTTTGGGATTTCAGCGGTCGCCGCATGCGAGTTGGTATTGAATCAACAACTGCATGCATTTGTATGTTCAGTGAAAATATTCCCCATGTACCTATGTTTCATTTTGCGTTTTCAAAAAGCTCAACTCGAAAAGCTTGCGACTCAAACGACTATTGCATACATGAACAAAGAAAATACTGAGTCATTATTAATACCGCTTCCTTCAATAGACGAGCAGAAAAAAATTACGGAAGCTGTTTTATCCGTAGAAAATTCAATAGTAAAAAAAACCTCTCGACTAAATGCACTTTACGCGTCTAAAAAAGCCCTAATGCAAGACCTGTTAACCGGCAAAGTCCGAGTCAAAGTGAACTCACAATAATTTCGCACCCAGCCAATTTCACGACTCCACAAAAAGGTGATACTCTGGTGTTACTTTTCAAAAGGTGACGACCATGACTACCACTTCATTAAAACTCTCGGACGATCTCAAACAAAGGGCGGCGGCGGTCGCTCAGGATCTGGGCATGACGCCGCATGCGTTTATGGTGGATGCGATTCGCAAAGCATCGGATGCCGCTGAGAAACACGCCGAATTTGTGGCGCAAGCCAAAGCCGCACGCAAAAAAACCTTGAAGACTGGGCTAGGGTTTGAAGCCGAAGAAGTACATAGCTATCTGCGTGAGCGTATTGCTGCCGCTGCTACTCCAACCACTAAAAAAACGTCTGAAATTGTCGCGCCGAAAGCCAAGCCGTGGCGCGGCTGATTTATGCTGAACAGGCGCTGGCCGACCTGGGGCGCCTTAGCGACTTTTTGCTTGAGCAAGACCCCGTTGCTG
>CANIFC010000116.1 GCA_947466695.1 Oxalobacteraceae bacterium | reverse complement strand
GGTCCCGAGCGGTGTGACCAGCGGCTCCACTGACAGGCAATTGGACTTGACCGAACAATCGCCGCACCCTTCACAAACCGCATCGTTGATGAAGGCGCGGCGGGCTGGGTCCGGATAAGTCCCGCGTTTCCGGCGACGCCGCTTTTCAGTGGCGCACGTCTGGTCATAAATCAGTACGGTGGTACCGGCGATCTCACGCAACTGCCGTTGCAAATCATCGAGCTGTGCGCGGTGGTGCACCGTCACGCCAGAGGGCAGAACGACTTCTGCGGTATATTTTTCCGGCTCATCGGTCACGATAATAATTTTTTGTGCGCCTTCCGCATGCATCTGAAAGGCGATCTGCGGCACCGTCAGCGTTCCGTCAACCGGCTGCCCGCCGGTCATTGCCACGGCATCGTTAAAAAGAATCTTGTACGTCACATTCGCTTTGGCAGCGATGGCGGCGCGCACCGCCAGGTGTCCCGAATGGAAATAGGTCCCATCGCCCAGATTGACAAAAATATGCTTGTCGTTGGTAAAGTGCATTTGTCCCAGCCACGAGACGCCTTCGCCGCCCATCTGGCTAAAGGTCTCGGTACTGCGGTCCATCCACATGGTCATGTAGTGGCAGCCAATTCCCGCTAGCGCGCGAGATCCTTCCGGTACCTTGGTCGAGGTATTGTGCGGACAACCGGAACAAAACCATGGCTGACGCTCGGCCACCAGACGCGGCTTGTCCGCTTCTTGTTCCTTGGCGCCAATGATGGCGAGACGGGCCGCGATGCGCCCCATCACCTCCTCCGGCAGATCCATCTTGGCGAGACGGGTTGCAATGGCTTTGGCGATCAGTGCCGGCGAGAGTTCATAACGCGCCGGCAGCAACCAGTCACCACGCGGCACCGACCATTCCCCGCCCGCGCTGTCGCGTTCATCAAATTTCCCATACACCTTTGGACGCACATCGTCACGCCAGTTGTACAACTCCTCTTTTAAGGCGTACTCAAGAATCTGGCGCTTCTCCTCAACCACTAAAATTTCATCCAGCCCGGTAGCAAAGCTGCGCGCATCCTGGGCATCAAGCGGCCAGATACAAGCTACCTTGAATAGCCGAATCCCCACCTTGCTACAGGTCTCATCATCAAGTCCAAGGTCACCCAATGCCTGGCGCACGTCAAGATATGCTTTTCCGGCAGTCATGATGCCGAAGCGCGCAACGGGCGAGTCGATCATGATACGGTTAAGTTTATTGGCCCGGATATAAGCCAGTGCGGCATACCATTTGTAATCAAAGAGGCGCGCTTCCTGAGCCAGCGGCGGATCAGGCCAGCGGATACTGACGCCCTCTTCCGGCATGACAAAATTTTCCGGCAGCACTATCTGCACCCGGTCTGGATCCATCTCCACGGAAGCGCTGGACTCCACGACATCGGTCACACATTTCATGGCAACCCACAGCCCTGAATAACGGCTCATGGCCCATCCGTGCAGACCGTAATCGATATATTCCTGAACGCTGGAAGGGTACAGGACAGGAATACCGGCAGCGATCAGCGCATGCTCGGACTGATGCGCCACCGAGGAAGATTTTGCCGCATGGTCATCCCCGGCCAGCAGCAATACACCACCGTGTGGCGAGGTACCGGCAGAGTTGGCATGCTTAAGGACATCACCGGCACGGTCCACGCCTGGCCCCTTGCCATACCACATGCCAAAAACACCGTCGTGTTTGCCGGTCGGCCAGAGATTCGTTTGCTGACTACCCCATACTGCAGTTGCAGCCAGCTCTTCATTAACCCCTGGCTGAAACACGATATTTTTTTCCGTCAGATGTTTTTTCGCGTTCCACAAAGCCAGGTCAAGCGCGCCCAACGGTGAACCACGGTAACCTGAAATATAACCGGCTGTATCAAGCCCCTGTAGACGGTCACGCTCACGCTGCAACATGGGCAGGCGAACCAGCGCCTGAGTTCCACTGATGTAGACGCGCCCTTTGTCGACTGTATATTTATCATCAAGGGAAACCTCGGTTGCTGGTTCCTGCGGGGGGAGTGACTGGGGAGCATTCACGCGATTTCCTCTTCCGTTAAATTAGGGCACCAGTATATTTATGCGCTATGCTCCGGTAAAACGACAAATAAGCATACTAGGTATCGGAAAAACGCATGGCATCCAATCTCACACTCCGGCAGCTGCGCTATTTTTCGGCAGTGGTCAGGGCCGGACAGTTTTCGTCAGCGGCAGTCGAGGAAAACGTCTCACAGTCAACCATCAGCAACGGGGTTATTGCCATTGAAGAGGAACTGGGCGTACGCCTGTTTGACCGTCTGCCACAAGGGGTCTCACTAACACCGGAAGGGCAGGATTTTTTACGCCATGCGCAGCATATCCTTGACTCGGTACGCGACGCCGTCGAAAGGCCCCGCTACAAGGAACGCACCCTGAGCGGCACCGTACGCATCGCCGCCTCCTACACCTTGCTCGGCTATTTTTTACCAGAACTCATGGCCCGTTTCCGGGCGAGCTATCCTGACGTCGATATTTCCTTACAAGACATGACCCGGCGTGATATCGAAGAATCGGTCCTGAAGAAAAAAATTGATATCGGTATCGTGATTTTGTCTAACGTCGAGCGTCTGGGTCATTTCGGACATGCCGTACTGGTACGGTCACGCCGGCAACTCTGGGTTGCACCCAACCATCCGCTGGCGCAAATCCGGTCACCATCATTGCAAGACATCGCGCAACATCCCTATTTCCTCCTGACGACGGATGAAGGTGAAAGCTCGGCATTACAGTATTGGAATCGCAACGGCATTGCGCCCAATATTGCCATGCGCACCGGATCAATCGAGGCGCTGCGTGGCCTGGTCGGACACGGCTTTGGCGTCACCATTTTGTCAGATATGGTATATCGCCCCTGGTCACTGGAAGGCAAGCGCATCGAAGCGCGTCCGGTATTTAATACAATTCCCCATATGGATGCCGGCATGCTATGGAATCACACCACACAACTACCAGAGCCGGCCGAGGCATTCCAGCAATTTCTGTTGCACTCTTTCGGGGTGCAAGATGCCACATGACTACTCGAAAATTTGGTTTAACCAATGGGGGAGCAAGTTGCCGGCACCTTGGCAGCATGAGCGAACCTGTCCGACTGAGCCATGAAACCATCTACCACGCCAACTAGATTACACCAAAGGAGCTATCTCGCCGCACTTTGTGCAATGGTTCGAGCTTGCCGCATTGTTGAGCTGCCTCGTCCAATACAATTCACATGAAGATGGCATACCAAATGGCGTACCGGAGATGCCAAAAAAAGAAAAAGCCCTTGAAAATCAAGGGCTTTTTCTTTTAATTCTGGCGGAAGGTCTGACCGCCATGAAGCAATCCATTAAAATCCAATAAAGTATTTTTTTACTATAATAATCAATTACTTAAATATTTTATAGTCCACTACTATCCATTACAATCCACCCGAATCCACACATAAATGGCATACTGGATGGCATACTGGATGGCATCCAGCCACGACACTACAGGAAAGATTTATGACAACTCTCACTGATGCAAAAGCTCGCAATATCAAGCCAGACTCGGGAATTCTGACTCATGGAGGGGTAACAGGTTTGGCCTTACATCCTTCCAGTACAAAAGGCTGCGGGAAATGGGTCTTACGTTTTGTTAGCCCGATTACCGGAAAGCGACGCAACGCCGGTTTGGGCAGTTACCCTGAGACCGGCATTGCATCTGCCGCAAAACAAGCGCTGCTGATGCGCGATCAAATTCTCAAAGGAATTGATCCTCTAGAGGAAAAAGCCAAAGTTGTCATCGTTAAAAAAATACCTACATTCCAACATGCCGCTGAAATACTGCATGTGGAACTTCTACCCGGTTGGAAAAATGACAAACACGGACAACAATGGATTAACACCCTGACGCAGTACGCTTTCCCCATCATCGGTGCGATAACACTTGATAAAATACAGCCCCGTCATATCGCCAATACCTTGCGCCCAATTTGGTTAGAAAAAGCCGAAACTGCCAGTCGCCTAAAATAGCGATTACATGCAGTCATGGCGTGGGGATGGGCACATGAGCACTGCCCTTCAAATCCAGTCGATGTAGTACATCATCTACTACCGCAGCAGCCCGGAAAATCAGTGAGAACCAAGCATCAACCAGCGATGCCCTGGCAGGACATCCCCGCCTTCGTCACCTCTCAGCTACGAAGCACTAGTAGATATGACGTCACCAGGCCCATGTTGGAATTTTTAATTTTGACGGCAGTCCGTTCCGGCGAAGTTCGTGGAATGAAATGGGCAGAAGTGGATCTCATTGGTGCTGTTTGGACCATCCCGGCTGAGCGCATGAAAGCACAAGTACAGCACCGTGCACCGCTTTCAGATCGCGCTATACAGATACTAAAGAACCAGCAAGGAAGACACGAGAATTTAGTATTCCCCTCCCCTCGTGATCAGGTTGAACTATCCGATATGGTATTGACCAGTTTCTTACGCCGAGTAAAAGCGAAGAGTGACGTGCCCGAAAGATTTGCAACAGCGCACGGTTTTCGATCCAGCTTCAGGGATTGGTGCAGCGAACATGCCTACGCCCATGATCTAGCCGAACGTTCTTTAGCGCATATGGTTAAAAACAGAGTTGAAGCTGCGTACCATAGAACCGACTTACTGGAACAGCGTCGACCGCTAATGGCGGCTTGGGCAGATTTTGTATGTGGGTTGACGCCAATAGTAAATTGAACTCTGATACATATAAACACCTCACACCTCGGCACCGTATCGCTCGATGTAGATCACGAATTCGGGAAGCAGTGGGCGATGCGATGATCAGTAATAAATTAACCAATTTATATGTTCTTGACGCTTCAATCTAGGCTAGATGACGGCAATCCCCATTTTTTAACCAGCGGGCGGCAAATTCAGCAAGCTCCTCTAGCGTATCAAACAGATGATGAGCCAACCGCTATAACAGCACCACTTTACGTTGTCAGAGCCGCTCTTTATTCAGGCTCATAGATTCACCCAGTGACATGGGTTATTCCTTCAATTAAGTGGAACAACTTTTACAGGCGACTTCGTATCTCAACTGAATCCCCTATCCGTTTCATCGGCTGCAGCGCGGTGAGTGCTCATGCTTCCTCATAGGCTGGGACAGGTTTGCCGGACAAAACCGGATAGCATGCCAGATCATTCTGTCTTTAACGAGTTGTGTCAATATTAACTGTTGAATTTGGAATTGCTGCATTCTGCTGGACATCACCTGTCAATGCGTCAACCACTCAAGCTAATTCTATCGCGTTTAGTTTAAAAATAGTCATGATTGAGATACAATAAACTTGCATTTTGGACATATAAACTTACTCGAGAGCTTGAATGAATATACGAAACACAATGGTCATGCTGGTCGCACTCTTTACCGTCGCTGGTTGTGGCGGTGGCGGAAGCGCGGCTTCGTCTGCACAAGTCCCATTAGCCCCAGCTACCCCAGCACCGACAGTCACGCTGACTTTTAGCCAATCAAAGGTGAGCCTCGGGACATCATCCACGTTTACATGGTCGTCGACGAATGCCACGTCATGCACCGCATCGGGCGCATGGTCGGGAGTTCAAGCCATTTCTGGAACATCGCCACAAACGCCAACGGCATCAGGTGCAAACGCCTACACGTTGACCTGTACCGGCGCTGGTGGCACTGCGAATCAAACGGCTACACTGACGGTGCCGATTCCGGTGTTGAAATCGTCGTACGAAAACAAGGCTGTGGCTGGAGAAACCATTGGGGCTCAGAAACTGCCGAGTGAAGTCGTTGCAGGAAATGCCGTTGCGTTTGCAGATTTTTTCCAGGACGGCATCTACTCAATGGTCACGCATTCACTTGAATACAACGCTCAAGATGCGTCAACAGTCAACAAGCTCGGACACATTCATTTTTGGAAAAATGTCAGCGGCACATGGGTGGACAATACGGCGAAGTTATTGACTAACAATGTGGGATGCCTACATCCACGCAAAGCGGTGGTTGCAGATTTCAATGGCGATGGGAAACCTGATGTCTTCATCGCGTGTCACGGGTTTGACGCTTCACCGTTTCCCGGTGAGTCGCCTATTGTCTTGCTTAGTCAGCCAGACGGCAGCTACAAGAATTCCATCGTTCCGGTAACGTGCTTCTGCCATAGTGCATCCGCTGCTGACGTAAATGGCGATGGGTACACGGACGTTTTAGTGACAGATAACATGGTTGCCGGCAAGCCATTCTTCCTGATCAACAACAAGGATGGAACTTTTACACAAGACCTAACGCGGCTTCCCGCTGACACTAGATTCAAGCCCATTTTCACTGCTGAGATGATCGATTTCGGCCACGTCGGGAAATACGATGTATTTTTGGGTGGCCATGAGCAAGACCCGTCTGCAAGCTGGCTTTCCACAATTTTGCCTAACGATGGTAATGGAAACTTTGTCTCGACAGCACGTGTGACGCTTCCGTCCATGCAAGGATATGGGTTCCCAACCGACATCATGTACAAGGCTGGCACGATATATCTGGCACGAACAATCGACTTGCCCACTAACTTCTATAGAGGGGCGGCGATCCAAAAGATTGCGTACCCGTCACTCGCAAGTCAGTCCATGTATCAGCATACGACGCAGTACCCATCGGGATCGCTTTGGATCAACTGGATCATTGCGAATGGCGGCAACATCGTTACCCTTGATTCCGCATACGGCATATCACTACCCCAGTAGCACTCACGTCCACGGCACATCGAATTTGCTGTGGACGCTCAATTTCCGAAATGAAAATGCCTTTTTCTCACGAAACTTTTCACGAAAAATGAATGAAAAATGCATTCACATCGAACGCTATTTTAACTTTTCACCGGAAAAATATTTACCTAGATAGCATACAGGTTAAATTGCCACTACCAACTCGGCTCCCAAGCCATGTAAATGTGCACTTGGATGATGCGCAATAATATCCCAGTGGTTTGCCAGAGGGTAAGTAAGCAACTATATTGCCATTTGACCTTGGTTCAGTGAAGCCAATTTTGCGGCCAGAACCATCAAAAAATGTCGTATTTTTCATCTCACATTCCTCTAAGATATATCATTACCAAGAAATCTTCATAGGATTTGCATCTAAATATAAGCAAGTCATCCAGTTTCATCGAGGAGGTTAATCAACTGCCCAACCTGCCTCAATCATTTCATCGCGAGAGGCATAATAATTCGTCTCATTCGTTTCTTTGTCCAACACGTTCCAATGCTCCGCAACCAAGTCGGGAAGTGTTATTTCCCCAAATTTTCCATTGATATTTTTCATGCAAAGATATGGCCAGATACCTAAGGGAGGATCTAAAATTAAGGAGCGTGTCTGGGCTAGTAGTTCATCAGACCAGATAGATACTTCAGTACCATTTTTGCTCGTTTTCATTTTTCCATTCCTTCTATAAGTTCATTCTTATTAGAGGAACTCATACGCAATCAAGATTATCACCAACTCTGTTTAATAAAAAATTATCAAAATAAGTATGCTGAAAAATTTGATAATTTTATAAAATCCATTAATTTGATAATGACCCAGCAAGCGAAATAACACGTAAGCAAAAACTTACCAATACCCCAAACCCTGCTTTGGCCGGAAACGTCCGCGGGTGCCGAGTTTGTGTTTAGCTGCCGTAAAAATTGCAAAACAAAAACCAAACACCAGGATATTAGTAGCGTCACAACAGCGAAATTAAGGATATCAGCCACCCAGAAAATGAAAAATAGAATCAGAACCATGAACACATAGGCAAAAACAAGCAAAACACATCGCCAAATACTGCCATCCGCCTCGTACTGATTATTTGCACATGATCCGAAAAAAAAACGATAAAGACCTTTTGGCGCATCGACATAAATCATCTTGATGGCCGTCACCACAATAAAGAGCATGAAAATAGTTTGAATGGCATCCCAGACACCAAATGATTTTTCATTTTCAGACGTCATATAAATTCCATCGCCTTCCGATTTTTTTTAACGCACCTTGATCTCGGATACATTGTTCTCCATAACTGCGACAAAATACGTCGGATCAATGATGAATTAAAATGAGATGGCCGGTTGCTACACTTTGCTGTCCTACTCGATAAAATTCGGACCGATGCTAAAAAAAAGCGGGGTATCTGGCAACGGGCGTGTGCACCGTCGATACAAAAGACACCATATGGGCATCTGGATCGCGCAAACTAAGGGGGGGATGCTGGTCGGATCTGACGACAGAATAAAGATTCGACGTGGACGATAATTTGATTGCCATGCTTGATGGCTTAAAAGGTTTTCCGTAAGCGATCAACACAGGGTTTCCATTGTTTGGAAACCCTGTGAAGTGAGATGTAAGCTTTAAAATAACCAGACCCGTAAAGTGGACCCGTCCGTCCAGACAAATATTCACATAGTTTAAGATGGTGCCTTTTCTGCTACAGCTGCATGGCGCTGTCCCGGTTTTTGTGTTGTTGCTGTTGATTC
>CANIFC010000115.1 GCA_947466695.1 Oxalobacteraceae bacterium | reverse complement strand
TGCACCAGGCACCAGTGCTGGTCGAGCTGATCCGTTGCAAGCAAGAGCTCGACCGGCCGCATGCCGGTAGCCGCCTGACAGGCGTCGACTTCCCGCTGTTGTTCGGCAATATGGATATGAACCGGCCGCGCAGCAGGCAAGACGGCAACGAGTTCGCCGATCTGACCGATATTGGCAGCGCGCAGCGAATGCGGAGCGACACCAATTTCGACCTGGCCGCTACGGCTGCCCTCAAGCAGTTGCACCAAATGTAAAACCTGCTCAACATTGGTACTAAAGCGGCGCTGCTCGGCGCGTAAAGGCTGGTTATTGAAGTCGGCATGACTGTACAGTACCGGCAACATGGTCATACCGATACCAGTCCGGCTGGCGGCATTGATGACGTGGCGGGCGGTTTCTGCCATGTCCGGATAAAAATTACCCTCTGGCGCACGATGCAGATAATGAAATTCACACACGGAGGTATAGCCGTGACGCAGACATTCGGCATATAGCTGGGCGGCAATCGCCTGCATCTGCTCGGGCGTAATCTGCAGCGCATAGCGATACATCAGGTCACGCCAGGTCCAGAAACTATCCGGACCTTCTCCACCGATTTCGCTCATGCCAGACATCGCACGCTGAAACGCATGCGAATGCAGGTTGATCATCCCTGGCAAGACCAACCGCTCTTGCACTTCCTGCGGCCGTGGGGTGGCCGCGCGTTCGACGCAGCTCAGGTCGCCGGCATCATTCCAGCTCAGGCGAACGTTGTCGACCCAGCCCTCAGCTAACAAAGCATGTCGGGCAAACAGGGTATGCCTGCCCTCGGCTCCTGCAGCGCGGTTCACGGGGCGGGATGACGATGCTGCTGCGCCCAACTGACACAGGAATCGAGCAATTCACGCAACAAGGGCTGCACTTGTGCTGCCAGATCAGGCCGGTAGTGATAAGGAGCCGCCTCTTCCATGTAGAGGCACTGGCTCATTTCCAGCTGCACTGCATGAATGTTGCGGCCGGGCTGACCATAATGCCTGGTGATATAGCCGCCCTTAAAGCGTGCGTTAAAGACATGGCTAAAGGCGGGTTGACTGACATGCCCCTTGAGCGTATTCACCAGCGCCTGCTGCATCCCGGTACCGCAGGAGTGTGCGTCTGCCGTACCAAAATTGAGATCGGTGAGTTTGCCCTCAAAGAAACGCGGGACACGCGAGGCAATCGAGTGCGCATCCCACAGCACCACGACTCCGTGCAGGGCGAGCAGCCGTTCCAGTTCCGCATTCAACTGCTGGTGGTAGGGTTGCCAATAGGTCTTGATGCGCCTTTGCGTTTCTGCTGCATCAGGAGTGTGCCCAGCCGGATAGAGCGGTTCCTTGACGAAGGTATCAATCGGGCAAAGGCCTGTGGTATCGAGCCCGGGGTAGAGATTGCTGTCATCGCTTGAGCGGTTCAGGTCGATCACGTAACGGGAATACTGGGCATGGATCACCGATGCACCCATTTCTTCAGCCATGTTGTAGAGCAGCGGTAAATGCCAGTCGGTGTCACTCAAGTGCTGCGCAACCGGAGTCAACTGCGCGCTCACTTCAGGCGCAATGCTGGTACCGGAGTGGGGCATCGAGATAAGCAAGGGAATGCTGCCTTGATGAAAATGGAATGGCTGTCTCATAGGGATACCTTTATTGTGGAAAGCTGCGCATGGTAACTATGCGGGTTCAGGTGATTAAGGATGCTACGGCACGCTCATTGAGGCGAGTGATCAGGCGCGCTTATTCAACAGCATTTGTCAGTACCTTTTCTACACGTGATGACTTCATCGGCTCGCCGCGCATGCTGGCAGGACGCGCCAAACCGGATGCTGAGCTTCTGATACCGCCGGCACGAACACCGGACCAGAAAATGAAAGTCTTCTGCGCTGCCAAATGTTGAGCTGGTTCAACGATACAAAAGATGGACAGTAACTGAAAATTTTCGTGGCGACTACGCTCAGAAAATTCTTATCCTATCAGTTCATTTCAAAAAATCAAGTGCTTATTAGCTTCATATTAAAAAATGAAGCTGTACAACTTATGAATTTTTTACCCCCGGCAATTACGCGTTTCCTGGTTCGGAAAATCAAGTTTAATCAGATCAAAACGGGCTTTTTCGTCGACACTTAATGCGCGTAACTGAAAGGAAAATTTACTCGAACTGACGGTACGAGGCCCGGTTCTGGCGCTCCTTACACCTTTACCCGTCATCGTTGCCAGATGTGCCTTTGCCGCCTCTTCCGTCTTAAAAACACCCAAGGAAATTCCCCAGCGCAAACTCGACTGGTCTTGCACGATATAGAAATCGGTTAATCCCAGACGACGCAACTCTGCCGCTTTTTTATCCGCATTTTCCTTGCTTCCCATTGAGGGTATGAACACCATGTGGGTGGCGACATCTATGACGTTGGTTCTGGACTGACGGTTCCCAAGTGCCAATTGCCTGAGTTTTCCCTCGAACAGGGGTAACTCTGAAAGTAGGAAGTTGCCTACTTCAAGGCAAGCCAGAACTTCGCTGGCCTTGGCCGGAACCGGCTCTCTGATCGCCTCATTCAAGGCCTGTAACTGACCGGCCGACAGCAGGTGAATCTGCTCTGGCAGCAACTGCCGCTCAAGACGCTGCGGCTCATGGGTATCGGCCGACCAGACACCCAAATAACCCAGATTGAGCGCTAAAAATAGCGCGTTCCCGATGAGCAGTATCCAGAAAAAAAATCTCAGCATAGTCAATGTTACTCAAGACGGATAGAAGGAGGCGTCGACTGTGCTACAACAAACAGCCCAATCAACACAAGGTTATCAACATGATGACAGCTAATTGCCAGATGTGGCGTCAGATAAGACGCAGCTCCACCGGAAATAATGCAGTCGACCGGCTGATCCTGGCTGTCATGCAAGGCATCATGCGCCTGCGTGATGGCGCCAACCTGGGCATGAATGCAACCGCTGACAATTGCCTGGCTGGTATTGTCGGCGAACAGATACTGCATCGGCAAGCTGGCGGCAACCTGCGGCAACTGGGCGGTGTTCGATGCCAGCGATTGCGCCATCAGTTGTAAGCCGGGCAGTATCATGCCGCCTAAAAAAATACCGTCCGCACTGACTGCATCGATCGTCGTCGCGGTGCCGCAGGTAGCGACAATCAGCGCACGCTCCGGGTACAGCGCGTGGGCGGCGATGGCAGAGGCAAACCGGTCACAGCCCAACTGGGACGGCGACCGGTAGGCGTTGCGCAGGCCCGCGCAAGAGAGCGAGGAGGCAAACCAAACAAGCTCGGCAGCGGGGAAACTCGCGTTCAACACAGCTTCCAGCTTCGCCCTGACCTGTTCACCGGCAACATTCGAGATGAGTACACGGGAAACCGGCAAACTGGACCAGGCCAGGTGTAAGTCATCAATGTCAGCGTGACTCACCGAGGCGATGAAATGCCAGACAGGCGGCAACATCGTGGCCGGTTGAGAAACTGGTATTGCCCATTTAATCCGGGTGTTTCCTGCGTCGATCAATAACAGCATGCTTGTTCCTGATTATCTGAATGTCTTACAAACTTAGTTGCGTACTTGCTTGCGTTTTTACTTAATACGTGTGCCAGAGCTAGCGGATAGGCTGCTTGCCAGGCGCCCATCAAGCCGTGTTCAAGAGTCCACGATTCTGCATTGCGCACATCAGAGCTCGCTTGCACGGAAACCTCGTCAGGCTGGCCGGAGTGAGACATCCCCCGAAATAACGGGGATCTGTCCCTTCGTCGTCTGAAGCAGCAGGCAGCCATACTTATCCACGCCGAGTGCGATGCCTCGTTGCACAACCTTACCAGCGTCCGTAATCACCACTTCCTGTCCGGCGTAAACATGCAATGTATTCCAGCGTTCGGCAAACGGAACAAACCCGGATTGCGCAAATTGCTGCATCGTTTTCGCCAGTGCATTGAGCAAGTGCGCCATTAACGCATTTCTATCCATCTGTGCCAGCCAGGGGGCATCAGCAACCTCGTGCCCGATCGACACTTCCAAATCATCGGGTACCGATAAATTCAACCCCACACCAATGACCGCCCAGCTACCACCGTATTTCGGTGCCGAGGTCTCAATCAAAATACCTGCCAGCTTCTTCTTGTCCTTGAGTACGTCATTGGGCCATTTCAAGCCAACACCCACACCAAGCGCAGCGAGCGCCTCGGCGATTGCCACGCCCGTGACCAAGGGCAAGCCCAGCAGTGACTGCGTGTTACCGGGAAAATACCAGGCCAGGGAAAAAGTCAGGACCCCACCTGGAACAGAATGCCAGACCCGTCCGGCACGGCCACGACCGGCAGTCTGGTGCGCAGCAACGCGTAGCAACGGGGTTTGCAGCAAGTCCAGGCGCGCCATCAGGTCGGCGTTGGTTGATCCGGTTTCGTCAACGACTTCTACATCAACCTGGAGGCCATCACCGTCACGCAGGTCAAGGATAGATTGCGCGTGTAACTTTACTGCCGGTTCTGACACCATCTGCTTTATTTGCCGCGGATTCATCCTGTCCCATTCTCTTTTTTAATTGTCTGTGACCTGACGGATGCTACCTGCATTTTTATCACCCATTACTTCCCTTGCGGTCTTTGGGCAACTTCCAAAAAAACCAGTTTTTTGTCATGATTGGTGACCAGCGAATCCGGCCCCGAAACGGATTGATACTCATCCTGCACATGAAAACGGCACCGGAGACTAGCTGCGGTGCCGTTTTATCACATCATGATCGTTCTATCAGATTTCGCCATCAACAGCGTTGCTGGAAACAGCTTCCGGCATCGGTGCGAAGATCGCCTTTTCAGCTTGCAGCAAGGCAGCGCGTTCTTCCGCTTCCCAAGTTTCTTTCAACTTGCGGGCGCGGTGGAAAGCGAGACCAGTACCGGCAGGAATGAGGCGTCCGACGATCACGTTCTCTTTCAAGCCGCGCAGACTGTCGCGCTTACCCATGATCGCAGCTTCCGTCAGAACCCGTGTGGTTTCCTGGAAAGACGCGGCAGAGATAAACGAGTCAGTGGACAACGATGCCTTGGTAATACCGAGCAAGATATTTTCATACGTTGCAGGGATACCGCCAGCGGCAGTAACGCGGTCGTTTTCGCCGAGTAAATCTGAACGTTCAACTTGTTCGCCCAAGATGTAATTGGCATCACCAGGCTGGGTCACGATAACGCGACGCAGCATCTGACGCACAATCACTTCAATGTGCTTGTCGTTGATCTTCACACCTTGCAAACGGTACACGTCCTGAACTTCATCAACGATGTAACGGGCCAGCGCTTCGATACCCAACAAACGCAGGATGTCCTGAGGATCGGCCGGGCCGTCGACAATCATCTCACCCTTATTGACTACCTGACCATCATGGACCAGAACCTGCTTGTCCTTGGTGATGAGGAACTCATGCTTCTCGCCATCCATGTCGGTGATTTCCAGACGCTGCTTACCTTTGGTCTCTTTACCAAATGCAACAGTACCAGTCACTTCAGCCAACATACCAGCGTCTTTAGGTGAACGCGCTTCAAACAACTCGGCTACCCGTGGCAGACCACCGGTAATATCACGGGTCTTTTGTGACTCAGTTGGAATACGTGCCAGAACTTCACCAACGTGAACTTGCTGACCGTCTTTCACGGTAATGAGCGCACCCACCTGGAAACCAATCGTCACTGCATGCTCGGTACCGGAAATTTTCACTTCCTCGCCTTGTTCGTTCAACAGTTTAACCTGTGGACGAACTGTCTTGCCGGCAGTACCACGACGCTTGGCATCGATCGCGACCAGAGTCGACAAACCGGTAACATCATCAACTTGCTTGGCAACCGTCAGGCCTTCTTCTACATTCTCGAATTTCACGGTACCCGTGTATTCGGTAATGATAGGACGGGTCAGAGGATCCCAGGTAGCCAGATCGGTACCGGCCTTGATGACCATGCCGTCTTTGACGATCAGCACAGCACCGTAAGGCACTTTATGACGCTCACGCTCGCGGCCATGGTCATCCGTGATCAGCACTTCACCGGAACGGGAAATGACGATCTGAGCACCCTTGCCGTTAGTCACATAACGCATGGTGGCAGTGAAACGGATTGTTCCGTTTGACTTCGCTTCCACCGATGAGGCGATCGCTGCACGGGATGCGGCACCACCAATATGGAACGTACGCATGGTCAGCTGTGTACCTGGCTCACCGATAGACTGGGCGGCAATGACGCCGACAGCTTCACCGGCATTGACCATGGTACCGCGACCGAGGTCACGACCGTAACACATTGCGCACAAGCCATAGCGGGTGTCGCAGGTCAGTGGTGTACGTACCTTGACTTCATCGATACCCATGCGTTCGATTTCTTCAACCGCATCTTCATCGAGCAGGAAACCTGCCGGATACAAGGTCTCTTGCGTTTCAGGATTAACGACTTCGTTGGCAGTGACGCGACCGAGAATCAATTCACGCAACGGCACGTTAACTTCACCACCTTCAACAATGGCCTTCATTGCCGCACCGTTTGATGTGCCGCAATCGTCTTCGATGACAACCAGATCTTGCGTTACGTCAACCAGACGGCGTGTCAGGTAACCTGAGTTCGCTGTCTTCAACGCTGTATCGGCCAGACCTTTACGCGCACCGTGAGTGGAAATGAAATACTGCAACACGTTCAGACCTTCGCGGAAGTTCGCGGTGATCGGTGTTTCAATAATCGAGCCATCCGGTTTCGCCATCAGTCCGCGCATACCTGCCAACTGACGAATCTGTGCTGCAGAACCCCGCGCACCGGAGTCAGCCATCATGTAAATGGCGTTGAACGACTCTTGCGTACCTAGCGTACCGTCGCGGCGGACAACGTCTTCCACTTTCAACTGATCCATCATGGCTTTACCGACGTCATCACCGGTCTTGCCCCAGATATCAACAACCTTGTTGTAACGCTCGCCGGCAGTGACCAGACCAGACGCATATTGCTGTTCAATCTGTTTCACTTCGTGTTCTGCGGCAGCGAGCAAGGTGACTTTTTGCGGTGGTACCAGCATATCGTCGATACAGATCGAGATACCTGCGCGGGTAGCCAGGCGGAAGCCCATTTGCATCAGTTGATCAGCAAAAACGACCGTTGCTTTCAAGCCGCACTTGCGGAACGACGTATCGATCAGCTTGGAAATTTCTTTCTTTTTCAACGCACGGTTCAGTACGGAGAATGGCAGGCCTTTAGGCAGGATTTCCGACAGGATCGAGCGACCGACTGTTGTTTCATAACGGGTGACCGTTTTCTCGAACTCGCCAGTTTCCAAATTCTTCGGATATTCAGTGATACGCACGGTGACGCGCGTCATCAGTTCGACTTCCTTGTTGTCCCAAGCGCGAATTGCCTCGGAGACGTCAGGGAAGATCATGCCCTCGCCCTTGCCGTTGATTTTTTCACGGGAGGCGTAGTACAGGCCCAACACGATATCCTGGGAAGGAACAATCGACGGTTCGCCATTGGATGGGAACAGAATGTTGTTCGATGCCAGCATCAGCGTACGTGCTTCCATCTGTGCTTCGACAGACAAAGGAACGTGGACAGCCATCTGATCGCCGTCAAAGTCGGCGTTGAATGCGGCGCAGACCAGTGGGTGCAACTGGATCGCCTTACCTTCAATCAGCACCGGTTCAAACGCCTGGATACCCAGGCGATGCAGTGTAGGCGCACGGTTGAGCATGATCGGATGTTCGCGAATCACTTCTTCCAGAATATCCCAGACAACGGGTTCCTGAATCTCTACCAGTTTTTTGGCAGCCTTGATGGTCGTTGCCAGACCCATCAATTCCAGTTTATTGAAAATGAAAGGCTTGAACAGTTCGAGTGCCATCAATTTTGGCAAACCGCACTGGTGCAATTTCAGTTGTGGACCAACCACGATGACTGAACGACCTGAGTAATCGACGCGTTTGCCAAGCAAGTTTTGACGGAAACGACCGCCTTTACCTTTAATCATCTCCGCGAGTGACTTCAACGGACGCTTGTTGGCGCCAGTCATTGCCTTACCACGACGACCGTTATCGAGCAGGGAATCGACGGCTTCCTGCAACATCCGCTTTTCGTTGCGGGTGATGATTTCAGGAGCGCGCAATTCCATCAGGCGCTTGAGGCGATTGTTACGGTTGATGACGCGGCGATACAGATCATTGAGATCGGAGGTCGCAAAACGGCCACCGTCCAAAGGTACCAATGGACGCAGTTCTGGCGGCAATACCGGCAACACTTCCATGATCATCCATTCCGGCTTGATGCCGGAACGCTGGAATGCTTCCAGCACTTTCAGGCGCTTCGCATACTTTTTGATCTTGGCTTCAGACTTGGATTCTTTCAACTCTGTGCGCAGGGTTTCTGCATCACGGTCGATGTCGATGGAACGCAGCAATTCGCGCACGCCTTCGGCGCCCATGATGGCGGTGAAGTCATCGCCGAACTCTTCGACTTTGGCGAGGTAATCGTCTTCCGACAGCAACTGGCAGCGCTGCAGCGGTGTCATGCCGGGATCGGTCACGACATAAGC
>CANIFC010000114.1 GCA_947466695.1 Oxalobacteraceae bacterium | reverse complement strand
TCGGAGGTCGCCCAACCATCGATTACCACATCACCCTTGACATGGCTAAGGAATTGTCGATGGTTGAACGCAATGCCAAGGGTAAGCAGGCAGGCGCGGCTGAACTGGCTCATTCAGATTTCATGAAGAAGATTAAATTGGTACTCGGATTAGGAGCGGGAAATTTTTCCGGCTCCTATCGCAGCTTACAAAATAAGGATATGCCCTGCTGCTACTTACCGAAACGCGAAGCATCTTTAATGGTCATGTCTGAATCCTATGCGGTTCACCCTTCGATTGACTCACCTGTTCTGTTAGGTCAGTACATCGAGTCATTGCCAGCGCCGTTAGCCACACACGCACCCCGCACAGCACCAGCACAGCACCGCACCGCACCGCACCAGCACAGCACAGGGGGCCCCTGACGCGTATTTGAGCCACGAGGGGACGCCGAGTGTCGATGATCGCCACTTTTTGTAAATTTTAAACTTGATAAAATAGCATTATTTAGCTTTTATTTCCCAAAAAGAACTATTTAATCGAATTTGTGTAAGTTTTCTTACTGGAAATTCGCGCACAGGACTTAGTTATTGAATTCCTCTAAACTTTTCATATCAACTTTTAGAGGACTTCAAATGGAACCGACGACCTGGCAGAACCTGGCATTACAGAAAAATCTAGAACTGCAAATAGCCGCTGACTCAAAACGTGCCCACATGTTGGAAATACAGCGCCGCATTCGTGACGTCGGCGATAACTTGCGGGAGTCTTCAGAAGCTGTGACTCAGTGCCAAGCGGACTGGAACCACAATGGACGAACAGTACAAGCCAAGTCACGGCTCGATGCTGCTACCGAAGAAAGCGCTTCATTGTCCGGGCTCAGAAAATCACTAATCGACCAGAGTTCAAAACTCAGTCCATCAGTAACTGACGCATCCCGTCTTGCCGGTGCTGCAAACCACCTCCTGACAAATCTAAAACTCTTGAAAGCATAATCATGAGATCCCTGAAAACTGTTCGTGCTGATATCAGCAAGATCCAAAATCAGATCGTAAAAGTTAACGCCTCACTCCCGCCGATGGAGGAGCTTATTTCATCATTACGAGAACAACTTACCCTAGCCAAGGCCAAGTCAGACGCCTTTCTTGAACAAGCGGCTCAGGCGGTGGCTTGCGATACGTCCGTGGAATTATTTCATGACCACAGGCCAGAGACAAAAGCTGAACTGGCAGTCGGCATGCAGGTAGCAGCACTTGGCGTCGAAAAAATGATTATTGACCTCATCACTAGATCCGAACCTCTACAAAACCCAAACACCTTGCGGTTATCGAACGCTGATAAAGAAAAAGAGCTTTTAGAACTTCGAGTTTCTTTATATACGCTTGAGCTAGAAGAACAGGAATCGTTAAACGGCGAAAGTAACCGCCTAGATGTTCACCCTGGCGCTGTTCTTGGAATTCCCTTGGAATTTATTAACGACCATTCTTTTTACAACTTTGGCGGCTAAGGTGAACGCGACATTGACAACATTTGATCGTCTCGCTACTCAGATAGGCGCGGTTCCCGCGTTGAAACTGTGCGCTTTTTTCGCGGGGAGATCCGTTTACATTCCGAAGAAAATTCCGAGCGAGCACATCATAGAGAAATTGATCGGTCGTGCTGCGTTTGGATACCTGGTTGAGGGGTACGCAAACGAGGTCATCAACCTTCCCGCGATGAATTTGCTAGACCTAAGGCGTGCCGGAAGGCTTCACCAGTTAATCGAGATCGGAGCAAGCGACGCACTATCAGCGCAACTGCTAGGTATAACGAAAAGGCACGTTTTGAATATTAGAAACAAATTATCAGATCTTGACGACCTGACATTGGAGGAAATTTAATCATGACAACTGCACCCCCGAATCGCGCTGCAACAACACCTGGTCAGACCTACCCACCACGTTTAATTGCGCCGCTGGTGGCGTTAAACGCAGGTCTGCTGCACACATACCTAACGGAGGGGTTCGCGTACGCTGAGACGATCCTGACCGCAATGAGCGTGAATGAAAAGGCAATCTTGAAAACTGCTATTGCCGCCGGTCGATTGTCAATGAATAAGGCTGAAACTTTACTTAAAAATAAGTCAGTCGTCATCGATGCTAAATCAACGCTGGACCAGACAAGACTCATTTGTGAGGCATTGCAGAATCTATCCTTAATCGGTGACATCGTGTTTGCACATATTGACAAAGGCACAATCATCAATGACCGATTATGCGCACACATTATCACCACCAGTCGTTTACACAATGGGAGCTGACATGCGAGTTACCCCTATCTCCGCAATCACCGACGCAATCACTCATTTACGTGACGGTGTTTCGGCAATTCAATTTTTGGCGAGTCATCACTGTGATAATCGCGTGTTAGTAGAGTTCTTAAAACCTCGAATTAATAATGTGCTGGCGATCATTGACGATTGCGACATATATCAATTGCAGATCAAAATTCCCCGTGCGTTCGACATTTTAGACGAATGTCATTTTTACCTATCCGACCGGAGGAATTTACAATGTCCGATTATTTGAAAATTTCTGCCAATTATGACGCCGCAAAATACGGACGGCGAATGTCCAACTGGCGACCCCCTAGCACTGGACCTAATGCGGCCATCGCACCAGCGGCACGCACTGTCAGAGACCGTGCCAGAGATTCTGTCCGTAACGACTCTATCGCGGCTGCTGTGGTCAGGCAATGGACATCTGCCATTGTTGGATCTGGGATAGGGGTACGCGCTCAGATCGATGATCCCGTATTGAAAAATAAAATCGGTTCGTTATGGAGTGAGTTTGTCGAAAATGCCGATTTTTACGGCCTGCAACATCTGGACTTCCTGCAGGCTACGATCATGTCTGCCGTTGTTCGAGACGGTGAGTGCTTTGCTCAGATAATCCCGTCACGGACGTTGAACGAGACACCGATAACTCTCAAATTATTAGAGGCTGATCTCTGCCCTCTCGAATACAACGCCTTCACCGACACAGAAAATCGCATTATCGGCGGTATCGAGTATGACATTGCAGGCCGCAAAGTCGCGTACCATATGCACCGTTTTCATCCTGGCGAAAATACCGCGCTGAATAGTTATGCTTGGGATTTGATCAGGATTCCTGCCGATGAAGTCTTACATATTTTTTACTCGGAACGACCTGGTCAGCAGCGTGGGATCTCATGGTTAGCACCGGTGCTGACTCAGTTAAAAAATTTGGCAGATTACGAGGACGCGGTTTTAGAAAGAACAAAACTGCAGAATTTATACACTGGGTTCATCACACGAGAAGCGCCAGCAGCAGGGCAAGAGAACATTGATCCATTGACCGGTGCAGTCATTGACTACTCGGACACCGGCGCGCCGATGGTCGGTCTAGAGCCTGGCGCGATGGTTGAACTAGCACCTGGGGAAAACGTGACCTTCTCTGCACCACCTGGAACCGGTACGGACCATGCTTCCTATATAAAGACCAGACTACAATCCATCGCCGCAGGTGTCGGGTTACCGTTTATCTCGCTGAGTGGTGACGTTGAAAACTTGTCAGATAGATCATTACGTGTCGTGCTGAATGAGTTCCGTAGGCAAGTGGAGGCTTACCAATACAATCTTGTGATAAATCAATTTTTAAAACTGGTCTACAAGGCGTGGCTTCATTGGTCGATTCTGGCAGGTCCGCTGCTGCCAAGCGAAGCACGCACGGCATCAAAATGTGAATTTGCGCCACCCCGTTTCAAGTACATTCACCCCGTACAAGACGTGGCATCCTTGAAAGCGGAAGTTGACGCAGGGTTTAGAAGCCGGTCATCAGTTATTGCCGAACTTGGTAACGATCCGGAAATCGTTGATCGTGAACGTGCTGCAGATATGCTGAGGGAAGAAGAGTTAAATCTCATTACCATGGCAGATAAAAAGACACGGGCCGATGTAGCGTTGACCTGGGCTCAGACTGACGCTGCCCGAGTAGCCAAGGTAACAACCACAGCCACAGAGAAGGCAAACCAGCTGGCGGCACCTGTAGTCACAGCACAGGCGCTCAAAATTGAGGCGGCACAATTGGAGCTGGCGCTGTCTGAATCGCAATCGGCAAAATATCGAGCCGAGACGGCGAAGCTAGAGCTTGAGGCTGGAAAAGTTGGCCTTGCTGAACTACGAGGTTTTTAATTTACCGCGAATAATTGAATTTCCGCTGGCGCTTCTGATAACGGCGTTGCGGAAATTCAATTATTCGCGGGTGTTCGTATTGGCGTGGCTGGATTTCCAACATTTGCGACTGTCCGAAGTCCCTCTTACCATGCCGGTACGAATTGCGTCTAATCAGGAAGTCATCATAGGCGCGTTGATTGATGCGGGCGTCTGCAAAATCACTCTGTCGTTGTAGATTGTCGCTGTATTCTGCGATCTGGTCCGGTGTCGGTCGGTCGTAAATAATCGACGCGGGACCACCTGTACCAGCGGCGCAAGCCACATCACCATACGTCACATGACCCGCCACAGTGCATTTGTAAATCTCAGCACTGGCAAGGTTACCTATAAAAATCATGCTTAAAAACAATAACAGTTTAATCATTGTTGCGTTCGCACCACAAATTTTAGTTATTTTTTATAGTACTACAAAAAATATTATTTTAGCATTTGGCATAAATAAATATTTACTTTTAAATAAGTAAATTATTTGATCTTCATTCTTAGGCTCAAAATAGTAACTTTCCATATTTAGCAAAGTGGAAAATAGATTTTAGCAAACTTTGTAAGACGTTAGATTAATTTTAACAGACGATGACAGATTTTCAAATAATGCAATAAATAAATATTAATTTGTTACATGTTTATTCATAGTAATGTGCAATTCCTTACATAAAAACACGGAGTTACAAAATGAAAACACAATTTCAATCATTGTTAGAAATTGGCGCATTGTTAAAAGCTGAAAATATTGAGGACCGCTTTGACCTGGAATGTCACGTCGAAAGCGTGAGTAATGATATTGATGCCACGGTATCACTGATAGGCCGACTGCTGGCAGCTGCAGACCCGTCGAAGGTGTCGCATTGCCTGGGCGATGTTGGGCGACTACTTGAGGGACTCAGCAACCTGAATCAAAAGCTAATGGGCGACCTGGGGGAGTTTCACTTGATTACAAGTTGAGAGCTGAGGCAATAAAAAACCCGCCGTTGCGGGTTGATTAAATACTCACTCAACAAGATCAATCATTTGTCGTTTATAAATATCACGCTTACCGACAGCATCCCAATAACGCGCAGTTAAAACACTTATCGTGGCTGGTTTGGCGATCGAAAGGCGTTGCACGCGATCAGTTAATTTTAATGGGAATCTAATTGTGATTTTCCCATCATTAGTGCGCACATCTAATCGTCCAGTATCAGAAATTCCAGCAATAAAACCAGTAATTTTTTCCGGATACTGCTCAGGTTCTTTTACCCCGTCAAGAAGTTTTCTAAGTCTAACAATTTCGTCCGAACGACCATGCCAAATAAAACGCTCTTTAGGTGATTGCCACGTGAATTCAGCCGCGAGACCGGCGGTATCTATCGCTTTCATTGCCTCGCCAAACAAATGAGCCGCCCTTCCACCGACAGCATCAACCGCGTCATAGAAATCTTCATTGGTAGCGGTCAATAAATTAAACGTTTGAATTAACGTTTCCTGAAGTAAGCTTTCGCCAGTCAGGTCTGGCTGTCCATTACCCGTCAGAAATATTCGAGTTGAGCCATAAGACATACCAGCTAGTTTTAAATTTAACACACTGCCAATTTCTTGATCAATGCGAATAGAATCATTCCCAGAACGCAAACGATGTGCTGCGTACTTCCAAGCTTTCGACAACGGCTCTGCAATTTTGATAAAAGTATCAAGGAGGATTGATCCGTCTGCTTTCGGTCCAATGAATCGCAAATCCAGTAGTTCACCAGCCTCTTCAGCTAACGCCAACGCTAACTCACGATTCACATGTTGATAAGCTTCGAGTTGATTCTTTGCAGCCAACTCAAGAAAGAAATCATCAGGGGCAGCCTTAGACCTCGCAGTAGTTTGACTCGCGAATCTCGCCAAATTTTCAGCATGTTCAGTTAAAAACTTAGTGCTCATAATTTAAGCTCCACAAATCCCTTTGCAGTTCGTCTATCATGTTGAAAGCCAAATAGCCCTCTCCAATATGCCTCACTGTGCAACACTTGGTCAGGTACTGGACACTCCAAATAAAGGTCTAACCCATAATGTACTCGGGCATTTTCATGCCCAAATAGTTGCTCCAACTCAATTTTCTTTGCAGGCGTCAATACCGTTTTTGTTGCTGGACTCCAAACTACACAATCAATGTCTCCCGGAGCAATTTTTTTGGTAAGGAAGGACCCATCTATCCAAAGTATAGCGCTTACATTCAAAGCCTGCACTTTATTAATCCACAAGGATAAAAGCGTAAATAAACGAGTCCTTTCGGTGTCCATTGGATATCCACTTACAGCCAAATTTTCCAATTGATCAAGGGTAAGTGCGTGAATACCTGGTGCTAAGAGCGGTGGGAAGTCGATTTTTGGCACGTCAACGTCTTTAAGAAATTAAATTATAAATTGAAGAATTTTCATTCAAGGAAAGATAACCTTTCAAACATGAAATTCACACACGAGAATTATTACAACGCGCAAAATATTGCAATGACATTGGGAAACTGATAATACACTAAAGTTTCTTTTTTATCACCAATGTAATAATACAAATTCAATAAAAATTACTATGACTGAAGCACTCGCTGAAATTGAGAGGTTTGATGCATTGCGGAATCAAGTCAATGTTGATCCGCATTAAGCAGATCGGGTTAAACAGCGGTTACATGGAATAAAAAAGTTACGATTCATTAATAATGTTGTGCATTAATTTGGTGCCACATAGCCGGTAATGAAATTTGTGGGGGTAAATGTGGGGGTAAAATTTTAAGTCTTAACAATAAAAAAGGGTCACGATCTCGTAACCCTTTGATTTAATTGGTCGGGACGGAGTGATTCGAACACTCGACCCCGTGCACCCCATGCACGTACGCTACCAGGCTGCGCTACGCCCCGACAATTGAAAACAAATTATAGTCTAAAAGTGGTTTTTTTTCCATAGCAGATTACTACTTGTCTTTTTTTATATCGAAATGAAAGAAAATGCACTTTATTGATCATGGATATGAATTAATAATTTTCATAATTTTATAAAAGCGGGGACAATATGCATACCGTGTCGATGAGGTGCAGCGTGCACATCATCGACATTTCCTTGAGGTTTAATTTTTTAAGGCTGGGTATGACCATCAAAATTAGTCAGAACTTCGACGCTGGTGCGATCGAGGTCGTGCATGCGGAGCGTGCGGCGGATATCAGCGTAAATTTACGTGGGGACAGCCATGCTGATATTCGGCAGTGGTTCTATTTTCGATTGCAAGGTGCGCGCGATCAGGATGCTGTCATTCGTTTTCTGAACGCCGGTGAGGCGACGTATGCAAAAGGCTGGGAAAATTATCGTGCTGTTGCAAGCCATGACCGCGAAAACTGGTTTAGGGTCGACACGACGTTTGATGGAAAAGTGATGACAATACGTCACACACCTGAAACTGATAGCGTGTACTACGCTTACTTTCAACCCTATAGTTGGGAACGTCATCTCGATTTGCTCGGTAGTGCAGCACAATCACCCCTGGTTACAATTGAAGACTTGGGCAGCACTGTTGACGGGCGCGATCTTAATCTGGTTATTGTCGGTGATCCCAAAGCAGAAAAAAAGGTCTGGATCATCGCGCGTCAGCATCCTGGTGAAACGATGGCGGAGTGGTTGGTTGAGGGAAGTTTGAACGCCTTGCTTGATCCAGCGAATCCTATTGCCAGACGTATTTTGGAAAAAGCGGTTCTTTATATTGTGCCAAATATGAATCCTGATGGCGCTGCGCGTGGAAATTTGCGCACCAACGCAGCTGGTGCCAATTTGAACCGTGAATGGATGTCACCGTCGTTGGAACTGAGTCCTGAGGTGTTCTTTGTCAAAAATAAAATCATGGAAACAGGTTGTGACTTATTTTTGGATGTGCATGGTGATGAGGCCTTGCCGTATGTATTTGTCGCCGGCAGCGAAATGCTGGAAGGTTTCAGCGACATTCAGGCCAGAGAGCAGCAAGCTTTTGTGGATAGCTTTGTTGCGGCAAGCCCTGACTTTCAGACGACATTTGGTTATGAAGTCGATAAATACTATGAAGATATGTTAAAACTGGCTTCGAAGTTTATCGGTCATCACTTCAAATGTGTTTCCCTGACATTGGAACTGCCATTCAAGGACAACGATAATTTACCCGACATTGAAGTGGGCTGGGATGGCGAACGCAGCATGCGTCTGGGTGAAGCGATGCTGCAGCCTATCCTGACTTCCTTGTCATAATTTCTCATCAGCGGAGATCTCTTCATGGGCGTTGAAATCGAGCGAAAATTTCTGGTTAACGGTGATGCCTGGAAACAGCAGGGTCAGAGCGTGTTTATGCGGCAGGGCTATCTCTGCTCTGAACCCGGCCGTATTGTCCGGGTTCGTATTGAGGGTGACCATGCCATGCTGACGATCAAAGGAAAG
>CANIFC010000113.1 GCA_947466695.1 Oxalobacteraceae bacterium | reverse complement strand
CGAGATATGGACCATACCTTATGACGGACTGCTCCAGGCCAGTGCCCGTGAACCGTCGCTAATGCGCGTCGTACTTTCCGCCATGAGTGCACAATTGGCACACAACCGTGATCTGATGCTGTCCATGGGCACGCTCGCAGCCGACGCCAGGGTCTGTGATTTTTTGCTGCAATGGGCACATTCACTGGCCGAGCGGGGGTTACGCACCGATCAGTTTAATGTCTATCTGACGCGGGCTGATATCGGTCACTATCTGGGACTGAGGCTGGAATCGGTTAGCAGGGCCCTGTCAAAACTTGCCCGCTGCGGCATTATCCAGTTCAATGAAAAAGGCCGCCGGGAAATCAGCATTCCGGATCTCGCTGCCCTCAGCGATTTTATTCAAAATGATACGCAGCGTTCCACTATGGAAATTCAATAAGGGACGCATGTCTGGGCAAAACAGCAATGGGCGAAAGCTCATTGCTCATTGCTCATTGTTATTTGTTAATTGTTTATTGTTTATTGTTCATTACTCATTACTCATCACAAAATCTGGCGAACTCTTTGGGTAATATTCTTAGATAATAGTGACTGAAAGGAAAAGAAATGGGCTACGAATGCATGACCGTTTTGCTCGACAATACGGCAAGTTTTTCCCGGACTATCGCTTTTTCCATCGATTTAGCCGCACGGCATGGTGCACACCTGACCGGCCTCTACCTGAGCTACGAACCGGTCATCGTCGCCGATCCTTATGGCCTGGCCATCCCGGTGATGCAGGAATGGGACGAGACAGCGCAAGCGAGAGAAGACCATGCACGAAACGCGTTTTATCTTGCAGCAGACAAGGCGGGTATTCATTTCAGCTGGGTCGTCTACCGCGGTACCGAATGGCAAAAGGCGATCAGTCACGCGCGGGCTTCTGATCTGGTCATCGTGTGCCAGCGCAATCCAGCTGATTCGCCCAACGTGCTTGATCACGGTGTTCTCAAAAAAGTTATCCTCAAGCTGGGCAAACCGGTGCTGATGCTTCCTTATGACGGCACGGTCTCGCTCAATTTTGCGCACATCATCATGGCCTGGGACGGTGGACGCGAAGCGGCACGTGCCATGACCGATGCCCTGCCCTATTTAAAACTGGCGGAAATAGTCAAGGTTGTGACGATTTCAGACAGCGCAGACCTGGGTAATGACCTGCCTGATGTTGATATTGCGGCATATTTGGCGAAACATGACGTCAAGGTGGAAATCGAAAGAAACCAGAGTGTTCACCTGCCTACTGCCGACTGGTTGCTTGACCGGGCCGGAGAAACCGGCGCCGGCTTACTCGTCATGGGAGCCTACGGACATCATCGCTTGACAGAACTGGTGTTGGGCGGCGTGACACATACCATCATGAGAAAGATGACTTTACCCGTCTTGATGTCGCATTGATGTCCCATTGATGTTGCTGTGATGTTGTATCGATACCGGAAGGTGCCTGAGCGGGCACCCTCCAGGCAGAAGGCGCGTCCGGCCAGAGCGATCGCTGGTTTGATCAGAGGTGACAACAGGACGGACAGGACGGACTATTTCTACGGTCAATTTTTGGAGGTTTTAAAAAATGGACTCTGATCAATTGCTACGCGCTTCCATCGCGAGTATTGCACTGGCCGGAACCTGTCAGCTGAGCTACGCAGCCGAAGGTGCGGCTGCATTGCCAGCACCGGAAACCCGCTGCCTTTCGGGCGGAGTCGGTGAAACAGAACGCAATACGCTCAGGCAACAACAGGAACGCTATAGTTTTTGGCTCACCACAGCAGCGCGCCAGTCCGGGGCCTATCTATCTGGCGCGCGGGTGCAAATTTTCGACACCGCCACGACAGCAAAAAACAATGATACGTCACCCGTGCTGGCCTGCACCATGGATGGTCCGTGGCTGTTGGCGGCACTCGCGCCTGGCCGCTATCAGGTCGAGGCGCGTTACCGTGAAAGTGACACCTATCTGGAGCAAATCATGAAAAAGACCATCACGATCGGCAAGAATGGACGCCAGCAGATGGTGATGTATTTTGACGTTTCCGATGCCGATGTCATTGATTCCCGGCTGGAACAGGAACGCACCGCACCCGGCGCGAAAAAATAAGTCCGAACACCAACCTGAAAGTACGTGATGATGAACTCTGGCGAAAGGCATATCCGGTGGTTTTCCGAACTGGGCATCAGCGACGTTGCTCTGGTAGGAGGCAAAAACGCATCCCTCGGAGAGATGTATCATGAACTGACGGCGCAAGGTGTCAAGGTCCCTAACGGTTTTGCCATCACCGCAGAAGCCTACCGGCAACAGGTTGATCAGGCAAACGCCTGGCCACGACTGCGCGCTGCTCTTGATGGGCTCAACATCAAAGACGTCAGCGATCTGGCGCGGCGGGCCCAGTTAGCCAGGGACATCATCTATGACATGACTTTCACCCCTGCATTGATGCAACAGATCAAGGCCGCCTACCGTCAGCTCAGGGAAGAGTATGGCGAGCAACTGACGGTCGCGGTACGCAGTTCGGCCACCGCAGAAGATCTGCCCTCTGCCAGTTTCGCCGGACAGCATGAGACCTATTTGAACATCTCGGGTGAAGCGAGCCTGCTTGAGGCGGTACGGCGCTGTTATGCCAGCCTCTTCATGGACCGGGCCATCTGCTACCGCGAAGAAAATGGTTTTGATCATTTCAAGGTATTTTTATCGGTTGGCATCATGAAAATGGTGCGCTCTGATCTCGCGTGCAGCGGTGTGACCTTTTCACTTGATACCGAGTCAGGCTTTCGCGATGTCGTGTTCATTACCGGCTCCTATGGTCTGGGCGAGAACATTGTTCAGGGCACGGTCGATCCGGACGAATTTCATGTTTTCAAACCGACTTTACGTCTGGGCTACCGGACCATACTGCGTCGCTCGCTAGGCGCAAAAAAAATCAAGATGGTGTACTCGCGGGGAGGCGGACGGGAAACAACCCACAATGTCGCTACGCCAAGAGAAGACCAGCACCATTATTGCCTGAGCGACGACGAAGTGCTCGCCCTGGCCGACTCCGCCTTGCGCATTGAAGAGCACTACAGCAACAAAGCCGGTCACGCGATGCCAATGGATATCGAGTGGGCCAAGGATGGTATTGATGGTCACCTCTACATCGTTCAGGCACGTCCGGAGACCGTGTCGTCGCAAAAAAATCAGAATACCTACGACGAATACACGATGATACGCAAGGGAGAGATTGTGGTCAGCGGGCGCGCCGTCGGTAGCAAGCTTGCCATCGGCAAGGCACGGGTAATTACCGACGTCAAGCATTTAAGCCAGTTTCAGCCAGGCGAGGTATTAGTTGCCGATGCCACGATGCCGGACTGGGGCACGGTCATGAAAATGGCGGCGGCAGTGGTGACCAACCGTGGCGGACGCACCTGTCACGCCGCCATCGTCGCGCGTGAACTGGGTATTCCGGCTGTGGTCGGCTGCGGCAATGCGACCGAACTCATTGCCACCGGCGACGAGGTCACCATTTCGTGTGCCCAAGGGGATGTCGGCCGCGTCTACGCCGGTCGCATCCCTTTCAACAAGACCAGTACCGACCTCAGTACGCTGCAGAAACCGCAAACACATGTCATGCTCAATATCGGCAATCCTGAAATCGCCTTTAAAAGTTCTTTCCTGCCCAATGACGGGGTCGGTCTGGCACGTATGGAGTTCATCATCGCCGAGCATATCAAGGCGCATCCGATGGCACTGGCACACCCGGAAAAAATCCTTGATCAAAAGACGCTCGCGTCCATCGAGAAGCTCACGTCCCTGTTTGAGCGGCCATCGGCGTATTTTGTCCGGCAACTGGCGGAAGGGGTCGGCACCATCGCCGCCGCTTTTTATCCCAAACCGGTGATCGTGCGCATGTCCGACTTCAAGACCAACGAATATGCCAGCCTGCCCGGTGGCAAATACTTTGAGCCCGAAGAGGAAAACCCCATGCTGGGCTTTCGTGGTGCCGCACGCTACACCCATCCCGCCTATGCCGATGGTTTTGCGCTCGAATGTGAAGCGATGAAGATGGTCCGCGAAACCATGGGACTGACCAACGTCAAGCTGATGATTCCCTTTTGCCGGCGGATTGAAGAAGCGAAAAAAGTGCTTGAGGCGATGGCAAAATATGGTCTTGAACGGGGCGTACATGGTCTTGACATCTACGTCATGTGTGAAATTCCCAATAACATCATTCAGATTGACGCTTTTGCCGGTCTGTTCGACGGCTTCTCGATCGGATCGAACGACCTGACCCAACTGGTACTTGGCGTTGACCGGGACTCGGCCACCGTTGCCTTTGATTTTGACGAACGTGACGCGGGCGTGACAGAACTGATCGCGCAGGCGGTCAGGGGCGCAAAGCGCAATCACCGGCATGTTGGCATCTGTGGTCAGGCACCGTCTGATTATCCTGATTTTGCCGGCTTTCTGGTCAGGACCGGCATCGACTCGATCAGTCTCAATCCTGACAGCATCATCAAGACGACCCGGCATATTCTGGAAATCGAAGCACAAATGGGACGCCGTCCCCGTCAATAATGTGAAGCATCGCCGCATTTTCAGGAGAGCAACATGGATATCCCGATTTCCTCAATGATGACCAGCCAGACCAGGACCGTGGCAGTGGACGACTCGGTTGCCCATGTCGAAGAGCTTTTGCATAGTCATCAGCTCTCAGCGTTACCGGTGACCGAGGGTCAGGACAAGGCCATCGTGGGCATTATCAGCGCACGCGACCTGGTGCACTTCCACGCGGCCAGACGCGATCCTGAGACGGTTCGCGTCTGGGAGATCTGTTCCTACAAGCCAGTTCAGGTCAGCCCCGACACGACCATCAGTCAAGTGGCAAAACTCATGGTCGACAAACGGCTGCATCACATTCTCGTGACCAGAAATAATGAAGTGGTCGGGATTGTGTCCTCGTTTGACTTCGTCAAAAAATATGTGCAGGAATAAATAACATTGTTCCGGGAGGCAGCTTGATGAACTCACTGTTGCCTGCGTTAAAGGAAGCTAGTGTCCAACGCAAGACCAGCACTGGCAAGGCCTGATTGCCGCCTTGCTTGCCCGGTAGTTTCTGCCAGCAATAGCGCATTGCAACATCCGTCCCCTAGTTCAAAAAACACCAAAACCCATCCGCAGACATCTCAAGCGCGAAAATCAGCTTGAATGCGTAGTCTGGCTGACAGGCAAGGAAATATGGGATTTTCATACTACACGCAATCATTTCAAGGAGGATACCCACCTTTTACACCGGTTGATAATTATCAAAACTGCCCCTATCCCATCGCCTAACCTAGGGGTCGGGAAGTCGGATTGATCGTTGCACACCGATCGCCAACAGGCTGCTCCGAATAAAAACGCATTTATTCACCTAACCAAAGAAAGTAATCATCATGAATACTCCGAGACTTTTTGAGCCTGGCTTGAAGCTGTTTGAACCCGCTATCAGTGATTCTTTTGAATCGATGTTCAAGCGTTTCCTGACACCGACATGGCTTGACGTCGATACCACACCCATAGAAATGCGGGTGGATGTCGCTGAGAAAAATGGAACTTACACTGTCCGTGCCGATCTGCCCGGGGTAAAGAAAGAAGATATCAACGTTCGCATTGACGGTAATCTGGTGCAGATTGATGCCGAGATTAAACAGCAAAAAGACATCAAGGAAAGTGGCGGGAAAATGCTCCGTAGTGAGCGTTATTACGGCTCGGTGTCACGTTCATTTACCGTCGCACAGGATGTCGACGATACCAAAGCGAAGGCAACCTATGAAGATGGCGTGCTCACGCTTGAATTACCGAAAAAAGAGACTTCAACTGCCAAGCAGCTGTTAATTCAATAAAAGGCTGGTCGTGTACCTGGACGGCGAGGGTCGTCCAGATACACGGCTAATCTGACATGCACACGGTCCAACTCGCCCTGATTCAGAATTCTCATCAAAAGACAAGCTGGCTGAACGCTATTTTCGTGGCTTGGCCAACTGCTCTAGCATCGCCCTGACCGCAGACATCTGCGTTGCATTCTTGCTGTAGAAATCAGGCACAAACAGGCTCGTGCTGGAATAGCCCCAAAAATCCCAGCAGCCTTTTGGATTATAAGGCGGAAAAAATCCTGTGGTACTTTCCGCTTGCGGATACAGCACGATCAGGTGATTTGAATCGGCGATTTCATTGTAGCCCGTAGTGCCATAAAACAGGTAACCGATCTTGCGCGCACCCTGCTCGCAGCCATGAAAGGCAATATGTACTTTGCAGGTTTCGGTTTCACAGGATTTCGGCACATACACATAGCCCTCGTCGCTCATGCTCGACAAATAGGCATGTAAAAATGAACGCATGTATTTTTTCTGGTTGAAGCGCAAGAGTTTGCCCGTCAGTTGCGTTGATGGTGGGTTAAGCTCGCCGTAGATATACCGCAAGATATCCTGCGACTGCATGAAATGACAGTCATTAATGTAAGGGGCTACGGTCAGCGGACATTCCGTATTGAGCGTGTTGCTGGTGATAATCGAATGCCCTGCATTGACATCACGGACGTAGCGGATATTTTCTGCCGGGACGCCGGCAAGCCGGTAAAATGCCGCGGCCTGATCCACCACTTTCGTCGTGACGGTTGCATCTGCGCGGCCACTGAACAGGTAAATTTTCGACTTTCTGAGATTTTCAAGATGGTCGATCTCCCCCCTCTGTGCAAACGCTTTTGCCCTTTCCAGCAAGGCACTCGCATCCGGCGCGATTCCGGCCACGGGATTCATGCATACAGTCATGGCGTTTTCCAGAAATGAGGCAGCCGGAAATGAACCGGCACAATAAAACGGTCCGCCGGCGATCACGCCAGCGCCGACGAGTATGCTCGAAAACGCCACATGAAACTGGGTTGCCATAAAAGCGCCGGAGGAAAGACCTGATACGGAGGTTTGTTTCAGGTCAACCTGATAGGCAGGAAGTGCCGGTGATTCCGCAGGCACCGCAGCCACAGCCACAGCCACGAGAGCGAAGATACTGCCACAAACATAATGGGTAAGCCGATTCGTCAGTGAATATTTCATGGCGGGTCCTGGTTAAATTGATCGTGCCCGGTGTTACGCTAGCGCCGGCAGGCCGCACCTGCAAACCTCAGTCCATTGGTTTGCCCTGTCCGGCGCATGGCAATGTCTGGACAGGCCAGAATAACGACGCTGTTGATCCGACCCTGCAATATGCGCGATCGCCGCTGCGCCTGATTGACATTTGTCAGGCTAATAGTCACCGTGAATTCCATGAACTCAATGAACTCCACCAATTAATCGGATTCAGTCAACGTAGCGGGTCCGGCACGCCGGATCGCCAGACCGCCAGACCGCCAGACCGCATTCTTCAGCGTACCCTGACCCTGCTGCCATCGCTTAATTTGCTATCGGGATAAATGATGACCCTGGTACCCGGCGTCAGCCCTTTTGCCACCCAGGCATCGATGCCATTGCGCGCGACAACCTCGACCTCCATCTGGCGTGCACGACCGTTGTCCAGCACGAACAAGGCAGAACGGGCACCGGTCGGAAACAAGGCGCTGACCGGCACTTTAATGGCGTTCTCCACGACCTGCACCATGATGCGGACATCGACCTTAAAACCATCGCCCAATGCCAGCCATTTTTCCACCGGAGAAGTGATGTCAATGATGGCGTTGACGCGTTGCTCTTCCACCCCTAGTGCCGAAACTTTTGTGAAGGCAGCCGGCTCAATGAGCCGGACGCGTCCTTCAAGCGTCTCCGGTCCGCCCCAGTTGGCCAGCTGCACCCGTGTTCCCGGCCGGATCTGGGCCGCATCCTCGGTCAGGATGTCAACCGCCACTTCCAGCTTGGACGGATCGCCCAACTCCATGAGCGCAGTTCCGGCCAGCACCGTCGCTTCGCTTTGCTGAACGATTTTAAGGACCTTACCAGAGGCCGGCGCCCTGATCGGAGTTGCTCGTCCTGCTTCTTTTTTTACCTGAGCTTGAGCTACCTGAGCTGGTGTGAGGTCAGCGGTAACAGGTGCCAGCCGACGCTGATCCTTATTTTGATTCTGATCCTGATTCTGATCCGGGGAAAATTGTTTCAGCACGATCTTCGACTGTTCCAGCTCATGACGTGCCGCCTCTTCTTCCTGACGGGCACTTTCCACTTCCTGTTCACGCAAGCGCACATTAAGGCGGCCGGTTTCATTCTGGTTGGGCGAGACAAAACCCTGGCCTGCCAATGCCTCAGTGCGCCTCAGCTCGTTCCTGGCCTGCTCCAGCGCCACCACAGCGCGCAGGCGGTTTGCCCTGGCGCGCGCCAGAACCGCTTCCATGGCGCCAATCCGGGCGGCCTGCTCTGCCCGCGAACGGGCATCGAGCAAGGCTGGATCTGCCGGCCACAAGAGCGCCACAACCGCCATGCGTTGCACGCTATCGCCCTGCTTGAGAGAAAGCCGGTCCAGCCGCCCGGTCAGCGGGGCCGAGATCACATACCGGTCACGCACCCGCGTCTTGCCGTCTTCCTGCACCGTCCGCTCAAAGCGCCCCTGGGTAACGAGGGCTGTTTCAACGTCAAGGGCAGCCGGTACAAACGCCCATGCCAGCAGCGCCAGCACGCCGGCAAGTAAGACCGTCATGATCATTTT
>CANIFC010000112.1 GCA_947466695.1 Oxalobacteraceae bacterium | reverse complement strand
TAGGCTTGCTGCTTGGTAAGCTCCGACATCCAGTCTAGCTTACCGATACTGTCGCGCATCGCCAGCTTGATGTTACCGACCATCTCCAGCACTCCTGCCTTGGCTTGCGGAGTGAAAAATGTCGCTACGTATAATTCACCCATCGCATCGCCAATGTTGGTATCGAGCGTAGTGAGGACACGCTTCCAGCGTGGCTGTAACTCTTTGGTACCAGCCAGAGTACGACCATAAAAATCAAAATTGGCATTCACAAAGTCAGAGGACAAATCCTTTGCCCTGTTGTTGGCCAGATGAAAGCGCAAGTAGGGTTTCCACTGCGCCAGAGGAACCGTCTGCATCATGCGGCTGGCTTCCGCCAGAAACTTGGGATGGGCCACATTGAACTGTCCCGGCGCGCTCAAGCCGATATCCTTGAAGTAGTTTGCCCACGTCGTATGAGGTTCGAGTTTTTGCAGGGACGCCAGCTCCATCAGGTGATACGATGCCTGCGGATCGCGCAACTGCACCTTGGTCAGTGAGACTTTTGCCAGACGGGTTTCCAGCGCCATCACGACCACGGCGTTTTGCTTTGCGACATCGGCAGGATCACCCAACAGACCAAACAATCTGGCCATATACGCTTGGTATTGCTGACGAATCTCGCGTGTCTTGGCATCATTTTTCAGGTAGTAATCACGGTCAGGCAAACCCAGTCCGCCCTGGCCAAGCTGGGCAATGTAGCGGCTGGTATTTTTTGCATCCTGATCAACGTAAAAGTTAAAGACAGGAGCGACGCCGCTCTGATGTTGCCGGGCGATTTCTGCCAATAACTGATCGCGGTTCGTAATGGCATCAATCTGCGCCAGTGCGCTAGCCAAAGGCTTTGCGCCATCTACCTCAATCTGAGCCTCGTCCATGCCGCTACGGTAATACGAACCCACCAGACGACTTACCTGGCTATCGCCATCTATCGGCGCTATCAGCGTCGCAGCAGCGGCTTTTTCTGCAATTCCCTTAAGCGCAGCCAAATTGCGCTCAGTCACTTCATCGTAGGCACTGTAGCGGGCACGATCAGCTGGAATCGGGTTATTTTTCAGCCATCCGCCATTGGCATACTGAAAAAAATCCTTGCAGGCATCAGCGCTGTTATCCATGGTCTGTGATTCAAGTACCAGATTATTACTAGCGCCAGCGCTGCTACCGGCAGCATGGGCGCTCAGGGAAAAACACAGCAGGCTAGCCAACATAGTGCGGCGAAGAACGGTCTTTTTAATCATCGGATTTATCTCAAAATAGGGGAATCAGGAAGCCGCATGCGCCGTGCATGTTGCCATGTTTACTTCGACAACACCTGCACGGTGATACCGGAAAACTGACCCGGTGCGCGGTAGATACGCTGGGTCGCTTTTTGAAAATCTTCTGGCCTGGCCTGAGGGATATCCATGAATTTTTGCGGGTTCAAATCAATCAGCGGGAACCAGCTGCTCTGGACCTGAACCATGATGCGATGACCACGCCTGAAAGTATGATTAATGTCAGGCATCGCATAGCTGACGCGCTCGATTTTCCCCGGCACGAAGGCCTCCGGTATCTCAAAGCTATGACGAAATTTGCCGCGCAGCGGTTCGCCACGAATCAACTGCTGATAGCCGGCCATAGCCAGTACCGGTGGCGGGACGTCACGACCTTTTTCCGTATCACCAGCCGCGCCCGGGTTTCGGTTCGGATACTCGTCCGGATAAACGTCAATGAGTTTCACGATCCAGTCTGCATCGGTTCCACTGGTGGAAACGAACAGGTTCGGGACGACCGGACCAACAATCGTAATATCGTCTTCCAGTACAGCACTCTGGTAGACCAGGACATCGGGCCGGGTGGCGGCGAAACGCTGGTCAGAAACCATATATTCCTTCGGTACGCCGGTTGCAGGATAAGCGATGTAGGGAACCGGTTTTTGCGGGTCACTGACGTACTCGTCATAGGGACCCGATTCAAGGAGCGAAGTGACGGACGGCATTACCCAGCTCAGGCGGGACTTTTCAGCGAAATACAAAGTGCGCGATTGCGCTTCTTTGGGAGGCCAGGTACTGTAATTGCGCCAGATATTGGTACCCGTCTCAAAGGCCTGGACTTCAGGCATGGGCTTGGCATCGGGCTTGACCGTCTTCAGGTATTTTTCAAAAAAGGGGAAGATAATGTTTTTACGAAAGTGATCACCAGTCTTGGCATCAAAATTGACATAGCCTAATTTTTCTCCATCAGAACGTCCCCACGCACCGTGTGCCCATGGCCCCATGACCAGACCGCTGTAGATACCGGAGTTATTCTTTTTGATACTTTGATAGGTTGACAACGGTCCTTGTGGATCCTCCGCATCATACCAACCACCCACAGTCAGCACGGCAGCCCGGATGTTCTTCAGATGCACCGTGATATTTTTTTCCTTCCAAAAATCATCATAACTGGTGTGCAGGATCGTTGGCATCAGGAGTTCACGTTGCTTTTCTGTCAGCTTGGCAGTGATATTACCCAAACTCATCTGCGCCAGAAAGTACTGATAACCGTCCTCAGTCCCGTACTCAAATTCATCCCATTTTTTAGGCGACGCGGTAGGATTCGCCTGTTTTGTAAATTGGGAATAAAAATCAAAATTGGCCGCCAGCATGAACGCCCCGCCATGGTAAGAATCGTCACCCATGTATAAATCCGTCACAGGGGCCTGAGGCGACGCCGCCTTGATTGCGGGGTGCGAATCGATCACGCTGGCTGACGTATAAAATCCTGGATAAGAGATGCCCCAGATACCTACTTTTCCATTATTGCCCGGCACATTCTTCAGCAACCATTCCACCGTGTCATGCATATCCTCGCTTTCGACACCATCACCCCGTTGCCGAGACGTTTTCAGATGGGGGGTCATTTCTTGCCATACACCTTCCGACATATAGCGACCGCGTACGTCCTGACTAACGAAAATATAACCGCTATCTTCGAATTCCTTGGACGGACCCAGTGAAGTGGGAAAGTAATCAACACCGTAGCGCGACTGACCCTGATCAAATACGCCAGAGCCGTAGGGCGTCCGGCCCATCAGGAACGGGTAAGTCTTACCGGTGTCTTTGGGAACATACAAGACCGTAAACAGCTTGACGCCATCACGCATTGGAATGCGGTATTCGTATTTGGTATATCTGGCGCGCAAGGGAGTTTTAATTGCCTCAGGCGTGTCTGCGTCAGCGTCTTCAGAGACTTTATCCAAGCGCGTCGCGGCGTGCACGGATCCTGCAAATAACGGCAGCACCATTAAGAGCAAAAATAATTGTCGCCATTGCCTCAAAAAACCTTGCATAGTTTCTTTCTAAATAAGAATAATAACAAAGAAACATGGACAACAAAAATTCAATTTAGTGCTATTTATTTACGATAAATTTCCGGGCGCGATTTATTGCGCTGCTCGTAGACTAGCTTGGCATCATGCATGGCGCGCGACGGATTGCGCATTTCGACATGCTCGTCATGCAATACAAAAAAATTGGCAGCCTGAGCGCGCATGACATACTTGATCGCGGCATCGTCACTAAGATCATACATTTCTGTTAATAATGTCGTGACTTCATCGAGATATTCCTCGTAAGTCATCTGTTTTTCTGTTTTTTCGGTTTTTTCGGTTTTTTCTATATCAGTCATTTTTGTTCTCAATACGCTTCGTTTTTATATAAGGCTGACATGGTACATCACATGGTTCCTCGATAGATTGGTAACAGCTTGTAATTGCGCCGGCAAGAAGCATGTTTTCGTTCTACTATGCGGGTGATAATTATCTTTTTGTATAAAAATGGTTAAGATATGCTCACTGATTTAATCATGCAAATATATTTTTTCCGACGAGGTCTCCGATGAAATCACAAAAATCAATTCAATCACTCTTGGTCATCACTGCGCTCGTACTGACGACCTGCGCCAGTTCCGCCCTGGCAGATGGGCGGCACAATAGAGGGTACCGAGGCGGTGGAGGTGGATTTGGGGTCGCTGCAGGTCTTGGTATCGGCCTTGGACTCGGTGTTTTACTTAATCCGTTTCCCTCCTATTATGGACGCTCGTATTACAGTCCTTCGTATTACAGCCCCTCTTACTACGGCCCCACGTATTACGGCCCCGCCCCTTACTCCAGTTCTTACTACTCCCGGTCGTATTATCCTGAGCGAACTTTCTACACGAATGAGGTGGTGATTACTCAAGCCCCCGAGACTGTCTACATTGAGCGCTCCAACAGCATCAGCCCTTCCCAGCCAATGACGGGATCACCAGGTCCTGAATCCGCTGGCAATAGCGGCGACTGGTACTATTGCCACAATCCGGATGGTTTCTATCCGGCGATCCGAACTTGTCCTTCAGGATGGCAAAAAGTACCGGCGCGACCTACAGACCGTTGATTAATCGACATCAACCGTAATGAAATCGGGCTTTTAAAAAATAAGGGACGCCAACTGCGCCCCTTATTTTTTTATGCCAATTCTTTATTTATACTAATACACCCATCTCAAACACCCATTACCCGCCGGATTGTTGCCGCCAGCTCTTCAGCAACGAATTTCGCTACGTACGCATCGGCACCAACGCTCTTGACGTGCTCTTCATTGGTAGAACCGGTCAGGGAAGAGTGAATAACCACTGGCAAGTTTTTGAAGCGCTCATCTTGCTTGATATTACGCGTCAAGGTGAAGCCATCCATTTCGGGCATTTCCAGATCGGTAAGAACCATCGCCACCTTATCGTGAATATCTTTTCCTTCAGCGAGTGCGGTAGCAGAAATACTTTGTAGTTTTTCCCATGCTTCCTTGCCCGTCTTGGTCATAATATACGGTGCACCGATCGCATCAAGTGCCTGCCCGATCAAGCCACGGGCAACTGCAGAGTCGTCTGCGGCGAGGATCACCGAACCTGGCTTGATGACCAGTTTGGCACCAATCGTCTCGGAATCGACGTCTTTATTATCTTTTGGTGCCATTTGACGCAGTATCTGCTCAACATCAAGGACTTGTGCCAAGCGTGTGTTTTCTGCATCGCCATCAAGTCGTGCGATACTCGTTACCATACCGCCGGCAGTGCTTGCCTCAGCAGACAAAACCTGACTCCATTCCAGACGGACGATTTCTTCAACTGACTCGACCGCAAAACCCTGGGTTGAGCGGGCAAACTCGGTAACCAGCATAATATTCAAACCGTTCTTTGGCTTGCATCCGACCACTGCAGGCAAGTCAATCACGGGAATAATTTGCCCACGCAAGTTCACGACGCCCAAATTGTGCGGCAAGGCACCGACAACAGCGGTAATGGCCGGCATGGCAACAATCTCACGCACCTTAAATACATTGATGCCGAACAATTCAGAACGATCGCTCACACCATTGTCACCAAGTCTGAACAATAAAAGTTCAAACTTGTTGGAACTGATTAAATTTGTTCGTTCATCAACATCGTGCTGTACGGTACTCATGTGTATCATCCTCGAAGGTTAGAGAGCCGGTCATGGAAACAGTGCCGGATCAACCTGCACGTATTCCTTATTATGCAACTATTTACTCAAGTGATACTAGTTAATTGTCCACTTGGAATTATTAAACGTCTATTTTATAACGCGGTAGCACGGCGTATACGCTTTTCCCGGCAATTTCATTCTATTTTGTGCCACAAAGGAACTCAATAAGGCATCCATCGAATCCATGATGGCAGCATCACCGCGGATTTCAAAATGGCCAAATTTCTCGATTGCCCTGATCCCCTGATCCTTGACATTACCAGCAACCACGCCGGAAAAGGCGCGCCGCAGGTTGGCAGCAAGAAGATGTGGCTCCTGATTTTTGTGCAAGGCCAAACTGCGCATGTTTTCATGGGTTGGTTCGAACGGCCGCTGAAATTCGGCGTCTATTTTTAATAACCAGTTGAAATAATACGCATCGCCCTTGAGCTTGCGAAATTCACGTACCACCTTGATACCGGCTTGAATCTCTTGTGCCACCAGAGCCGGATTATTGACAATAATCTTGTAGCGCTTTTGTGCCGCGACTCCCAATGTCTCCGAAATAAACTGGTCAATTTGCTGAAAATAGTCTTTCGCACTTTCCGGACCTGTGAATACCAGCGGGAAAGGCATGTCAGCATTATCGGGATGCAGCAAGATACCCAGCAGGTAGAGTATCTCTTCGGCCGTGCCGGCGCCACCCGGGAATACCACAATGGCATGTCCCATCCGGACAAATGCCTCGAGTCGCTTTTCAATATCCGGCAAAATCACCAGCTCGTTGACAATAGGATTCGGGGCTTCGGCGGCAATGATGCCCGGCTCGGTAATTCCCAGATAGAGGGCATCGTGGATGCGCTGTTTTGCATGTCCTATGGTTGCGCCCTTCATCGGGCCTTTCATCGCACCAGGACCACAACCTGTACACACGTCCATGCCACGCAGGCCTAAATGGTAACCAACAAGCTTGGTGTAGTCATATTCAGCGCCAGAAATCGAGTGTCCGCCCCAGCACACGACCAAATTAGGATTAACCTGAGGACGAAGCAAGTTGGCATTACGCAAAATATGAAAGACTGCGTCACTGACACCTTCTGTTGTCGCCATATCAAACTGGGGATTTGACTCAATTTCACCATGCACAAATAAGATATCGCGCAATACGGTAAATAGATGCTCCTGTATGCCCTTGATCATCACGCCATCGACAAACGCACTGGCAGGAGCGGCGATCACTTCGAGCTTAATTCCCCGTTCGCGCTGAATGATCTTGATTTCGAAACTCTTATATCTCTCCAGCAATTCCTTACCATCATCAAGACCGCTTCCGCAGTTCAATACCGCAAGAGAGCAGCTGCGGAATAGCTGGTAAAGTCCACCATGACTCGTGTCCAGTAGTTTGCTAACTTCTGCCTTGGACAGTACTTCCAACCGTCCTTCTGGTGCAATTTGCGTATCAATTACTTGGTATGTCATCGTCTTATCAGTTTTCTTTAATAAATACTTGCCATGTTGCGCGTTAAAAATTGGAATGGGATCAAGGATGGAATCAAAATTTCCTGCTTCAAAGATGCGCCGATGAATTTCACCGTCAAAAAAATCAAAATTCCACGCGACATATTATCCTCTGCAATCAAATTTGCCCGCAAAAATTTTATATTGTCTGGACAACAAATTAGCAATGAGTGCGCCAGCCACCTATTTGTCATATGAGAGACACTTTTTCATCGCAAAAACCTTCGCTTCATGGAGGCACGCAACATTTCCTTGCCTTTTGGCTTGGCACTCTATATGATGTGTAGCTCAGACGCGGGGTGGAGCAGTCTGGCAGCTCGTCGGGCTCATAACCCGAAGGTCATAGGTTCAAATCCTGTCCCCGCAACCAAATACTTAAAGCCGCTGATTTTCATTGAAATCAGCGGCTTCGTTGTTTCCGGCAATCACTTTATCAAAATCAATCCGCAATCATGAGAGATGCCAAGGACCACACAACTTTAGAACTCCCCGGCTTTAGCCTCGAACCTGATATTGCTCATGTGATTGTCAGTCCGGTGAAAAAAATGCCTGTGCGCCGCCTGACACAATTGAGATCAAATAAACTAAGCCAGCTTGACCTGCTTGCACCATTTGGAGAAACTGACCGTACCGGTTTGCCAAGCTGGAACCATGATGCAGGTCTCGATCTGAGCGGCCTGCCCATATGGGAAAAATCATAACCATCGGCCCATGCTGCCAATAGCATCTAAATCCTTGCCCCCGCGGAAGGACTGATTACCGATCCAAGCTGGTGCCAGCCACTTGAGTGAGTGAGTGATCGATTGATTCGTTAAATCAGGCTCAGTGGTGATCGGCAAGAACTCTTCATATTTACCCTTTAATAAGAAGCACTGGTGGTTGGAAGCGGCAACTGTTAGACTTCGCTCCTTTACCTCATGCTGCTTTTTTACGCAGATTGCAATGATGACCTCTCCTTTTTCCAGCCTTCCTTTAGCACCTGAGTTGATCAGCAACCTCAACAGCTTAGTCTATCTACAAATGACCCCCATTCAGGCCGCCAGCATCCCGATCATGCTTGAGCAGCGTGACCTGATCGCCCAGGCCAAAACTGGTAGCGGCAAAACTGCCGCCTTTGGCATCGGTATCCTGGCGAAATTAAATCCTACCTATTTCGCGATTCAGGGCCTCGTAGTCTGCCCTACCCGTGAGCTCGCTGATCAGGTATCCAACGAATTACGCCGTCTGGCACGTTTTGCCGATAATATCAAAATACTCACGTTGTGTGGCGGTTCCCCCATGCGTCCGCAAATCGCCTCGCTCGAACATGGTGCCCACATAGTCGTGGGTACACCTGGTCGCTTGCTCGACCATATCGGACGCGGCACCATCAATCTCTCCACGGTACAAACCCTCGTGCTGGATGAAGCTGACCGCATGGTAGATATGGGCTTTTTTGAAGATATTGCGGGGATTGTTGCCGCATGCTCACCACGTCGTCAAACGCTGCTATTTTCCGCTACCTACCCGGATGATATCCGCAAAGCCAGCGCGCAATTTCTCAGAGATCCTGCCGAAGTCAAGGTAGAGAGCCAGCATGCCGCCAATCACATTGAGCAATTGTTCTATACCGTCACGCCAGAAAACCGCAACCGTGCCG
>CANIFC010000111.1 GCA_947466695.1 Oxalobacteraceae bacterium | reverse complement strand
TCATCAGCTACCTCTTTGCAGCGCTATTTGCTGCATGAATATGGAAAAATGTCGCGGGTCTGGGAGCTCTATCAACGAACTCTATCAACGAACTCTATCAACGAACTCTATTAACAGATAAGGAAAGGGTCACAGCCTGATTAATACAGACACGACCATACAGGCACAACAATACAGGCTCGATAAAAAGATTAATAAACTTAGCCACATTATAAGTTGTAGCCAACGGAATAGAGAGAAACTACGGCATACCGCCGGTCAGATAAAAGTGCGCAAGTATCAGGTCTGCCGGCAAGGTCACTTTGAGATTACAGCCATCTCCTTCAACCAGCAGCGGCTTGTATCCTGCCGCCTCAACCGCACTCGACTCATCTGTCACGTTGATGGCCGTGGCGTCAGACAGCGCCGACGACAACAGACCATAGCGAAACATTTGCGGGGTTTGCGCCAGCCAGATACCATCGCGGGAAATCGTTTCAAGGCGCCCGTCGCTGACGCGTTTGACCGTATCAACCACCGGCAGCGCCAATAAACCGCCGACCGCATGCGTACCAACCTGGCGTATCAGTCTGGTGATCAGCGCCGCAGTGAGGCCAGGACGGGCGGCATCATGCACCAGCACCCAATCTTGCGCATCGAGCACAGATACCAATGCGGCCAGTCCATTGGTCACGCTGTCGCGGCGTGTCGCTCCGCCACAGCGCAAGATACTGACCTTGTCCAATCCAGCCAATGCCTCATCGGCATAGGCGTCGTCTGCGTTCACCACAACATAGGTGTGCGCCACTTCAGGTACGGTAAAAAAAGCGTGCGCGGCGTAACGCAGGAGTGACTGCCCGGCAACGGAAAGATATTGCTTGGGTATGGCGCCCCCCATTCTGGCGCCGACACCGGCTGCCGGAATAAGCGCGACATAGCGGGGCTGTTCAGGCAGTGACAATGGTAATGGCAAGGTGCAGGAAGTAGTCTGAATCACTGAAAATTAACCGACCTTAAATTATTTGAATTAACGTTTAAATTGACGTTTGAATCAATGCTTGGATCAATGTTTGAATGGATACTCGAATTGATGCTTGAATTGTTTAAATTATTTGAATTTCGTAAAAACGCCGCTCTGAAGCAACGGCGGAAATAACACCGCTGCCCGCTTCGTTTATAATTATGCCTCATTTCAAAGCCAAATCGTTGGTGAGTCAAGGTTGCTGAGTAATTTTTGCGCTACGATTCACACTACGTCGCTATGCGCTGCCGGCAACAGCACCCACGGCAATGCGTCGCGCCAGCCCGCAACGCCGCTTAACCAAGCGCAGTTCAACCAAGTTTTGCAGCCAATGTCATTCGATCTCGTCAAAGCACTTCCCAAGTCCGGCAATCGTTTTGCTCTTCCCAACGTGCACGGTTCTTCCGACGCCTATGTATTGGCGCAAACTGCCGTTGCCCTGAAATCGCAGCAACGCATGTTGACGGTATTTGTCGCCGACCCGGGCGAAGCCCAGCGCCTGCGTGATGAAATCCCCTGGTTTGAGCAGAGCTTGCGCTGCCACCTGCTGCCCGACTGGGAAACCCTGCCCTACGATGCGTTTTCGCCGCATCAGGATCTGGTTTCCGAGCGACTCGCGACCCTGCATGAAATCAGCGGCGGCAACTGTGACGTACTGCTGGTGCCGGCCACCACGGCCCTGGTACGGATGGCGCCACCGTCATTTCTGGCCGCTTACACCTTCTTCTTCAAGCAAGGCGAGGTACTTGACGAAGCACGTCTCAAATCGCAACTGACGCTGGCAGGCTATGCCCACGTCTCGCAAGTCATGTCGCCCGGCGAATATTCGGTACGCGGTGGCCTGATCGATATTTTTCCTATGGGTTCGGTCTTGCCTTACCGCCTTGACCTGTTTGGCGACAACATCGAAACCATCCGTACCTTTGACGCCGACACGCAGCGTTCGCTCTATCCGGTGCGTGAGGTCCGGCTGCTGCCAGGACGCGAGTTTCCGATGGATGAGGCGGCACGTAGCGCTTTCCGCAGCCGCTGGCGTGAGCAGTTTGAAGGAGATCCCTCCCGCTCCATGATTTACAAGGATATCAGCGCCGGTATTCCTTCTGCCGGCATCGAGTATTATCTGCCGCTGTTTTTTGACGAAACGGCGACCCTGTTCAACTATCTGCCCGCACAGACCCATTTTGTTCTTACTGGCGACATAGAGTCCGCCATACACCGTTTCTGGACCGACACCCGGTCGCGTTACCAGTTTTTGAAATCTGACCGGCAACGTCCGGTACTGGCGCCCGAAGCGCTGTTTTTGCGTGACGAAGATTTTTTTACCGAATTAAAATCCCACGCACGCTGGATTCTGACCACTGGTGGTGAACCTTCCGAGATATCGAGTTCGCTGCCCGATATCGCCGTCAACCGGCGCGCCGACGATCCGCTGGCCAACTTGCGCGCATTTTTGCTCAAGACCAAACAGCGGGTGCTGATCTGCGCAGAAACGCTGGGCCGGCGCGAAACCTTGCAGCAGTACTTCAACGACTACAACATCAGCCTGAGCCTGTGCGAGGGCTATACCGATTTCGTCACGGCAGAGGCCAAATTGATGCTGGGCGTTGCGCCCTTGCATACTGGCTTCATTGCGGACGATCTGGCGTTCATTACAGAAACCGAACTCTACGCAGGCTCGGGCAAGCGTATCGGCCGTAAAAAGCAAGAGGCGGTCACCCAGGTTGAGCACATGGTGCGCGATTTGTCCGAACTCAAGATCGGCGATCCGGTGGTGCACAGCAATCACGGTATCGGCCGTTACATGGGTCTGGTCAGCATGGACATGGGAGAAGGGGAAACCGAGTTCCTGCACTTGGAATACGCGAAAGAAACCAAGCTCTACGTCCCGGTGGCGCAACTGCATGTGATTTCACGGTATTCCGGCGCATCACCGGACGACGCCCCTTTGCATGCGCTAGGCTCGGGCCACTGGGAAAAAGCCAAGCGCAAGGCGGCGCAACAGATCCGCGATACCGCCGCTGAATTACTTAATCTGTATGCCCGCCGCGCCTTGCGCCAGGGTCATGCCTTTGAATTTTCCGCTAAAGATTACGAAGCTTTTGCCGACAGCTTTGGCTTTGAAGAAACACCCGATCAGGCCGCAGCCATTACCGCTGTAATTGAAGACATGACCTCCGGTAAACCCATGGACCGTCTCATCTGCGGCGACGTCGGCTTCGGCAAGACCGAAGTTGCCCTGCGCGCCGCTTTTGTCGCCGTCATGGGTGGCAAGCAAGTCGCCATCCTGGCACCAACTACGCTGCTGGCCGAGCAGCATGCACAAACCTTTGCCGACCGCTTCGCCAACTGGCCGGTACGTATCGGTGAATTGTCGCGCTTTCGCTCCGGCAAGGAAATTAACCTGGCGCTCAAGGGCATGAGTGACGGCACGCTCGATATCGTGATCGGCACCCACAAGTTACTCTCGGCCGACATTCAATTTTCCCGGCTGGGTCTGGTCATCATTGACGAAGAACATCGTTTTGGCGTACGTCAGAAGGAGGTGCTCAAGTCCTTGCGTGCAGAAGTCGATGTACTCACGCTGACCGCCACGCCGATTCCACGCACACTGGGAATGGCACTGGAAGGCTTGCGTGACTTCTCCATCATTGCCACGGCACCACAAAAACGGCTGGCGATCAAGACCTTTGTACGCGGTGAAGACGACTCCGTGATTCGCGAAGCCTGCCTGCGCGAACTCAAGCGCGGTGGTCAGGTCTACTTTTTACACAACGAAGTCGATACCATCGAAAACCGCAAGGCCATGCTCGAAGCCCTGATTCCCGAAGCGCGCATCGCTGTCGGGCATGGCCAGATGCATGAGCGCGACCTGGAAAAAGTGATGCGTGATTTTGTCGCCCAGCGCTACAATATCCTGCTGTGCACCACCATTATCGAAACCGGGATTGACGTTCCTACCGCCAACACCATCATCATGCACCGTGCCGATAAATTTGGCCTGGCTCAGCTGCATCAACTGCGTGGCCGGGTCGGTCGCTCGCACCATCAGGCCTATGCCTATTTACTGGTAACTGACGTGCAAGGCCTGACCAAACAGGCGGGTCGCAGGCTTGAGGCCATCCAGCAGATGGAAGAGCTCGGTAGCGGCTTTTACCTGGCCATGCATGATCTGGAAATACGGGGGGCCGGTGAAGTGCTGGGCGACAATCAGTCCGGCGAAATGCACGAGATCGGTTTCCAGATGTATTCCGACATGCTCAGTGAGGCGGTACGTTCGCTCAAGAACGGCAAGGAGCCCGATCTGGCGGCACCATTATCGACCATGACGGAAATTAACCTGCACATTCCCGCGCTGCTTCCGAGTGATTTTTGCGGCGATGTCCATGAACGCCTGTCAATCTATAAGCGGCTGGCCAATTGCGCCAAGGCAGACGCCATCGATGATATTCAGGAAGAAATGATCGACCGTTTCGGCAAACTGCCCGATCCGGTCAAATCGCTGCTGGAAACACACCGGCTGCGGGTCGCTGCCAAACTACTTGGCATTATCAAGATTGATGCCCACACGGAAGCGGCAACGCTGCAGTTCGAGCCGCATCCGCCGATTGATGCAATGCGCATCATTGAGCTGGTACAAAAAAATAAGCACATCAAGCTCAATGGCCAGGATAAATTGCGCATTACCGTCGCCATGCCGGATCTGGCGGCACGGGTCGCACAGATCAAGTCGACCTTGCGCGCGCTGCAGCAATGACGCCACGCAACAAGGCGTTTTATAAAACCTTGGCAGCCTCTAAAACCGTGTCATTCAGCGCTCTGATGAAACGGTCTTGCCGGGCCAAAAGCAGCTTTTAGCCTGAGATGCAACCGCCACCAATACCCCTTACTTTAAGCCTTAAGCCCATGAACATTATTCTCCAAGCCTTGCGTCCCCTCCTGACGACTGACCATGAGTTCGTTGAGCGGCTAGCGCGCCTGACTCAAGCGAGCGCAATCGTGGCGGTGGGAGCGCACGCGGTACGACTGCAACAGGTGCGCTACAATCCACAGTTGCAGCGGGAACTCGAGGCACAATGCCATGGCGCGCAAATTGACATCAGTTTTTCACCCGCGGCCAGAAAGTTAAGCGATTTTAAACTGGTGGCAATGGATATGGATTCCACCCTCATCACCATCGAATGCATCGATGAAATCGCCGACATGCAAGGCTTGAAAGCGGAGGTATCCGAAATTACCGAGGCGGCCATGCGCGGTGAACTCGAGTTTCAGGAGAGCCTGACGCGTCGCGTCGCCCTGCTCAAGGGACTCGATGCCAGCGCGCTGCAGAAAGTCTATGATGAACGTCTCCAATTATCTCCGGGTGCTGAAATCATGCTGACAGCCATCCAGAAGGCGGGAATGAAAACGCTGCTGGTCTCAGGCGGCTTCACGTTTTTTACCGACCGCATAAAGACCCGGCTCGGACTCGATTACAGCCACTCCAATGTCCTCGAAATTATCGATGGCAAGCTCACCGGCAAGGTCAGGGGCGACATCGTGGATGCCGATGAAAAACGGCGCACGGTAGAGCGGGTGTGCGCTGAAATGGGTATTTCAACGAAAGAGGCGATCGTCATGGGGGATGGTGCCAACGATCTCAAGATGATGCAGGTCTCAGGCCTCTCCGTCGCGTTTCGCGCGAAACCCATCGTGCGTAATCAGGCCGACGTCGCGCTCAATTTTGTCGGGCTTGACGGTGTGCTCCAGCTGTTTCCCGATTAGGAGTACAGCGCCAGCTCTGGTAGAGAGCAGATCCTGCCCCGGCGGCAATCCATCGCCCGCCTGCTGTCAAGCATGAATCTGGCTTGGCTGGCTTGGCTTGACTTGGCTTGGCTTGGCCCGGCTGGCCAGCATTAATTATTTATTATTCACTCACTCACTCTTCCTTCCCTCCTGATAAGGCTAGCATGCAACAAGAACTGGTTCTCGACGACAAACTCACTACGCTGAAAAATCTTGCGTGGTTTCTCTACCTGTTTCATGCCGCCAGCCTGATTTTTTCCATGGGCGTGTTTTCCTGGATTCCGCTGATCATCAGCTACCTTAAGCGAGGCGATGCTGCCGGCACTTTTGTCTACAGTCACCATACCTGGCAGATCCGCTCATTTTTCTGGTACCTGTTCTGGATCGTGCTTGGCGTGATCGCCTTCATCTCGGTCATTGGCATCCCGCTGGCATGGCTGATCTGGACCTGCGCCTGGCTCTGGAAAGCTTACCGGCTCATCAAGGGCTTCATCGACCTCAATGCAAATAAGGCGATGCCGGTCTAGCTCCAGCGAAAAAAGTATGAAAATTGAAGACAAGCGCCTTTACATATTTCGGTATTTCAGGCGACATGATCCGTTAAAAAAAATAGGTCAGATTTTTTGATGAACATGTATTGCCAATTTACTTAGGATATTTTCAATCCAGCTAAAATACAAAAAAGTTCGGCACCATCAAATAACAAGATATCAAAAGACTTAACAAGACTTAACAACAGAATAGAACGATCGTACTGTTATTTAAGATAGAATACACTTTGATATGCAGAATAAAATCGAGAACTGAAACACCCGCCACATCCATCTTATTGCCGGAGACAAAATGTTTGAAGAATTCATGGGAACGATGCCAGTCAGCGATCGGCAGAAATTTAATGTAGCCACCCTTGGCGACTACATGCGTGAAAACGTGGCCGGCTTTGATGCCAGCATGGTTGACAGTCTGGTCGTGGAACAATTCAAAGGCGGTCAATCCAATCCGACCTTCAAGCTCAGCGCAGGTAATCAGCACTATGTCATGCGTTCCAAGCCTGGACCTGCAGCAAAACTGCTGCCGTCGGCCCATGCGATCGAGCGCGAATTCAAGGTGATGGATGCACTGAACAAGGCCGGTTTTCCGGCCGCCAGGCAATATGCACTCTGCACCGACGAAGACGTCATCGGACGCGCTTTCTTTATCATGGAATTTGTCGATGGACGCGTCTTGTGGGACCAATCTCTACCCGGCATGACACCGGTACAAAGGGCGGAAATTTATGACGAGATGAATCGCGTCATTGCGCAACTGCATACCATTGATTACGCCGCCATCGGATTGAATGATTATGGCAAGCCGGGCAATTATTTTAAGCGCCAGATCGACCGCTGGACCAAGCAATACCGCGCCTCGGAGACGGAAAAAATTGAGGCCATGGACAATCTGATCGCCTGGTTGCCAGACAATATTCCGCCTGGTGAAGACACCAGCATCGTGCATGGCGACTTTCGCATGGACAACATGATGTTTCACCGTACCGAACCACGCGTGCTGGCACTGCTGGACTGGGAATTGTCGACGCTGGGTCATCCGCTAGCCGATTTTTCTTACCATTGCATGAGCTGGCATGTCACCCAAGGCCAGTTCCGCGGCATTGCCGGACTCGACCATAAGGCGCTCGGTATTCCGGATGAAAAGGACTACATCGCCAAATACTGCCAGCGTACCGGGAAAACGATCCGTGAAGAGGATTTCAATTTTTACCTGGCTTACAACATGTTTCGCATGGCAGGAATCTTGCAAGGCATCATGAAGCGTTACGTGGATGGTACCGCCTCAAGTGCACAAGCCAAGAAATCCGGTGAAGCGGCGCGCCCCATGGCCGAACTGGGCTGGAGCTACGTCGCCAAATAAGCCGGCATATTAAACCGGTAATCTTTGCGCTTCGCCTGAAATGAACCCGGGCGGAGCGTAACGGATGACTAAACGGATTGCTATCTGGCGACAACTGAGCCGACCGGCAATCATTCTGCTTTATTTAAGCGTGCACTTCAACATCCAGAAATGTTCCGTCCTGAAAATACGGATGTCGCGTGCAGCCAGACCAATTCTCTTGCGCAAGAAACTGTCGGTTGGAAAATTTTTAACAATTTCAACCCGTGAACCATCCTCCTGCATGCGTAACTGGTGGGTATTGCCTTCCAGATCAGTGCGGGCTATCGTGCCGCTGCTGCCTTCCACATAATTATTATCGATCAACACCAGCGTCGTGCCTTTTCCGGCTGCCTTACTTAGTTGTGCCAGCACATCGGCTTGCTCCTCACGCTTGACATGCGACCAGAGAAATCCGGCGAAGCAGGCCGAATAATTCCCCATGTCGGGAACGTGCATGGCAAACGCATCAGCCCCGGAAAACTGTACTTTACCTGCTGGATAGTTCTTGCCACGGGCAACTTCGAGCATGGCTGGATTGATATCGGTCGCCATGACCGAGGTGGCTACCGGAGCAAAAAATTCGGTCCAGTAACCAGTGCCGCAAGCGACTTCAAGTACTTTTTGATCTGCCAGCAAAGCGATCAGGCGTTGCTGCAAAAGCTGCAAGTCAGCCTGACGCTCGGGCTTGTGATAAATACTTTCGTACGTTGTTGCACGCTGTGCATAATAGTTGGTCATCGATTCACGCATTATTTCTCTTTCTACTTTTTAACAGACTACCGGCTGGCACCAAAAAACTGACAGGGCCACGACGACAGGACTGTTTTGTTACATAACTGGGACTACTTCAAAAACTGGCGCCGCGACCGGCTGAACTTACCGGCCACGGATGATAAGTTACAGGTCATAGGTATCTTTACCGCCCTGCATGACCTGGTCAATCAGCTTGCGATTGACGGTTGGTGTCAGCAATTCG
>CANIFC010000110.1 GCA_947466695.1 Oxalobacteraceae bacterium | reverse complement strand
TTACCGCCGGTTGCACCAATTTGCGGAGAATCAACATCGGTCGATCCCTGCGTCACAAACTGGCTACAGGTATTTTCCTGATCAACAAATTCTTGTGGATAGACTGAAAAACTACCTGAGTCATTGACTGGCACGCCGTTAATGGTGGCGCCAATCTGGTCGCTGTTGAACCCACGCAATGTCAATCCACCACCAAACAAGCCTGTTGCATCATAGTTATAGCTATTGACGGCCGGCATCAGTTCTAGCGCTTCATAAGCATTGCCTGTAGGACGTTGCTTAGCCAGTTCTTCTGCGGTAATCGTACTACGCGCCTTAGGTGCATTCTCTTGCACCATCAAGCCCATACCTACTTTTTTGCCGGTAATGGTGACTTGCTGGGAACTCACTGGCTCGTTTGATTCAACCGTCTGGGCAAATGCGGTACCCATACTCAGGCAAGTCAGTTGGCAAGCAACAGCGAGCATCGACAAGCGCGATGGGAATGCTGACGATGACATTCTAGATTGTTTCATTTACGTTTCCAGATAAGGTAGTTTTAGAATTAATTTAAAATAAATTTAACGAATTATTCATTCAATCAGCTACAAAGCAAATTAAATGATTATTTTTTACTAAAAAATTTTCAAGCAGGAGTGTCTCAAAATAAGATGCTTTCCTACTCATTTTCGTTGTTTAACAACAACAAAAGTAATCACAAACAAATATTTCCGGCTTTACTTCAGTCAAATTTTTATATTTAGCAAACGATTGCTTAATCAAAAAATTGTTTTTTGCATGCACGCAAACGATTGCTATTGCTTGGTAAAAATAGACGCTACTATGAGTAGCGCCGAGATTCACAGAAAAACTTGCTCTACAAGAGTTATTGCCTGCACTACAAATGTAACATTAACTAAGCCCATGAAATACTGCCTGAAATAATTTTCAGCACGATCGTAGTTTGACGATCAATTATGAAGGCATGATGACAAGAATAAATAAATAGCAAGTTGTTGAAAATTAACAACAAAAATGTATTTTTATTATTTTTTTGTAGAATTTAAAACAGTACTCATCTGAATCGTCCACACGCATTTACGCAGAAAGGCGTTTGAGTGTCAGCATAAGTTGTAATGGGGGGATTTGTAACGGAGATAAACCACTTCGTACCACTTTTGCATCACGGTGTGACCGGATTTCATTTTGGGGATTCAATACGACGGCGTGCATACTGTTATTGACGGTCTTCCCCCCAAAACCGTTTAGTTCACCGCCGCAATGGTGCTGACGTTGCTGCGGTAAGGCATGATGGATTTGATGTCAACGCCTTTGGCTTGGGCGTACAGCGGCATGACTTCCGGCAGGTGGCGGCGGATTTCAGCGATACGGTCTTGGCCGGCGGGATGGGTGGACAGCCATTGTGGCGGCGCACCCTTGCTTGCCAATCCCATTTTTTGCCAAAGAGCGACTCCGGCACGCGGATCGTAGCCGGCGCGGGCGGCGATATCGAGTCCGACCACATCAGCTTCGGTTTCGTCGTCGCGTGAGAATTTCAACATGCCCATCTTGACAATGCCACCACCCACAGCGCCGGCTACGCTGGGGTCATAGCCTTTGACGCCGGCAACGAGTTCGAGTGCCCTGACGCCAAGATTGGCGGCCATACTTTTTCCGGCACGTTCGGCACCGTGCTCGCGCAATGCGTGGGCAATTTCATGTCCCATGACGATGGCGACTTCATCGTCGGTGAGTTTCAAGGTGTCGAGGATACCAGTGTAAAACGCAATTTTTCCGCCTGGCATGCAGTAGGCATTGATCTGTTTGGAACCGATGAGATTGACTTGCCACTTCCATTCTTTGGCGCGGGGATTCCAGCGCAAGGCATAAGGCACCAACTTGGCGGCAATCGCACGCAGACGGATCACTTGCTTGTGGCTGGCCGGTGCCAGCGCGTGCTGCTGCTGCGCCTGTTGCATGGTTTGCAGGTATTGCTGGGCCGCCTGATTTTCCAATGCTCCGGAAGGGGCAAGTTTGCGAAAAATCGACATCTCACCGACCTTGACGCCGTCCTGCCCGGTGTTGCCCTGCGCCGCTGTTGCGCCACTGACGGCAAGCAATACGCCAGACAGCAAAGTGAGGAGCACGCCGGTAAAAGAAAATTTATGCATGCTTATCCTGCAAGTTATCGAGTCGATGATGCTATTCAAGATGGTCACGTTTTATTTTTTGTAAAGGTCAGAAATCAGCTCAAATTGGCTTAAATTGGACTAAAGCGGTTTTTTCTCATTCCAGGGTGCGACTTTTAACAGTAACAACATACCGGGTATGGCCAACGCAAAACAAATCAGGAAAAAATTAAACCAGCCTGTTTCAGCAACAATGAAGCCAATGAGCGACGTGGTGAATGTGCGCGGCACTGCCGCCAGACTAGTGAACAAGGCGAACTGGGTTGCGGTATAACGCGGATCGGTGGTTCTGGCAATAAAAGCGATGAAGGCTGATGTGCCAAGACCGACTCCGAACGCCTCGGAAGCGAGTACGACACCAAGCAAAATCACACTCGGGCCGGAATACGCCAGCAAGGCAAAACCTAAAATACTGAGCGCCTGGGCCACGCCAAAAATCCACAGCGCCCGGTTGATACCCAGCTTAATCATCCAGATACCGCCGACGACACCACCGGCAATGCTGCCCCAGAACAGGGTCAGTTTTGCCACTGCGCCGATTTGCGTGAGCTCGAATCCCAGATCAAGGAAAAACTTGGTCGCCAGAGTTGCCGCCATACTGTCGCCGAGGCGATACAGGAAGATGAAGCTCAGTATCCAGAAGGCATTTAACCAGCCGTCGCGGGTGACAAATTCTTGAAACGGCAAGATGACTGCCTCGCGGATATTTTTTGGTGGCTCGCCATAGGAAGGCGGCTCTTTCACCACCAGCGTACAGATCAGGCCCGGCAGGATGAACAAGGCGGTAATCCAGAACACCCACATCCAGGGGATATGATCGGCCAGGATCAGCGACAAGGCGCCAGGCACCAGGCCGGCGAGCTTGTAGGCATTGACTTTGACGGCGGCACCCAGACCCTGCTCGTTGTCATCAAGGATTTCGCGGGTGTAGGCATCAATGACGATGTCCTGACTGGCCGACAAAAATGCCACCAGGATGGCGCAGGCAACGATACTGGAAAGCTGGCTTAGCGGATCGAGCATACCCATTGCGCCGATGGCAAAAAACAGGCCCGCTTGCGTAAGCGCCATCCAGCCGCGCCGCCGCCCCAGTTTGCCGATACTAAAACGGTCCATCAACGGTGACCAGATGAATTTCCATGGATAGGGAAACATGACCAGCGTGAACAAGCCGATTGCCTTGATATCCAGACCCGCCTTCGATAACCAGGCTTGTACCAGGTTGATCAGGATAAACAGCGGCAAGCCGGAGCTGAAGCCGAGGAAAACCAAGGTGAGCATGCGCCGGTTGAGATAACTGCGCCAGCCGGGTGAGGTCTCTTGAATATTCACATTATTGCTATCAGTTGAATTTGTCATTGGTTTTACTTTTTTGCTTTTTACTTTTTGTGACTATTTTTTTCGCAGCCGGAACACCGCCAGGCTGCCACGTAAATTGGGGAGCCACTTGATGGGCTGGCCTTCGTGAAGGGCCATGCATTCCATGACTTCCAGCCCGACGTCATCGGCCAGATCGGCAAAATCCTCGATCGTCGCACAGCGCACATTGGGGGTGTCATACCATTCGTAAGGCAAGGCCTTGGAAACCGGCATCTTGCCAAGCAAGAGCGCGGTGCGGTGCGGCCAGTAACCAAAATTGGGGAAAGAGACAATGGCCTCGGTACCGACACGGGCGATATCGCGTAACAGCTTTTCGACATTCGTCATCATCTGCAGTGAGGACAGGCACAACACCGTGTCAAAGGCCTTGTCGCCAAACATGTCCAGACCTTTTTCCATGTCCTGCTGAATCACGTTGATGCCGCGCTGGGAACAGGCCAGCACCTTGTCATCGGCGATCTCTACGCCATAGCCGCTGCAGCGCTTGTCCGTCTGCAGGTAGTCGAGCATCACGCCATCGCCGCAGCCCACATCGAGTACGTGTGCTTCTGGCTTGATCCAGTGCGCAATGAAGGCAAGGTCGGGCCTGAGCGTATTGAGTTCTTCGAAATTCATACCAGCTCCTTGGCGATACGCGCATAGTAGGCCGCGACCAGATTAAGGTAACGGGGATCGTCCAGCAGGAAAGCATCGTGGCCATGCGGTGCATCGATTTCTGCATAGCTGACCGTGCGCCGGTTACCCACCAGGGCCTGGACAATTTCACGGCTGCGCTCGGGAGAAAAACGCCAGTCGGTAGAAAACGAGGCGATGAGAAATTGGGCTTTGGTGTTGGCTAATGCCTGTCCCAGATCACCCCCAAAGGCGCGCGCGGGATCAAAATAATCGAGCGCCTTGGTCACCAGCAGATAGGTGTTGGCATCGAAATAGTCAGAGAACTTATCGCCCTGATAGCGCAGATAGGATTCAATCTCAAAATCGACGCCAAAGCCAAACTGGTACTCGCCGGTTTTGAGTTCACGGCCAAATTTTTCGGCCATGTCATCGTTCGACAGGTAAGTGATATGACCAATCATGCGCGCCACCCGCAGGCCGTTGCGCGGCACGACCTTGTGCGCGTAAAAGTCGCCACCATGAAAATCCGGGTCAGTCAGGATCGCCTGGCGCGCCACGTCATTAAAGGCAATATTTTGCGCCGATAATTTTGCCGTCGAGGCGATCACGACACAATGCCGCAGGCGATCCGGATACATGATGCTCCAGGCCAGCGCCTGCATTCCGCCCAGCGAACCGCCCATCACAGCGGCAAATTGCGTGATGCCCATGACATCGGCCAGCCGTGCCTGGGCATGCACCCAGTCTTCTACCGTCACGACCGGAAAATCGGCACCGTAAGGCTTGCCCGTCGCCGGATTGGCATGCATCGGCCCGGTCGAGCCAAAACACGAGCCGAGGTTATTGACGCCAATGACAAAAAATTTGTCGGTATCGAGCGCTTTACCGGGACCGACCATGTTATCCCACCAGCCGATATTTTTCGGTTGACCGGCGTAATAACCGGCGACATGGTGCGAAGCATTGAGCGCATGACAGACCAGTACCGCATTGGATTTATCGGCATTAAGCGTGCCGTAGGTTTCCACCATCAACAGGTAATCGGCAATGCTGGCGCCACTTTGCAGCGGCAGTGGCTCGGTGAAACGATACGCCTGTGGCGCGACGATTCCTATGGATGGCATACATTTTTCCCGCGAGACTGATGATCTCTTGTAACACGTTCATGGGGGCTAAAAGAAGGGCTGAATGCAAGAGGAAGGCGGCATTCAAGCTCGCTTTAGCCGTATTTATTTGTTCCGGCACTGCCGAAACTGCGCCCGCAAGCTGATTTTCAAATCGGCGCACTGCGACAAGCATAGCGAAGTCTTTCCCCCACGTCAAACCCGCGTCAGCCCTGCATGGGCTTGCCACTCCTTGCTGATCTCACTAAGCAGATAAAGCGATAACGTTTTTTTAAGCTTGACTAATGACCATGAATGCTGGAGCCTTCAAAGCTTTTTGACAAAGTTTTGATGCAAGGCAACTTTTACCGTGCATCCATCACACCTAAACACGCCTAAACGCGACCAAACGACCGAACGACCGAACGCCACTCATCAATATCAACAATCACCGCCAGAGACTCACAATGATCAAAAAACTACTTCTCGTCATACTGTTTCCACTACTCACCCTGCCCGCATTCGCCGCTCAGGATTTTTCAGAATGTCGCCACTTTTTTAGTAACGCCCAGCCTCCTGTCCTTGATACGCCGCAAAAACCGCAAGCGCGTGCGCTGTGCTTCTCGGCCTTCGCGATCCTGCACTCCGGCCAAAGCCGCACTCCGGTGTATGTCGCCGAACGACTCAACAAGCAGACGCTGATTGCGGCGAAAGAGACCAAGCGTACCAACCGCTTCTTTGCCGATGCGCGCCTGCCACGGGCCGAGCGGGCGGAACTGGATGACTTCAAGGGTTCCGGATATGATCGCGGACATATGGCACCAGCAGCGGACATGGGCAGTCCCGAAGGTATGGCGCAAAGTTTTTCGCTCGCCAATATGGTGCCGCAGGCGCCCATCAATAATCGCAAGGCTTGGGCCAACATAGAAAAGGCGACACGCAAGTATGTCATGCGTGCCAGTGGCGATATCTTCATCATTACCGGACCGGTGTTTGATGCCGGCGTACGCCCGCAAACCATCGGTAAAAATCAGGTATGGATTCCAAGACATTTGTTTAAACTGGTCTATGACCCGGCGACAAAAAAATCGTGGGTACACTGGGTGGAAAACACCGATCAAGCCAGAGCCGGCAAGCCGATCAGCTATGCCGAACTGGTGCAAAGGACCGGCATAGCATTTTTGCCCGGATATCGCGATTAATATCCACTTTGCGTTGCTGGCTTGAACCGTCTGGGATAGCTTAAAGGCTAAGCGACGCACACCTGAAACCTGCTCACCGCGCGAATAAGGGGGGTGTCAGGCAGCTATCGGATGACGATTCGATCGCTGCGAGAACCTGTCAGGCCACCATACCAGACAGGCTCGGACACACCTCTTGGCTGACGACTTAGGTCGCAGCGCCGGCGGTGGCCAGCTGCTGCAGGCCCTCCTGAATCGTCACCGGATCGTAAGAGCGTAAAATTTTCCTGACGTAAGGCTGCAAGCTGTCCATACGCGTGTTGAGAATTTCCTGTTTTACCTCAAGTAGTAATGCGGCAGGCATGGAAAGGGCACGAAAGCCCATACCGATCAGCAAACGGGTCAGGCGGACGTCACCAGCCATCCCGCCACAGATGGATACGGGAATACCCGCTTTCTCGGCAGCACTGATAGTCAACTGCAGTAAATGCAGAATAGCCGGATGGGTGTCGCTGTATAAATGCGCGACCTCGTGATCGGTACGGTCAATCGCCAGCGTGTACTGGATCAGGTCATTGGTGCCTACCGATAGAAAATCGAGTTTTTTGACGAACATCGGTAAACTAAGCGCCGCCGCCGGCACTTCGATCATGGCACCGACCATAATCTCGCTATCGAACTCTACTTTTTCCGCCGAAAGTTCACTTTTCGCCTGCGCTATCATGGCCAGGGACTGGTCAATTTCGAAGGCATGGGCAATCATCGGCAACAGGATGTGTACCGGACCAAATGCAGAGGCACGCAAGATCGCCCGTAACTGCGTCAGAAAGATTTGTGGCTCCTTGAGACAATAGCGGATCGCCCGCAAACCAAGGGCGGGGTTAAGGATGGAATGGTCACCATTGTCCAGTGGCTTATCGGCCCCGACATCGAGTGTGCGGATTGTCACTGGCCGGCCTTTCATGGCAAAGACGGCATCCCGGTAAGCGATGAACTGTTCGTCTTCGGTCGGTAACTTTTGCTCGTGTCCGGTACGCCCCATGAACAAAAATTCTGAACGGAACAGGCCAACACCGCTGGCACCGGCTTCCAGCGCCACCACCGCATCCTGGGGAAATTCAATGTTGGCCAGCAAGCGGATCTCTACCCCGTCCAGCGTCACAGCCTGGGTTTTTTTCAGCCGGTTTAACTTTTTACGCGCCTTGAGCAACGCAGCCTGACGCTCGCGGTACTGACCGATGACCTGCTCCGGGGGCGCGACAATGACGACTCCGGCATCACTGTCGATAATGAGCCAGTCGTCTTGCACGATGAGCTGCGAGGCATTACCCATACCGACGACGGCAGGCAGACCAAGGCTGCGCGAGACGATCGCCGTATGCGAATTCTGGCCACCTTCATCGGTTACAAAACCGGTGAAGGCGACGTTACGGAACTGCATCATGTCGGCCGGGGAGATATCCCTGGCCACAACGATCATGTTGGCATTACTTTCGTCGACACCCGTGGTGCGTGGCAAGTCAAAGGCCGTACCTGTGAGCACCTTGAGAACGCGCTCCGCCACCTGCTCGATATCGGACTTGCGCGCACGCAGGTATTCATCTTCAATTTCATCAAATTGCGCCGACAGAACATCGATCTGGGTAACCAGCGCCCACTCAGCGTTGTAATGGCGGCTACGGATGATATCGAGGGGCTCTTCACAAATCATCGGGTCAGACAGGATCAGGGCGTGTACATCGAGAAAGGCACCGAGTTCAGTGGGGGCATCAAGAGGCAATTCGGCCCAGATCATCTGTAAATCTTTCTGGACTGCGGCAATGGCATTGCGCAAGCGCTGCACTTCGGCTTCCACTTTTTCTTGCGCAACCAGATAATGCTTGACGTCCATAGAAGCGGGATGCAACAAGTGCGCACGGCCGATTGCGATGCCGCGTGAGATGGGGATACCCTGCAATGTGAATGAGGCCATGCTGTGTCCCTGTTTATTTTTTTTACTTTATGCCACTTTCTGAAAACCCCTGTTGCCGTGTGATTGCATTGCCGGGATACTACGTTCCTTATCCCTATCACAATGTGCATCGTGTTCCGGCCTGGCGAATCAGCTGAGTGATTCATCTTGGTGATTTAGCTCAATGATTCAGCTTGGTTTTACGGCTTGGTTTTGCCACTTATTTTTGCTACGTATTGATGTGTCTTGCCAGCATATTTTATTTTTGTATCTTTACTTCTTGATGTGCAAGCCGTCTATGCACG
>CANIFC010000109.1 GCA_947466695.1 Oxalobacteraceae bacterium | reverse complement strand
GGGAGATGGTGATGCCAACCGCACGTAAAAATCATGTGTCTTTAGACGCCACGCCGTATTACCACTGCATCGGCCGCTGTGTTCGGCGAGCGTTCTTGTGGGGTCAGGATCAGGTCACAGGGCAGGATTTCTCGCACCGTAAAGTCTGGGTGACGCAGCGTCTGGCGGAGTTGTCGCAGGCCTTTGCGATCAACATCTGCGCCTATGCAGTGATGTCCAACCATTACCATCTGGTACTGCATATTGATGCCGCCCGCGCCCGTGCCTGGCCGGATGCCGAAGTGGCACGTCGTTGGGAATTGCTGTTTAAGCTGCCCCTGCTGGTAACAGAGCACCTTAACGGCAAGCTCAAAACCAAGGCCGACAGCCGTGTCGCGCTTGAACTTTTGGCTGAGCTCCGGCGTCGGCTCTGTGATCTGTCCTGGTATATGCGCTGTTTAAATGAAACCATCGCTAGGCGTGCGAATCAAGAGGATCACTGCACCGGACGATTCTGGGAAGGGCGTTTCAAAAGCCAGCCGATTTTAGACGAAGCCGGTTTGTTGGCATGCTGTGTGTATGTGGATTTAAACCCTGTGCGCGCTGGTATCGCCGCGACACCGGAAGCGTCTGACTTCACGGCGATACAACAGCGCCTGCAAACTTTCGCAGCGCAACGCGCAAGTTCTGACTTCAAGCCAGCGCAAGCGCAGAAAATAGTGCCGCCACTTCACCCCTTTGCCAATCACCTCAATGCCGATCCGGCCAAGGGTATGCCCTATACCTTGCTTGATTATGTTGAGTTGGCCGATTGGACTGCCCGCATTGTCCGCGCAGATAAAAAAGGCGTAATTGCTAGCCAGACACCGCCCATCTTGCAACGCTTGGGCTTTAGTGCGGCAGAATTTCATAAACACATGCAAGCGCAGGCGATGACCCGTGGCACGGTCATCGGCCAGGTCGAGAGATTAAAAGCCTATGCAATTGGCCTCAAGAAGCGTTGTGTGAGGGGTGTGCGTATGCCTGCGATGTGCATGACAGCGTAGAGACCAATCAAAAAACAATTCAGCCGTTTTCTCAACATCAATTTGAGTCGTGATCGATAAACTGCGACGGTTAGGTATTGCCTAAAAACCTGCCTTGCGCGTATTTCTTACGTTTTTTTAAGTGAGGATGTGAATTTTTCGCGGCTGAAAGAGATTAATTGCGTTAAATGGGTAGATGCGGTTATTGAATTGACCATTTTGCTTAGTTTTTGTTTATTATTGATATGGGTGGCTTGTTGAGATTTATTAGAGGCTGCCCATCCATATATTTTCATGCTCGCTTTAGAAGTTTTTTCCTGGCCTCGTTAAACTCCTCCTCTGATATATGGCCATCTTCCTTCAGTTTTGCCCATTTAATGAGCTCATCTGCAACAGAGTATTGTTTGAGTTTTTCTCCCTTTATGATATCTACCTCACCTAAAGCTACTGCGTCAGAGGGATTTTTAGGTTTAGTTGCAAAAATGACATTTATCTCTACCCATTCGCTATGGTCCGAAAGTGGATAGATAAAGAGAAGTCTCACAAAAAATAAATATGCTATGCAGATTCCCGAGCATACTAGGGAAACAATAAAATCAAAGCCCCGATGATGCCATGAGTCTTCTGCATTTATAGTGGTTGCGCAGTAAGCTGCAAAAATTATGCAACCCGCCAAAATGAGAGAAACATAGCCACTAAAGCTTCTGACCGCTGTAGTCAGATAGGAAAAATCTTCATTTTTCTTCATCATGAATATACCAAATGCCAGAAATAGAGCGGGAATTACTCCTACAAGAAATCCTATAGATAGCAGCATGAGCAATCCAAATATCAAAATTTTACTCTGGTCACTGCTGTTTAATGGTTGATTACTCACACAATCTCCTTTGAAATATAACGTTTGACATGAGCGCAGCCCGTAGGACTTCCCCTCGATGGAAGGGTTGGGCATCACTCGCGCTGCCCCGGACGTTCCATGGCGAACTCGGATGCGTTGAAGCCCAACTTCTCGTAGAAAACCGAGACACCTGTTTTTCCAGCTCTCAGTATAAAGTATTTAACAACAGTATTTTACAAGACACCCATATAAAAATCTATGTGCATGGCAGCGTAGAGACCAATCAAAAAATAGTTCAGACGTTTTCCCAGTTTGAATTTGCGTAGTGATTAAGGCACTGCGAGGGTCAGATGTTGCCTAAAAACTCGCCTTGCATGTATTTCTTACGATTTTTAAGGCGCGGGTGTAAATTTTTATGCGGCTGAAAGCAATTAATTGAGTTAAATATGTAGGCGTGCTTATTAAATCGACCATTCCACTTAATTTTTGCTTATTCTTGAGATGGGTGTTTTATTAATTAGTTTTCCCAACATCAATTTGAGTCGTGATCGATAAACTGCGACAAAACATTTAATAAGACACCCATATAAAAATCTTTAATAAGACACCCATATAAAAATCCCCATATAAAAATCTTAAAATTGAAAATATTTTTACCTATGCTGTTGATACCTTACTTTCAATAAGAGAAATGGTGATGCCAACCGTACGTAAAAATCACGTGTCTTTAGACGCCACGCCGTATTACCACTGCATCGGTCGCTGTGTGCGCCGCGCTTTTTTATGGGGTCACGATCAGGTCACGGGGTGAGATTTCTCGCATCGTAAAGTCTGGGCAACGCAGCGTTTGGCAGAGCTGTCACAGGATCTTTTGTCAGATCAAGTCCGCTCCTGCACACCGCTAAGATGGTGCCTTTCGATCAAGCGTGTCTCGTCTTGGGGTGGCAGGTCGCGCTCTACCTGGTGTTGTGACAGATAGCATGCAAGGGATAGTCCAGAGTGACCGAGGACAGACGAGACCTGGCCACCAGATGGCGGCCATGCATAACCGGGAGCCGGCAGCATCTGCCCGGTCAGCATAGCGCTGGCCAGGCTGATATTGCATTAGCCGAACTGGATGAATATCAGCGCAGCCAGTGCCGAGCCGATCAGCGGACCGGCCACGGGTACCCAGGCATAGCGCCAATCGCTATCGCGCTTGCCAGGAATGGGCAGCAGCGCGTGTACGATGCGCGGACCAAGATCGCGCGCCGCGCTCATTGCATAGCCAGTGGTACCGCCCAGCGAGACACCAATACCCAGCACCACCAGACCGACCGGTAATGCGCTCATTGCCCCCAGTCCGTGTTCGGGCACAGCCATGTTGAGCACGGCAAATATCAGTACAAAGGTGGCGATGATTTCGGAAACGAGGCTACCGAACGTACCGCGGATCGCCGGACCGGTGCAAAATACCGCCAGTTTGATGTCACCATCATCGGTCGCCTCAAAATGCTTGTAATAGACGACCCAGACCAGAAAAGCGCCCATCATTCCGCCCAGCATTTGCATCGCGACATAGCCTGGCACGTCAGACCAGGGGAACTCGCCAGCCATCGCCAGCGCCAACGTGACCGACGGATTGAGGTGGGCGCCGCTGGCAGCTGCGGTGCACAGTACAGCGACAAACACCGCCATGCCCCAACCGAGCGCAATGACGACCAGGCCGCTACCATGGCCCTTGGTTTTTTGCAGGATCACATTGGCAACGACGCCATTGCCCATCAAGACTAACAACGCAGTGCCGACGAATTCGGCGAGCCAGGGGCTCATCCGAACCATCCATTGGCGGCATCAGGGCCGCGCCACTCAGCTCGCATCGGCCCAGGCTTTGCTAGCGTTGATTGCACGCTGCCAACCTTTGGTACATGCCTTCACGGACGCTTCGTCCATCACCGGCGAGAAACGATGCTCCAGTTTCCATTGATCCTGTATTTCACTGACATCTTTCCAGTAGCCAACCGCAAGACCGGCCAGATAGGCGGCGCCGAGCGCCGTTGTTTCGGTGATTTGCGGTCGTATCACATCAACGCCGAGCAGGTCGGATTGAAATTGCATCAGTAAGTCGTTCGACACAGCACCACCATCGACGCGTAATTCGGTGATCTTGCTGCCGAGATCGGCTTCCATCGCGCGCAGCACGTCGAGCGACTGGTAAGCGATGCTGTCGAGGCTGGCGCGCGCGATGTGCGCCGACCTGGTGCCGCGCGTCAGGCCCAATAGCGTACCGCGGGCACGTGGATTCCAGTGCGGCGCCCCGAGTCCGGCGAAAGCGGGCACCATGTAGACGCCGTCGCTGTGCTGCACCGAGCGCGCGAGCGATTCGATTTCGCCGGAGCTCTTGATAATGCCCAAACCATCACGCAGCCACTGGACAACCGCGCCGCCGATAAAGATGCTGCCTTCGAGCGCATAATTAACCTCGTCGCCGATTTTCCAGGCGATCGTCGTGATCAGGTTGTTTTTCGATTCGATCGGCTTGTCTCCGGTATTCATGACCAGAAAGCATCCGGTGCCATAGGTGTTCTTGACCATACCCGGTTTGGTGCACATCTGGCCAAACAACGCGGCATGCTGGTCGCCGGCGATACCGGCCAGCGGAATCGAGGTTGAAAACAACGTGGTCTTGGTCTGGCCATAGACGCCGGATGACGAGCGCACTTCCGGTAGCATGCTGCGCGGAATGTCGAGCGCCTCAAGCAGCTCATCATCCCATTCCAGGGTGTGGATGTTGAACAGCATTGTGCGTGACGCATTGGTGACATCAGTAACGTGCAGCTTTTCTTTCGTCAGGTTCCAGATCAGCCAGCTGTCGACCGTGCCGAACACCAGCTTGCCCTGGTTCGCCCGTTCGCGCGCGCCGGCGACATTGTCGAGTATCCAGCGGATCTTGGTGCCTGAAAAATAGGAATCGATTGGCAAACCAGTTTTCGAGCGCACCTTGTCCGACAGCCCGCGCTCCTTTAATTCATCGCAAAAATCGGCGGTACGCCGGTCTTGCCAGACAATCGCGTTATACACCGGACGCCCGGTTTCACGATCCCAGACGATCGTCGTTTCGCGCTGGTTGGTAATACCGATCGCAGCGATCGACAAGCCATTTAAGCCGGCATGCGCGACTGCTTCGGCAGCGACGCCGGCTTGCGTGGACCAGATGTCAAACGGATCGTGCTCGACCCAACCGGGTTGCGGATAAATTTGCCGGAATTCTTTTTGCGCTATGGACACGATGTTGCCAGCCCGGTCGAATACCATTGCGCGCGAACTTGTCGTGCCCTGATCGAGTGCCAGTATGTATTGATCTTCCATTGTTGCCTTCTCCATTTTGCTCTCCTTTTTAGTACTGCTCCGGATTGTTCTGGACTGGTTTTCAGTCCGCTTATGGTTGCCGGTCTGCTGCGCGCCGGCACGTCCATCATCACTGCCTGATGCTCTTTGCCTGATGCCTGATGCTGGTGTTGCCTGATCCTTACTGCATGGCATTGACGCGCTCTGGCGCATTGATCGCTGCAGTAGCTGGCGGCATGGTGATGGCTTGTTCCTGCAGCCATTGTTGCAACCTGGCGACATGCTGCGGCTGCGCATACAGCCCGCATTTAGTCCTGCGCCACAGGATGTCTTCGGCGCTGCGCGCCCATTCGATCTCGAACAGATAGCGCGCCTCGCGCTCAAACATACCGGGGGTGAGTTCTTCGCCCAGATCCTCGATACGTGCTGCACCGCCGAGCATGCGTACGGCACGCGTGCCATAGCAGCGCGCATAACGCTGCGCAAGCTTGGATGACAACCATGGAAACTGGCGGGAAAATTGCTGCGCAAACGTCGCGAAATCATAGGTCGCCACCAGAACGCCAGCCTGTTGCAGGTCGCCACCCGGCAGCGGCGCACCGGCAGTCCATCCGGGTGCGCTGCTGCCAAGACGCGGCAACAGCATCGCCAGCGCTTCCTCGGATAGCTTGCGGTAGGTGGTGATTTTGCCGCCCCATACATTAAGAAAAGGGGCAATTTTTTCGTCACATTCCAGCAGGTAGTCGCGCGTCACCGCAGCGGCATTTTCCGAGCTGTCATCGAGCAGCGGACGCACACCGGAATAAGTCCAGACTACATCGGCGGCGCTGATTTGCTTGTTGAAGTAGCGGTTCGTCATCTCGCACAGATACGCGATTTCGCCGTCGCTGATCGTCACCTGGCCCGGATCACCGGTGTATTCGAGATCGGTGGTGCCGATCAGCGTGAATTCGTCCTGATACGGGATGGCGAAGATGATCCGCTTATCGGGGTTCTGGAAGATGTAGGCATACGGGTGCTCGAACAGGCGCGGTACGATGATATGGCTGCCCTTGATCAGCCGCAGTCCGTGTGTGGTGCTACCGGATCCGTTCTCGCTGGCTGCGGCTTTGGCAAATTGCGCAGTCCACGGACCTGCCGCATTGACGATTGCGCGCGCCTTGATTTCGATGCGTCCATGTTGTTCGGAGGCCAGCGTCGCGTGCCAGCCATTATCTTGCTGGCGTACATCGACGCACTTGGTACGCGTGAGAATATTGGCGCCGTGCTCGCTGGCATCGAGTGCATTGAGCACTACGAGCCGCGCATCATCGACCCAACCGTCCGAATACTCGAAGCCCTTGCGAAAATTGCCCTTCAGCGGCTTACCGGCGGCGTGCTCCTGTAGCGCGATGCCTTCCGATGCGGGCAGGAATTCACGCTTCGCCAGGTGATCATATAAAAATAAACCGGCGCGTATCATCCAGGCCGGCCGCTGACTGTGGTCATGCGGCATCACGAAACGCAGCGGCCACATGATGTGCGGCGCAGAACGCAGCAACAGTTCACGTTCCTGTAATGCTTTACGCACTAATTTGAATTCGTAATATTCAAGATAGCGCAAGCCGCCGTGAATCAGTTTGGTGCTGGCTGACGACGTGTGCTGAGCCAGATCATGCTGTTCACACAGGATGACACGTAACCCTCGCCCGGCGGCGTCGCGTGCAATGCCGACGCCGTTGATACCACCGCCGACGACCAGAATGTCGCATTCTTGTTGTTGTTGTTGTTGTTGTTGTTGTTGTTGCATTGATTGCATCATGATCTCCGTAGCGACGCGTGGCCGCAAGTGAGTGTCAGTCTGGTGGTCATCGGCACCAGCGAAGCCGTCGCATGAGCCGCCCAAACGACGACGGGTCAGCTTGTTGCGTTCTGCATTTAGCAGCGCCCTGTTCCCGGCGTCGAATGATGAGCATAGACGATCCAGAAAGTAGCTAAAATGAACATTAATGAATAATTTTATGTTCGTTTAAGTTCATTTTACGTAAATTTAAAAATATTGCAACCCAGATACATTCTTTTTTTATATATTCATGTTCGGCGCATGAGCATGATTTCACACCATCGCCAGTGATGGGACCACCTGCGTAAGCGCGGTGATACTGTTTATCGGAGTGCTTGCCGGACTGTTCGGCGTGACCGCGCAGACGATACGGCACGACATACACGAACCCGGAGATACGGGCTTGCCGGCGCGCCGTCACGGCGGGCCCGGGATGCGCATCGACGGTCATCAAGTAATCGAAAGAGGTCGGGATGGTCGCCGGTTACGCCAAATTTGATCGTCATAAGCTGGCATGGATGGAAAAGGACCGACTAAATGGAAATTTTTTTATCAACTTGCCGATACTGCAAGAGTTGCAGAAATCGTTTGGCGATACCGGCGTCGACATACTTATCGTGCGTGCCGGCTGATCGTCGAAGAAAGGCAGATGATCTTTTTTATTTGAAACCTGTTTCAGGCCCGGCCCTGGTCATTGACGGTTGGCTCGTACTTATTCGTGATGCTTACTTCGGGCCCTTCAGGCCAGAATTTCACCAACCAGACAGGCTGCGCTATACACATTGGAGCAGCCCCATCCATCTCCAGCAAGTACCGGTATTACCTTGATTCCAATAATTAATTGTCTGGAAAGACGGGTCCACTTTAACTCGTTAGCGATCGCTTGATCAAACGCATTCATGTAGTTTGTCTCGGCGTGCAAAATGATTAGCAGACTTAAAAGCCTACGTCTAAGGGGATTATCATGCGCCATTACAAAACGGATACGCCAGAAGCACTCGCCCGTATCACTGCCGCCGCCGTTCTTGCCGACGGTGGGCTTGACCCAACCGAGCTTCAATCGCTGGAAGCCAATACTGTTCCAGCGCGTCTTGGAATGAGCACGGCAGAGTTCGACCGTGTCGTCCATGAGTTTTGCGAAGATATGCACACTGTATCGCTGCGCGACCATAGCGGACAACTTGCGCTCGACCGCGAAACAATCGATCAGTTGTTAGCCGACGTGCGTTCACCAGACTTACAAATGCGCGTACTGCGCATTGTGCTTGACATTGTGAGTGCCGATGGCACGCTAAGTCCGGGTGAGGCGACCCTGGTATCGCAGGCGATGACACGGTGGGGATTGGAATTACATTCCGTTTCCTCGCATCGTGATCCGTTAAGCTGGCCACCAATGAGATAGCCGGGAGGGGTGTATCATCTCGTTCTATTTTTTTACGGCTCCGGCGCGATCGCGTCTTGCCAGATGCAAGCGAAAGTGGGCGATGTTGTCCCATGCACCCATGCGGGTAGTGATGCGCCCCAATGGAAACGCCCACCAGATCAATGCAATGCCAAACAAGACGGATGCGGCCGCAGCAGTGCCGGAGTAGCCATCGATCAGCGATGGCGCTATCACCAACCAGCCACCAAAAGCGACATGAATGAAGCGCACCGGACGCGCAACATCGCCCCATGCGATGATCGAAAATGTCACGACCAGCGCGCCGACAATATGGTCGTTGTCTGCAGCCGCT
>CANIFC010000108.1 GCA_947466695.1 Oxalobacteraceae bacterium | reverse complement strand
CTTTGATCTCATGCCGTTTTTGCGCTCAGTGCGGGTTGTCTGCCTTGCCGCGTAATTTTCCGACGATACCGCCAGGAAAAAAATATACGGACAGGATGAACAGCACGCCTAGCCGCGAACTGAGTTTTTTGGATGAGCTAGGCTTTACGCCACGGCGACGGCTGTGCTGTACCGGCATGATGGCGCAATGTGAAGCGGCTGCACTCGGGCTCGAGCCCGGTCTAGTGCTGGCACCGCCTTATGCCATCCATAAAGACAGCGGACTGGTTCCTGTACTGCAGGACAGTTTTCATGCCGAACGCTCATTCTGGTTGGCCGCGCCGGTTGGCCTGTACCGGCTGCAACGGGTTCGGGTGGTCTGGAATCTGCTGCGCGAATATTCAGGACAGCATCCGCCACTGTTTGTCCATGCCGGCGGGTAGTAGCGGCAGACTGGTATCAATTGCCACTTTGATTCAAGCTGCCGGGCTGGATCGCCAGCGCGTGACATGTTAAAATTTCTAGATTATTGTATCGAAAGCTCCCTCATGAATGTCGTTATTCTCGCCGCCGGTATGGGCAAACGCATGCAATCGGCATTGCCGAAAGTCTTGCATCCGCTCGCTGGCAAGCCTTTACTCTCGCATGTGATCGATACAGCCCGCAGCCTGCTCGCTGCCGGGCCATCCAATATCTGCGTCATTTACGGCCATGGCGGTGACCAGGTGCCCGCCACCGTTGCCGCCGCAGACCTGCGCTTTGCCCTGCAGGAGCCGCAGCTGGGAACCGGTCATGCGGTGGCGCAAGCCGGTCCCGGGCTCGATGAAAGCGTTCCGACGCTGGTGCTGTACGGTGACGTACCGCTGACAACAGCTGCCAGCCTGCAGCGCCTGATTGCCGCCGCCGGCACTGACAAGCTAGCCATCCTGACCGCTGAAATGGCCGACCCGGCTGGGCTTGGCCGCATGGTGCGTGAAGACGGCAAGATCGTGCGCATCGTTGAGCAGAAAGACGCCAGCGAGGAAGAAAAAAAGATCACTGAAATCAATACCGGCATCCTGATTGCGCCGACGGTTCAACTCAAGCATTGGCTCACCACGCTGTCGAACAACAACGCGCAGGGCGAATATTACCTGACCGATATTGTGGCGCGCGCCGTGGCCGATGGCGTGGCGGTCGTGTCGGCCCAGCCGGACGCCATCTGGGAAACCCTGGGTGTCAACAGCAAGGTGCAGCTGGCCGAGCTCGAGCGCGTGCATCAGGCAAATATCGCCCGTAGCCTGCTTGAACAAGGCGTCACACTGCTTGACCCTGCGCGTATCGATGTGCGTGGCAAGCTCATTTGCGGGCGTGACGTCAGCATTGATGTCGGCTGCGTGTTTGAAGGCACGGTGACGCTGGAAGATGGTGTCAGCGTCGGGCCACATTGCGTGATCCGGGATGCCCACATCAAGGCGGGCGCGTGCATCAAGGCGTTTTGCCATATTGAGGAAGCGAGCGTCGGCGTTAACGCGCAGGTTGGTCCCTACGCCAGATTGCGCCCCGGCACAGAACTGGGCGAAGACGTACATATTGGTAATTTTGTCGAGATTAAAAACAGTCACATCGATGCCCACAGCAAGGCCGGTCATCTGGCCTACATTGGTGACGCCACGGTAGGCAGCCGTGTCAACATCGGTGCCGGCACCATCACCTGTAACTATGACGGCGCCAACAAGTTTCGCACCGTCATTGAAGACGATGCGTTCATCGGCAGCGACACTCAGTTGGTCGCACCGGTACGGGTCGGCAAGGGCGCCACCCTCGGAGCCGGTACCACGCTGACCAAAGACGCGCCGGAGGGCAAGCTGACGGTCTCGCGCACCAGGCAAGTGACAATCGACAACTGGCAGCGTCCGGTAAAAATCAAGAAATAAGAAATTTCATGCCATCACAAGAAACCGGCGTCCTTCATGAGGGTGCCGGTTTTTTGTTGCTTCAGCAGGGGTTTTGTTCTGCTACATCCACAGGCCTCATGCTCTCGCGTCTGAATTGAGCATTCCGTTCCACAACACAAATAAAAATTTCAATAAGACCACCCTTATTCAGTTCAGCGAGCTAACTCTGCCCGAACTGGACAGGATATTATTCCAAAGTATTTCTTTGTAACAATTAAGTAATAATATTACTGTATAGTAAAATGGATAAAAATTTCAAAAAAGGCTGCCTTGTTTTCTGTAAAAAAATACGTCATGACCTTGATGGACTCTTTTTTTAAAAATGGCAAGACATTAGTCGTCTGCATCATCCTTTTTGCAGTCTTTCTTCTGTCGACTATCTGGATCATTACGCTTTCGCATGTCGCAAATGAAAGACAGCAGGCGATTGATAAATCCATCACTGAGAGCCAGAATATAGCGTCTATTGTCGGATCCAATCTTGCTGAGGTGTTTGGTCGTGCGGTTCTCTATGCCAAGTTGAGTGCGTCTTTCTTAGAGGGACAAGGCGCCACGCCTACTTTTTTTAATCCCTATTTTTTGGGCGATCAGGCTTATCTCCGGCTCGCCATTTCCGACACGCAGGACCGGCTTGTATATTCGTCTTCAGGCCGGGATACAGAGCCGGAACTCATGCGTCTGGCCCACAAAGCGCTTGCACTAGACGGCGCTACCATCCGGGCAAAAAAAGTGCTGGTAGTAGGCCTCCCGGATGCAAGTGATCCCCACACGCTATGGCGTATTCCGGTTGCGGTTCCCATCGGTAGCGAGCAAAAACGATTAGGCGTATTCACCGCCTATATCGATCTTGGTTATCTGCTCGCGCTGTACAAAGAGGCGAGTATCGGGACAAAAAGCCGTATCGAGATACTGGACGACCAGGCCCACCAATTAGTCGAGTTAGAGAGCGGGACACTTTCTGCCGGACTCGACATCACCCAATCCGGCTACGCTAGTTTTGTCTTTGCTGGCCTCGCTGAGGGAGAGATCAAGGCGCTGCGACCGGGTGACAAGAGCCAAAGTATCGGTGTGTATCGACAGCTAGAGGGATTACCACTCACCATTACGGTCACACGGGATAGCGATTCGGTACTCAATGAAATGAGCGCACGCCACCGGACCTATACCCAGCGTGCAGTGATGACATCCATTGCGATCATCCTGCTGAGTTCCTGCCTGGTCATGCTGGCACAGCGTCAGCGCCGGTTGTATCAGGCGATCATGCAGTCCGAATCCCACAAAAAAATATTAATTGAACAGCTGGAAAGTGAAAAAGTCCGTGCTTTCCAACTCGCCTCGCACGACTTCCTGACCGGCCTGCCAAATCGCATGATGTTTTATGAATTGGCGGCGTTAGAAATAGCCCGCGCACATCGCAACCGCAAACTGTTCGCGTTGTTATTCCTTGATCTCAATAAATTCAAGAACATTAACGATACGCTCGGGCATGCGATCGGTGACCTGTTGTTAAAAGCTATGGCGCAGCGTCTGCGCTTGTCCCTGCGTGAATATGACCTGACGGCCCGTCTTGGCGGCGATGAATTCGTTGTGCTTGTGTCGGAGCTGGAGTCGGAGGAATCAGCTGGCATCATCGCCGGTAAGCTGCTGGAGTCGATGTCCGCACCCTATCTGAATCTGGATGGTCATGATGTCGATTCAAGCGTCAGTATCGGCATTGCGCTTTATCCCGGCGATGGTCAGGAAATAGACACGCTTTTGTCGCATGCTGATACCGCGATGTACTGCGCCAAGATGAGCGGTCGCGGTAAATATTGTTTTTATGAAGCGTCGTTAAATAAGTCGTCAGCACGCGATTCCGAGTTGATCACGGGTATTCCGCGCGCTCTCCGTGATAACGAATTTTGCCTGCATTACCAGATACGGGTTGGTACCGCCGATCTCAGGCCGGTCGGGCTAGAGGCGCTGATCAGGTGGCAGCATCCCATCAATGGACTGATTTACCCGATTGAGTTTATTGGTCTTGCCGAAGACAATAATTTCATTATTGCTCTGGGAAATTGGGTCATTGATGCCGCTTGTGCCCAAGTTGCCGCCTGGCGTGACCTGGGCTGCACCGTTCTTCCGGTCGCCGTCAATATTTCCGCAAAACAGTTAAGCAACGATTCGCTGGTTGACTTTATGATACATAGCCTGCAGCGCTACGATGTACCGGCTGAGCTGATTGAAATTGAGGTTACGGAAAGCTGCCTTCTGGAGCAACCTGACATTGCAGCACAGGTTTTGGAAAAACTGCATGAACTAGGCATCAAGATTTCTCTCGACGATTACGGCACCGGGTTTTCCGGCTTGAGTCATCTGAAGCGACTGCCAATTACGACCGTGAAAATAGATCGCTCGTTCATTCGGGATATCCGCAATGATGCAAGTGACGCAATGATTGTCTCCTCGACGATTGCCTTATCGCACAATCTGGGGCTAAAAGTCGTTGCCGAAGGCGTAGAAACGAAAGAGCAGGTAGTACATCTGAAAGCAGCGGGTTGTGATGAGTTGCAGGGATATTACTTTCACAAGCCGGCACCAGCATCTGAAATAACATCCGCCTTAACGGGCACGCTTGTACAACCTGGACAACCCTCATGAACAAACTAAAAAAACCGAATCGGTATCGAACATCTTTTCTTATCGTATTCACTATCATGCTTGTCTTCATGACGCTGCAGGTGACGGCAGAGAACTGCGAGCGACCTGCGCGCATACGTTACTCGATGGTGCCGGAAGGCGACGTGAAAAATGACCTGGCAGATATCCAGCCACTGCTGGACGACTTGCAGTCGAGTCTCGGTACTCCGGTGGACATCATCAGACCATCGTCTTATGGCGCCGTCATCGAAGGTTTGCTGGCGGGGAGTATTGACATTGCACGACTCGGGCCATCCTCCTATCTCTCGGCGAAAAACAGTAATCCCGGCATCACCGCTTTCGCCACCTTTTCTCAACCGGAAGGCGCTTTTCAGAAAGAAGGAGCGTTTTATTATTCATTATTAATCGTCAATAGTAAGGGGCGGTTGAAAAAGCATGAGGACTTGCGAGGTGCCACACTCGTATTGGTTGATCCGGACAGTACTTCGGGAGCGAAAGTGCCCCGGCAGCTTTTCAGTCAAGTTGCCGGGGGCTCGCTGGAGCGCTATTTTGGCCGTATTTCTTATGCCGGAAATCATATCAGCGCGGCCAAGGCCGTGCTGGAGGGCCGGGCAGACGCCGCCTTTGTATCGAGCTTTCAGCTCTCGACGATGGTCCGGGAAGGGAAAGCAACGGGAAATAATTTTCGCGTCCTATGGCGCTCCGTGCCCCTGCCACTCGACCCCTTCGTATACCGGGGAATACTTTGTCAGGATGTGAGGGAAAAAATTCGTTCGGCTTTTCTCGGGCGAGGTGGCAAGAACAGTGCGTCCATACTCAATAACATGAACGCGATCCGCTTCCTGCCGATTCAGGACAGCGATTATCAGGTGATCAAAAACTTGCAGTGATATCGCTGGGGTCACCTTTTTCGCCGCACATAAGTTGAACTTGTGAGTTTTAATTTCCAGATATATAAATGCAATAATGACAAGGCTGCCGCACGGCTTGCTATTGAAAGTCGCTACTCAGTTAACCTAGGGTTTTATGGTCATACTGCGGAATGACTGTTTGGATTTTTCTCTGTCCTTGCATAATTTTCCACCGATTTTGACTTCTCCGTCATCACTCAATATCTGCACCATGCCAGTCTGCGGGATCGAGAATAGCGCTTCGGGTCGAAAATTCTTGAAATCGACATGCGAAACCACTTTCGCCGCTTCACCTGCCGTTCCCGACCAGCGGTAGAGCATGAAATTACCGCTGTCGGCCGTAGGACCGGCTACGATGAGATAGCCAGAACCAGAGTCGGGCTCAATGCTGCGAATGCCGCGTCCTCCAAGGTCTAATGTGACCGGCAAGCCAAATTGCGCTTTTTTCCCACTGATAAGATCTTTCGGGTTCTTCAGGGGAACAATGAGGGCAGAGCCGCCAGGGACCGGATTGCGAAAACCGATAAGAAGATTGCCATCCGGTGTCGCTGCGAGTCCTTCGATGTTGAGTCCACCTGGTGCTTCGGCCGCAAGCTTTGCCGCATTGGCGAGCTTATATGTCTTGATCTCCTCAGCCGATTCCAGGTCGCCAAGCAGATGATGGTAAGGCTTGCCGACGGTGGCAAGTACCGGAATTGGCCCTGGGTGTACTTCGGTCGCAAAGAAACGGTAGCGTCGCTGTTGCTCTTTGCCGGTCTTGTTTCGGCCATGCGAAGATATCCAATAAATTCGCGTTCCAATCATTGCCGCTCCTTCAAGGTCTGACTCTTGGTTCTTTTTCGTTCCGAGGAAGCTTGAAAGCGCGAGTGAGCCCAAAGGATATGTCTGTCCACGCTGGTAGATTTGTAGCAGATTGCGCTCATCGTCGGCAACGACGAAGTAATCTGCCCCAAGTGCGACGGCAGCGGACGCGTCACATAGTTTGCTATACGAAAACACCTGTTGAGCATAAGCCTGTTGCGGCAGGCCATTCGCTGTAATGAACAAAAACGTCATTCCCAGTGTGTGAATCAGTTTCATCGCGTTTTCCTTTGATAACTATCCAGCAAATCGTTTTATAGGACCTGCGTCTGGAAAAATCCAAAGACCCGGTCCGGATTCATGGCCAACGCAAGGGCTTTCTCTTCGGTTGAATTGTATTGAGTATCCACGGTAAACATGGGCCAAGAAACGCAAGACACGATGTTTTTTATATCCTTTCGAAGACATGACTCCTCATCCCCGGCGGGCTATAATAACTTTTTTGCACTCTTATTTTAAGTGCAAGATCTGAAACACTCAAGTGTTCACAGTGCCGCGATGCACATCAGATTTTCTGCATTGCATGTTATCTCATCGAGATTGATAGAGGTTTCAAAGTTCTGCAGCGGGTGCTTGCAGTAACGAGAAAGGGTTCGCCTATCATGGAAATTGAACTAAAACTGCTCGTCAATTCGCAAGGCGCTGAGGTGTTGCGGCTGCATCCCCTGCTGACAAAATATGCAACGTCGAAACCGCATCAGCAAAGAATGACCGACACTTACTTTGATACCCCGGACCTGCATATCCGGCGCTGCGATGCGGGTCTTCGGGTGCGCCGGGTCGCCAATAGCTGGATCCAAACCTTTAAGAGCGGCGGCAGCGTCACCGGCGGCTTGCATACCCGGCACGAATGGGAGTCGCCGGTCACCGGTCCATTACCCGATCTGGCTGCGTTGCGTGACTTGGTTGACTCACCGTGGAACAAAATGCTGCGTTCCTCAACGTTCGAGAATCACCTGTTGCCAATTTTTACCGTACGGGTCACACGCTCGGCGTGGCAGTTGTATTTGCCTCAAGGCGATCACATTGAGTGCGTACTAGACCAGGGGTTTATTCAACTGGGTAACAAGAAAGTACCTGTCAGGGAAATCGAACTGGAACTAAAGTCGGGCGAGCCGACACACCTGTTTGATTTTGCATTGGCATTACAACAGGATATCCCGATGCAAATCGGCAATCTGAGCAAGGCAGACCGAGGCTATGCGCTGTTTGCGCCGCAACCCCCGGTCGCCGTCAAGGCAACGCCCCTGAAATTGACAAAGCATATGACGATCGAGCAAGCGTTTCAGGCCATTGCCGTTAATTGTATGGCACAGATTCAATCCAACGAAGCCGGCGTCGTACAACAGGACGCCGCAGAAAATCAGGAAAGCCTGCATCAGATGCGCGTCGGGTTACGCCGGTTGCGCTGCGCGATTGGACTGTTCAAGGATCTGCTGCATCTTCCTGAGGATTTACAGGAAGAGTTAAACTGGCTGACTGCCCAATTGGGTCCGGCGCGCGACTGGGATGTGCTTGCAGGCGTTACGCTGCCATCGGTCGCCGAAGCACTTCTGGTCGATGAGCCCTTGCTCTCGGGACTGAAGCTGGCGGCGCGGCGTAAGGCCGGCGAGATGCACGAAGCCGCCTCCGCTGCAGTCGGTTCGTCACGCTACACACGTCTGATCCTGTGTTTCACTCGTTGGGTACAGAGCGGCGGTTGGCGCGATACCCTGTCGCCTCAGGACCAGAATCACCTGACTGAACGGGTCAGGAAATTCGCCCGCAAAGTGCTCTGGCATGCACAACGCCGCCTGCTGCAGCGCGGCAAAAAATTACATGGTGCTGACCCAATATCGCGTCACAGGGTTCGTATTGCCGCCAAAAAAAGTCGTTACGCCACCGAGTTTTTTGAATCACTCTCTTCTTCCAAACGGGTGTGGCCGTATGTGGCGGCACTGTCGGCCTTGCAGGACGAACTCGGTTGGCTCAACGATGCGGCAGTAGCCGATCGTTTGCTGAAAGAATTACAGAACGAGCAGTCCGATTTGGAAGGGATTGCCAGTTTCACCCGGGGCTATCTGGCAGCGCGGATCAAAAACGGTGACCTGAAAATTCGCAAACGATGGAAAAAATTCGTACTGATGAAGCTCCCTTGCTAACATTCGGCGCGTGCTGCCCAGACGATTGCACGCGATCCAAATTCAAACGCAGTGTCTATAAGGTTAACCATTATGGAAACCAGCCTTCAAGCGACAATACCTCCAAACGTCCTGCTAAAACAGTATCTGTATTCCGACATGAAGGAAAAAATCAAGCATTTCGGCGAAATACAATCGATCGCGGGTAAACTGCACTTGACGATTACAGAGATCGCGCCGCTTTACGAAAATGTGCTCGAATCCTTGAGGTGTAACGCAAAGGTCACCGATTATTTGCCAATTCTGGTCTCGAAGAAAGTGTGCGAGCTCTGCAAG
>CANIFC010000107.1 GCA_947466695.1 Oxalobacteraceae bacterium | reverse complement strand
TACCGGCGAGTATAGCCGCGATGGCGACCCAATCTGGAGCGAAGGTGATCTGGTGATCGACTCCGTGTATCGCTACAAGGGGCAAAGCGCCCCGGCTGTTGTATTAAGTGAGGTGAGTTTCTCAGAGCTGACGCCGATTGAACGACGTAAGCTCTTTGTGGGAATTACCCGGGCGCAAATGGCGGTGGAGATAGTGTTAACAGGGGCGACTGAGAAGTCTTTGATGGCCATTTTTAGTTCTGGAGATTAACCATTGTAGAAACTAGAAATACATCAGTTAGTGTTTCGTTCACAAATTTCATGATATCTGGCGCACTGGATGCGCTCTTCCCGGCAATATTAAACCGTGCAACCGAGTTCCTGGCGAGAAAACGTGCGATGTATTTTGGATGCACACCCGGTCGCATATGGAGAAAAGGCTTACCATGCTTTTCCGCGAAGTCGGCAGTACGTTTCGAACCACCATCGAATTTTTCTGAACTGGTAAAAATGAGGGTTGCATCACTGTCGCGAACATTCCATTCTGTCCTCTGAAGATAATTTGATAACGGAGTTTCCTTCAACTGGTAATGACTGGCAAGCGGCCCATCTTCACATCTGCGTCCCTTGGGACACCAACCGCCATGTGCAATGCCGTGGGCAATCGCCCAATCCAGCCCGGCACGATCGGCACCTGACTGGCCGCCAGAAATAATCGTAAAGTTCGTGTTAATTTCAAAAATATCGGTAGCCATTTTCATCCATTCTCAACTATCTATCCGGACAGGATAAAATATCCTGTCAGTGGGAAATACACGTTGATGCATGCAATATTGTCCACATGATCAATGGGCTCAATCAATAACCCAACCACCACGGATCATTTCATCGCAAGACGAATAGCAATATGACTCATCAGTAGCTTTGTTAATCACGACCCACTTTTCTGTGAGTAAATCTTTGAATGAAATTTTTCCAAATTTACCGTTGATATTCTTCATGTGAAGAGATTGTCCAATGTTTAATGGCAGATTGAACATTAACTTACTTGTTTGAGATATCAGCTCATCGGACCAGCGAGCGTTCTCGCTAGTGTTTTTTTTCTTTGAAATCATTATTCCCTCTCTCTTGGCGTGATTGTTCGAAACTGCAATACTATTGATGCAACAGGCAATGAAAATCTTTCAAATAATTTCACTTATAGTCACAGTTAAGTGGAGATTTCAAACGATAAGTTATGCAATAAACATGCAGATAAAAAAGTCTTTTAGTTTGAATAACATCCCAGAGTCCATATGACTTGTCGATTTTCAAAATGATGAAATTGTGTATCGATAAGCTGTCATCTTCACCTTGGAGCTATTATCCGGCACACCTACGACAAGATGCGTCGCATTAAAATTCACGATAAAACTAAATCAAGACGAAAAAAAGTGATCTTTATTATCATTCGAATAAGCACCCACTGTTACGTAAGCATCCAGGCCAGCCTCCTTGCAATTGAGTTGGCTACTTGCCAAGCCTTGCAAATGGAAGTAAGGAATCGAACTAGTTGTTGGGAAAGGTCGGTAATTTCCCCAGGGTTTCGGTCGCCCAGTGCAGAGGTTCGAGGCCGTTGAGCTTAGTTTTGGCCAGCAGGCTTTGGATGGCTGCACGCGTCGACCGGCGCGCTCCGAGCCCGTAAACAACCAATTATTCTTGTCAACGTAATGGGGCGACTCGGATTCTCGAGCGGATTGTTATCGATTTGCAGCGTGCCCAAGTCGGCATAGCGAATCAGCGTCGGCCGGTTTAAGGCAGGTTTATCGCTGTGGCCGTACCGCTGCCGTCGGCCACGGACCAGGCACGTCAGTTCCGTGACGCAGCCAACGAACAATGCTTTGTAACCGCTGTAATCGTCGACCATCATATGGCCGCACCAATCCCCCAGAAAGGTTTGTGCAGGCTCGCCGCCGCGCCCGCCCCGATAGTCGAACACGAGGATCAAAGACTCTTCATCCAGGCTTTTGCTGTGACGCTTGGTCTTGCCCTTTCCTGGGGCGAGCTGGCGTACTGGCGTTTCATCGGCATGCAAGACCGGGCGCAGCTGCAGCAAGGTGCTCATTCAGTCGGCCAGCGGGTGTAGCGCCACGCCAATCTTGTCGAGCCAGTCGGTCGTCGTTGACATCGGCAGAAGCACGTCTTGGCACGCGCCGGTTTGGCCGAAGCGATACAACGGCAGGTAGTCGACGAACTTACTAATCACCAGCCAGTCCAGCACCCCGGGGCCGCCATGCCACCATTGATGATGGCCGGCGGCGGCGGCTCGACGTCGAGTTGCTCACTGGTATCCTCGCCGATCTGAATCAATGTGCTACCACACTGGCCGCAATGAGGGTTTCCTTGGCTTCAATGAGGCTATCTTTGGCCTCGATGATGCTTTCTTTGTTCTGGAGCACGCCTTCCATCACCGCGATTAATGGCGCATTCCGCTCAGCGAGTTCAACCCGCGCCAGCAACGCACGTACATCCTTCAGCAAGGCGGGTGAGTTTGACTAGTAAATTCATGGCATAGATATTATCACGCGGTCCATCGGTAAACAATAACGGAGCGCCAATACTGAAGTTTGGGCAAAGCCCTCAAACGTCGTCTTTTTACAAGTGCCAATGGGTCGGCGTGGCCGCCGACAAACGCTGCCAATTGATGCAGGAGACCAGCCATTGCCATTGTTCGTCGCTGGGCTCACAAGCCTATCGCCCAACTGCGGGCAGATGAAATGCCTCCGGTGCAAGCGTTGCTGGAACAGCCAGACTCCATTACCGCCCCAGCAAACGATCTTCATTCGATTGCGGCACCGGTTACTAAACACATAGGTGTGCCGTCGCAGGGTGCGTACCCGAGTCCTTGCTAGACCAGCAGCGACAGGCCGTCGGCAGCCGATCGGCGCTACCGCGATCCGGACGGCAGCCAATTACAGCCTCATGCCAGATGCGGCTGCAAATCGGCCAGATAGGCCGCGTCTTGACAGGGCGTAATTTCCGTACTCTATCCACCGGCGCCACGTAACAGGACAGCCGGTCCCGCCACGCTGACGTTGGCGCGCTGGACGCGCACGGGGATGAGCGTCATCGCAGCTAGGGCAGAATCGTCGTCGCGCAGCTGCCGTATCCAGTATTCGGTCTGGTGCACCGGCCAGCCGTGCTGGATCTCAAATGCGCGTTGACTCAGGCCGCTGTCACGCCATTGCTGGACCCGTTTTTAACATAACGCCCTGCTTACGCTTGCCTTCATCACGATAACTAAAATGAAAATCGGAGTATGGGGGGGCGATCATGGCAATGATAGGTGGGGCGACTGGATGCTTAACTCCAACCAGTTATGCATGTGACGTGTTTGATAAATTTGGGCGGAATTTAGCGATACCACTGTTATACAAAAAATATCTATTTTTTGTATAACTAATAATAAGAAGTTAGCAATGAGAAATGTTGCTTGAAATAATTATAAAAACAAGAAATACTTTATGAAATTCACTTAATTTTTTATAATTATTTCTAAGGAGTAAATTTGTGCCGCGTATCCAAATCATTATTGAAGACCATGTAGTCCCTCAATTGCTGACGTCCGCCATTGAGGCGTATGAAATTCAACATAAAGCACATAACAAAGGCAAAGCTAATCATCGCTTGGAAACCTATGGTTTATTGTGGGGCTACGCCTTGCCTGCACGCGGTGATGTACCGGTTCGATTAGTTGCTGTATTAGCGACTGTTGAAACTTCGGCGTTACGCAAGCAGGATTCGGTTCAACCAGATAGCGACTCTTTGCTGATGAAGCGTGATTTCTTCCGTGAATACTGGCCTCAGCTCGAATTGATTGGCACCTTCCATTCGCACCCCTATGATAATTTGACTGAGGTTAACCAAAATAAAGGTTGGCGTGGATCCGGTAAGAAAAATGGTAAAGGGGACTTCGCGTACTGGCCAGCTTTCCATAAAGACGTTTGCAGTGACATAGATGAATTAGCGCATTTAGTTATCACAATCGCCGAGTTGGGTCGCAAAGGTACGGCGTGCCCTGAACGTTTGTCTGGTAATGAGTATTTCACTGGTTTTGTGCTGACTGCCGGAACTCGTAAGCTTTGGATTAAAGGTTATTGTACTGAGAAGGTAATGCCAGTGTTTGATAAACATGGTGTAGATAGCGGAGACCTGCGTACTCAAAATAATAATATTTCTTATCAGGTTCAAGAAGATGTTTTCCTCGGAATTCCCACCGTGGAGCAGCGATTTAGTTCAAAGATTTTACGGGAGTAAATAGTGTTTTATTCTTGGATCGATTTGAACCTATTAGGGTTCGCTTAAAAAGCATTTATCTATATGGCTGTGTGGGCATGTGTTATTAACTATTTTGCATTATGGTGAAAAGTGCTCAAAAGGAAATGAAAGAAAATTAGCCGTTGCTGAATCAATGATAACTCTATAATTTCGCCTATAGGGGTCAATCTATCAATTCTGCCTTTAAATCGATCTGATTGGTTACCTTCTCGATATTCCTGAAAAGGGTATAAATTAGATCGTACTAGCTTCGTCCTTACTCAAATCTGAGTATTGCCCGCTTTCATTCGGATTTCTATATGAATGGGGGAAATCGCACCCTCTCGGTGTTGCACTACAAATGTCAATTCGAAAATTAAAAAGCCATGTTTACCAACGTAAAAATTAATACTAGAAAATAGCAAAATGCTAAATTTATTTTCATCCTAGTTCGTTTTAATCTATCATCAGCAGCCTGTTCGTCAAGTTGCCGCGTCAACGCTTTAGAGATGCGATAAACGGCGGCAGCAAGGAGTAATGATCCCAAAATTGGGAGCAAATCTCCTTTGAATAAAGAGTGAAAATTTTTACTCATCAATGCCACTACGAAAACGCTGAGTGCCGAACACATATCGAGTAGTATCCAACTCCTAAATTGTATTTTCACTTGATCACTATTTAAAGAAAGACTTTGCTCTTCAATTAAATTGGTGACTCCCTTAACGAAGAACGGCGCTGCAAAAAAAAGAGGAAGAAAGGCAAATAATCCTATTTTTGTTCCGTCCGAGTCCAACTTTAATTTAAAAATAAAAACCATCAATAATATAAGTAAAAAAAATGATAAAAATGGATGTTTTCTATATAAATAACTAACGATTGAAATATTTTTGAACCAATTAAACAATAATACAATCACCACAGATGCAAAGATTGCGAAAATCAATATTCCCAATATATTCTCCTATGTTCTATATTTATTTATCGTGAGTGAGTTTAATGAATCGATGTTCCCTTCATAAGGCTGCCACAGGTAACTTAATATTATCAGTAAGAAAGTTATATTTTCTTAAATAAGTTGTTACATTTTTCACGTAATAAAGTGGCCTGTCGAATTAATTCACACACTTGGACGCCTGCTTTGAAGTAGTGGATGATCAGGTGGATGTTGGCGTCGACGCCAAATTGACTCAGGCGGCCGAAATACGTTGACCCAAGCAAATTCGCGTGAACGCAGGCACCATGCGGCTCCCGGCGGCAGCGCCAGGGTCATGCACAATCGGCGCCGTGGGTCAATTTGGCGCCGGCGTCAACAGGTGCCCTTACATTTTGCTCAATTCTTCTTCAATTTTCTTTTTTAACCCGGCCAGTTCAGCGCTGTGTTTCCTTCGTAGCACGGCCACTTGAATGACTGACGGCATTGTGATCCGGGATGCGGGGCCTGCGATGTCAGCGATGGCCCATGCACCCGTCAACGCCCAGCCCACGGGACCAGCCAAAAGTGAAGCTGTTTTCACCAAGGTGGCGTTGGCCGCCAGGGCCAGCCCTCGGCCAAGAAGCGCACGGCTAATCGCATTAGCGATGATCAGGGTGAGTTGATAGGACTGGAAGCCGCCAGACTTGAAGGCTATTTGCAGCGCGGCGGTCAATCCCGCCGGGGTAAATGTCTTCAAGTTGGTGATGCCGACGATTTTGGCAAATTCAGTGCGATCAGCTTCTGGCATTTTCTCCAGCGCATCTCCCAAGAGCTTAATCAGCAGCGCGTCTTCGAGCTCCGAAGTCTTTGCATTCGCATCGTATTTGAGACTGACTTTGTCGCAGACATCAGTCAGTACTTCGCGATACATCACACCCTTGCCCCCACGCAGCACAGTTACCAAGCTGTTCGCGCCGAAACATTGAATTTCGGCTGCGATCTCTCGCCAATACTGAGTGTGGTCTGGATGGTGCTTCTTGTACGGCTCGCTCATGGTGAGCTCCTCCGTCAATCGAATATCGCCATCTTTGTCTTTGATCAGGCAATCCACCAGGTCATTCAGATCGGGGCTGGACATTTTCCCCAAAAAATTTAAGTCCGCATCTTCTCGGTATGCCATGAGTCACTTTCCTTTTTTCATTACAGTTTTGAATACTTCACGCATTGCTCGGGTGAGAGCCTCGGACCCGGCCTTGATGACCTCTGGGTCAGTGACAAACTCCTTGGCCTTGCCGTAGACTTCTGAAAGTACTTCCTTGAAATAGGATTTAATCGACGAAAAGATTGAATCCTCTACCTCCTTGCTATAGTCTGCTTTGCCATCGTTGGATTGAAAGTTGGTCTGGTCTTGGTTGATGTGAGTGGCAATTGATGCGCGTTTCTTTTCGGGCAGGCGCTCCAGAATGAAGCTCAGGAGTTTTTGCAGGTTGTAGGGGCGCTGTGCCTCCTGTTCATCTTTGTAGCCGGCAGCGTAGTAAATGGGCTCAACATCCAGTCCAGTTTCGGCCTTGATGCGTGACTTGACGGTTTGCACCTGCTCATCGAGCCGCGCGATCAGCTTCGGCTCAGGCTGACTCTCTTCCTTATTCCAATGATAGCTACCCAATGCCATGTCGGCCCGGTTGATGCCAATCAGCAGGCGCTTGCAGTCATCTTTGTGCAGATTGGGCATGACAACTTCTTTAATCAGGGTGTATGCGGAACTGAAATCCCTGCTACTGGCATCAAGCACTAAAAAAATCAAATCGATCAACGGTTGCCCGTGCGGGTCTTTCTTCTGAAGAGTTTCAACGATTTTGCGTCGATGAACCTGATCTTTCTCGGTGGTATCGCCTAGCCCGGGCGCATCCCAAACAATGAGGTTGTCCAAATCGTAGGGAGTGACGTCCATGGTTTCAGGGTTGGAGGTTTGCCCGACCTTGGCCGGAGCTTTCAGGCCCTTGCCCTGAAACAGTGCATTAATCGTCGAACTTTTCCCAACGCCTGTCCCTCCAATCAGTAGCACGTTGATTTTTGTAGCCCGGATGCGCTTGTATAGTCTTTCCAGGGTTTGTTTATCGTCGATGTCCGAGAGTATGTCGTTCATTGGGTATTTTCTTTGTGTTGTGGAAATTGAAGTGAAAGTTTTTGCTTGTATTTATTGGTGGCGAGTTATCGACACACGAAACGAAATACGTCGCTCGATTGGGGGATGATAAACCTTGTTTGAGTGTCTGTTTTTACAACGGGCAATTCGCAAATAGCATGCCGAGATATAACTGATTAACAATAGCAGGATAATTTCTAAAAAACAATTATTTTGTTATTAAGAGTGATTTTATTTACTTTACGAATGCACACAGTGTCAATTTCTTTCAATAATTATTAATCCGATGTTAAAGTGAATTTTTACTCAATACCTGTATCAAATTCCGTGAAATAAACTCATGGGATTCGATACCAATGCATCGAGAATACTTTGTTGTCGCCGATCAAATTCCACACAACCACAACGTCCACAGCAAGACGGAGCAAGCATGGCATCGCTGCGTTGTAGCGTGACATCCGTCCACCCGCAGGCTTTGCAGGTAGATTTTAGCATCGGTTTATTTGGTTTTATTGGCATGATTTTTTTGAAACTTAATCGTCGGATTTAGTCTTTTTTATCCAGCTGATGTAGCCACCGAATGCCGCTGTAGCGACTATGCCAGCGACGAAGGCTATCGTGAAAGCTGCCAGGCTTTCTAGTGGTGAAGTGTTGTTACCCATGATCATATCCTTAGAGAGAATTTGAATAGATGAAACTTGTCTCTGCCAACTGATTAAAAAAAACAAATTAATTTTTGTGGCATTGAGAATATTCTAAAAGCTATTCACGACAAGACGTGTCGCGTTATAAATATTTTCCGCAAACTACTACAACTCCTATAGCCATCGGTTGCCGAAGCATTGGCACGTTACATCGATACCGTTCGGCCACATTCAGCGTTCCCGGAGATATTTATCGGGCTGCATGCGCCACAACGGCCGCTGACGCCAATGGCCATCTATGCCATTGCCAATGACAGGTTTAAAGCGCTTGGAATTACAATCCAACATCGCGGCCCTCACGCGTTGCGCCATGCCTGTGCCGCACGCTTGTTTGCCGAGGGATTGAGTTTTAAAGAAATCGGCGATCATCTTGGCCATCGCAGCACGTCCGCCACCATGACCTACGCCAAGGTCAACATGGCTGCCCTGCGCGAAGTCGGCGACTTTGATCTGGGAGAACTGCCATGAAACTGACTGAGGTGGTCACAGCCTATGTCACGTTGCAACGGTCCTTGGGGTTGCGTTTCAAAGCCGCCGATAGGCTCCTGCGGCAATTTGCTCATGCGATGGGGAATGTTGACATGGCCGAGGTTCAACCAGTGGCAGTTGCGGCATTTTTTCAGGGCGCGGGCGCGCTCAGCGCCACATGGAAGCTCAGATATAGCACGCTATCGTGCTTATATCGGTTTGCCATCAGTCGCGGGTATGTCTCGGCATCCCCATTGCCAACCAGCTTGCCGAAACTGCCAGCGCCGCAAACGCCGTATGTGTACTCGACTGACGAACTGCGTCG
>CANIFC010000106.1 GCA_947466695.1 Oxalobacteraceae bacterium | reverse complement strand
GGCTGGACGATAGGCGCGGACACCCGGGCCTGCAGCACTTCGCGGTCACCATTCACCAGAGTCGGGTGTGAAAAACGGGTCAGGATGGAATCGACCGACCAGTCCAGTCCCATGACGTCAAATTTTCCCGCATGCAGCGTTAGTTGCGGCAAACGGTCATACGGCTTGACGATTGGTGCCAGCGGATCCTGCAGTACCAGATAATTTGAAGTGAGCAGTGTTGCCGACCAAAACGAGCCAGAGTACGCTAACGACACATCACGCGGCAATACGCGCACTGCCGTCTGGCTGATGCTATTGGAAAAATCGGCCGGATAATTATCATCCGAAGCGAGATTCACATTCCACGCCAACGCCAGTTGCGGCATCAGGGTCTGGCTGTGGATTGAGGATAAGGCGTAGCGATTGGTTTCGGTCTGCCGGTCGTTGAGGAGAAACTCAAGCTTGGTCTCACCGGCATATGTGGTTCCCAGATAACGGCCGTCCAGGCCCATTTGCAAACCACGTTTTTGTATCAGCTTGGGCGAAACGGTCAGGTCACGGTTTGGCGCGATATTGACATAGTAGGGCAAACCCAGTTCGAATCCACCTTTGGTGCTGCTGCCAAAACTGGGAGGCAGCAAACCGGAATGGCGTGCGCTGGACAAGGGAAAGCTCAGGCCAAAGGCCGATGGTGCCGCCAGGATAGGCACCCCCTTGAACATTACCACCGAACCGTATGCCCGTCCGGTGTCAAGCCCGGTGTCGAGGTTCATGGTGTCGGCTTGCAGGTACCAGTCAGGATTGAGTCCTTCGCAAGTGCTATATGTTCCCTGGTGAATGACTGAGCGCTCGGCATCGAGAAAATCAATTTTTTCACCCTTGCCCTGTCCGTTGTTGCGCAACAGTTTATAGGCTGGATTGATGACGACGCCGGCACCGCTGTCAATGCCCATGCGCATCGAGTCACCAACATAGCAGTCACCATTGCGCAGCACCCGTACGTTTCCGGTGGCATCAATCTCATCTTCGAGATTACGGTAGACGGCATGATCGGCGTTGACCACGGTAGAACCCTTCACCAGTTCAACATTGTCGTCAAAGTTGACGATTCTGTCGGGCCGGCCCGAAGTGCGTTCTGATTGGATGATGGTGGGGGCATTTTTATCATCCGCCTTGGGCGCGGTCTTGCCTTCGACCTTGACACTCTGGGTCTGGGCAAGCGCGGGCAATGACAATAATGGGAGCAACGCAGGAAGCAATACCTTTACGGCAATCGCCGGAAAAGTGGGAAACAAGTGCTGCGGGTGAGATAATACGTTTTTCCGGCGCATGTAATCAGTAGTCAAGGGCGTAAAGACAAATAATGTCGATGGAGGTATCAGTGCAGACAGGCATTGTTTTTTAATGACTAGCTGAAAGTAAGCGGCCATTATAGGGCGAAACAGGCGCAAGCCGCCGTATTTACCGATAACAACTGCTTGCACCTGGAGTACCGGTCTTTTTTTTCAAAGAATTTTTCACCCTCTCTTCCGAATTGAGTACCCAATTGAGCAATCCTCCAAGCACAGAATTAAGCACAGAATTAAGCACAGAATCAGGCATAAAATCAGGCGCAAAAGCAGGTACAAGCTTAGCCACCGGCACGAGCGCGGGAACACCTGCAGCAACAGTGGCAACGACCGACCCTGAAAGCACGCGCATGGCGGCGATCCATGCATGGATTAACACCATCAGTGCGACCGGCACGCCAGGACTTGATCTCACCTCCTTGCGCGCGGCCTCGGCAGACGCCAGTTTCCGCCGCTATTTTCGTATCGATGGCATGGATGGCCAGACCTATATCGTCATGGATGCACCGCAACCGGCAGAAGATGTCAGGCCTTTCATCGAGATCGCACACCTATTCGGGCAGATCAACCTGACCGTACCACAGGTCCTGGCGCAAGATGTCGAGCAAGGTTTCCTGTTGCTGACCGATCTGGGTACAAGTACCTATTTTGACGTCCTGAATGCACAACCGGAGCGTGCCCATGACCTCTACATGGATGCGATCGCCTCGCTGGTACAGCTTCAGAGCCACAGCCAGACTGACGTCCTCCCTGAATATGACCGCGCCTTTTTACTGCGTGAACTGATGATTTTTCCGGAGTGGTTTGTCAGCAGGCATCTGGGGGCAACACTCAGCGCAGAGCAAAGCGCCAGTCTCAATCAAGTATTTGATGCGCTGCTGGCCAACATCGTGGCGCAGCCACAAGTCTACGTACACCGCGATTATCACTCGCGCAACCTGATGCTGCTTGACCAGGGCAACCCCGGCATTCTCGATTTTCAGGGTGCCCTGTATGGTCCGCTCACGTACGACCTGGTGTCGCTGTTGCGCGATGCCTATCTTGTCTGGAACGAGGACAAGGTACTCGACTGGGCCATCCGTTACTGGGAACAGGCGCGCCGCGCCGGATTACCGATCAGCCCGGAATTTGATCATTTTTACCGTGATTTTGAATTCATGGGACTGCAACGCCACTTGAAAATTCTCGGCATCTTTGCCCGGCTGGCGCACCGCGACGGCAAGGAAAACTACCTCAAGGACATCCCGCTGGTGATGGCTTATGTACGCAAGACGGCGCAACGCTACAACATTCTGATCCCGTTGCTGCGTCTGCTCGATGTACTCGAAGACACGGCGCCGGTAGTGGGATTCACCTTTTAAAACGTCATTGAGACGCGAAAAAGACCTTGACGATGCATGCCGGCTATCCGGCCTGCATGCGTACGAAAAAAAATAGTGAGCGCAGACGAAAAACTGCGCTCTTCACACCATGCGCAAGAGCCTGTTTTACAATAGGCATCCGGGATATAAGACATATCGCTGAAGTCGGCGCAGCAACACTAAACGGATACCCATGAAAGCCATGAAAGCCATGTTACTTGCCGCCGGTCGCGGCGAACGGATGCGACCCCTTACCGATACCTGCCCCAAGCCTTTGCTCAAGGTACGCGGCCGGCCGCTGATCGTCTGGCACATCCTTAATCTGGTCAAGGCGGGCATCACCGACATCATCATCAACCACGCACACCTGGGTCACATGATTGAGCAGGCGCTGGGTGACGGCAGCCAGTTTGGTGCGCGCATCAGCTACTCGGCAGAAGAGACGGCGCTCGAAACCGCCGGTGGCATTGCCAAGGCCCTGCCGCTCTTGGGCAACGAGCCGTTCATCGTGGTTTCATCCGATATTTACATCCCCCATTTTGATTTTACCCAGTGCCTGACGACACTGGAAGACAACGACATGTGGGGCCGGCCACACCCGCTGGACAAGCGTGATGTAGCCTGGCTCTACATGGTAAAAAATCCGCCATTTCATCCGGACGGCGATTTCGCATTGAACCTGATGGGGTTGTCCAACGAAGGTATGGACGGCGAGCCGCGCCTGACCTTTGGCAACATCGGGGTGTATCGCCCTGAAATGTTCGCCACTATTACGCCTGGTGAACATGCCAGGCTGGCGCCCTTTCTGCGCGACTATGCCGACCGTGGCCAGCTTGGCGGTGAACTTTATAGCGGGGTCTGGCATAACGTCGGTACGCCTGAACAACTGGCCGTCCTCAATGCCCCCCTGAATGGACCTCTGAATGGACGAGGGACTCCGCCACCAGCAGCGTAAAGCCCGAATAAATAGTTCAAGTCTTTATTCCCGAGCCACAATCTCAGCGAAAGCCACATCATGACAGACCGTGCACCTCATACAGCTCACACAGCTCACGTAGCTATCGCCATCTGCGGTGCCGGCCCGGTAGGACAGGCGCTGGCACTGATGCTGCACCAGCGGGGTGTCGCCGCGACAGATATCGTGCTGCTGGACGGCAAAACCGCAGTGCAGGCGAGCCAAGACGTGCGCTCCATCGCACTCTCGCATGGCAGCAGACAGATTTTGCAGGCGATACAGGCATGGCCGGTCAGGGCGACCGAAATCCGGCAAATTCACGTCTCCCGGCGCGGACATTTTGGCCGCTGCCTCATTTCTGCAGACGATTATCAGCTGCCAGCCCTGGGCTATGTCGCCCGCTACGGTGACATCATCACGCCGTTACAACAAAGGCTGGAACAGCATGCCATTGCGTTCAGGCGGCCAGTCCTGGTCAACCGGATCGACGAGCAGGATGACCAGGTTCTGCTGACGCTGGACGACGAGACCTGTCTCACGGCGGACGTCGCGATTCAGGCCGAAGGCGGAGCCTTCGATACCCAGCAGCAAAAAAGCCGGCACCACGATTACCAGCAAACTGCCATCATTGCGCACATCACCAGCAATGTCGCGGCCGGACAACGGGCGTTTGAACGCTTTACCGACCAGGGGCCGCTGGCACTACTACCCCAGGACGATGGCTATGCGCTGGTCTGGTGCGTACGACCGGCCATGGCAGCGACCCTGATGGCGCTTGATAACGCCGCTTTTTTACACGCCTTGCAGCACGCCTTTGGTGACCGCATCGGAACCTTCAAAAGCGTCTCGCCGCGGCATACCTATCCACTAGGACTCAATGCCCACGCGCATGCGAGCGCACGTCTCGTCACAATCGGTAATGCGGCACAAACCCTGCACCCAGTCGCCGGACAGGGTCTGAATCTGGGATTAAGAGATGCCCTGGCCCTGGCAAAATGCCTGACCAGTGAGCCCGTCATATCCGCTCATTGCGGCAAGCATATCAGCACGGCACTGACAAGCTTCATGGCACTGCGTCAGGCCGACCGTAACACCACCATCCGCATTACCGATGGCATGGCACGCATATTTGCCAGCGCGCCTGACGGTGCGCTGAGCCAGAGTGTGCTGGGATTTGGATTGGGCATGGTCGACATGTTTGCTCCGGCAAAAAAAATGCTGGCCGAGCAAATGATGTATGGCTTGCGTTAGTCCGGCAAGCTGACAACAAAACGCGCGGTCGATCTCAAGGCAAAACACAGACATCACACACTCATCGCACACTCCTCACGCCATCTTTTTTTCTGATGCCTCGATGAGTGATGCGGCCGGCTAAATCCTTGCACTTGCCGGCCAGAGGTTTTTGTTCAATAATTTTCTACCTGACTATTTGATGACTTTAGCTACCAGCTCTCCACAACCACGCCTGCTGATCACACTCAACGAAGTCAATCCGGCTAAACCGGAATCGATCCTGGTCGCCTTGCGCTACGCGGTCACGGCAGCGGCAATGGATGTGATCGCACGAAACTAAACAGTTACCGAAGGCTTTCCGCAAGAACGGCTGGCCTTGCACATGTGCCGCGGCAACTGGACCGCCGACGAAAGCAAAGCACTCTCGGGCAATTACCAGCCCTTGGTCGACACCCTGGCGCACATGCGTATAGGCATCGGTTCGTGCAACCAGAAACATGCGCATGCCGAGAGCGTTGAATCGATCGTGGCACATGCAAAAAAAAGCGATCCAGCTGTTCGGTGCAGAACGTCTGCTGCTGACCCCGGACTGCGGTTTCGCCACCTTTGCCGACAACCCCCGGAACTCGGAGCGCATCGCAGAAGCCAAGCTTGCGGCGCTGGCGCAAGCGGCACGGATCTTACGCGAACGTCACCACATCGCCTGATAAGGACGAACCTGTCCGGCAAACCCGGAGATCTGAATCAGGTGGTAACGATGACCAGGTAACGCCTTGACCATCTCAGCCCAGACCCGCGGCGAAGAACTCAAACCCGGGATGAGAATCACATCCGAGCCGGTGCCCACGGATCTGACGGTAATACGGTCCGAGATAAAATTTTCGGCAAATACCGTGACTGGCGTCAGGATCGAACAGACCAGGGTCAAAAGTACGGCAAGCAAGGAGCGGCGATGCATCACGGGATATCCTGATTGTAGAAATGAAAACAGAGTGTAGCGGGAGGAACATCGGCTTTCAATTATTATGCACCTCGGATCTGGCTGCCGGAAGAAACCAAAACAGGCGACCATCAATCATTCCGGACCCCATCATCAAACAGTTTACGCCTTTATCAGGATCACAGATTGACGCTGTCATCCTTTAGCCGTTGGCAGATCAACCCAATAGTAATGGCTTGAGAAAGCGCAATGCATATCGTCAAGTTCGTCGCTACATTTAGTGGCTGAACAAGGTTCCGTATTAACCAACGAAACTGTATCAAAGACCAGTGTTGCGGCGCTGTTTCGTATGCCAGCATCACCCTGTCGTACGCGAAACACTTAAATGGATAATAATTGGACAATCAGCCCATCGGATAAGTGTTATCCGGTAAGGCTGTATCTCTATTATTTATTAATCTCAAAAGGAAAAATGATGATTCAACTACGCAAAGTGTCCTCAGCGATCATGCTCGCCAGTGTTGTCGTGCTTAGTGCCTGCGCTTCAACTCCGATGACGTCAAATAAAGTGGTAATCAGCGCTAAATTGTCTGGTGCTGCAGAGGTTCCTCCTGTCATGAGCGCGGGTTCCGGCCAGCTTGACGCCACGTTCAATAAAGAGACCAATACCCTCAACTGGACCGTCACGTACACTGGCTTGACAGGACCTGCCACTGCCGGACACTTTCATGGCCCGGCCATGGCGGGTGAAAATGCGGGCGTTGCCCTCGGCTTTAAGGGCGATACCGCAAGCCCGATCACAGGTTCTGCCGTCCTGACCCCATCGCAGATGAATGACCTGATGGCAGGAAAGTGGTATGTCAATTTGCATACCGCCGCCAATCCTAAAGGTGAGATCCGTGGCCAGGCAATGGTTGCTCCTTAAGGGCCTCCCGGTCTGACAGGCGTCCCTCTGAGCATTTTTCGAATCGGTGTTAAATTGCGAAAAACGCTCACGGGGATACTGCTCCGGGCCTTCTCGCAAATGCAGGAATCCGGCTAACGCTGACCCAAAAATTATGTTTTTTAGCGGTCAGGATATTGCCACGGCGACGTGTCCTTAAGCTTGCAGTGGCCGGCAAAAATACCGCTATGGCGGATATCGTTACAGCATGCATGTCCATTTAGCCTTGCTGAAAAAATTTCCTTTCTAATTAAAACTCTTCCCAATCAGCATTATCGGGCGTAGTACCTGACGTCTTTCTGGCCGCAGCTTTTACCCGGATCGCTTGATGGGTAATCGCTTTCGATACCGGTTTGCCTGTTGACGTAACGAAACGGGACGGCACAGCGCTCTGGCTTCTTGCTACCGGTGCGTATTGCGTGCTCTGGGTCATTTTAAAAAATGCGACTGTCTGAGTCAGGCGACTGGCCTGGTCTTGCATGCTGGACGCGGCAGCGGCGGCCTCTTCAACCAACGCAGCATTCTGCTGGGTGACTTCATCCATCTGTACAATAGCCAGATTGACTTGCTCAATACCGGCACTTTGTTCAGCGCTGGCAGCGGCAATTTCACTCATGATATCGGCCACTTGTTTCACCGATGTCACGATTTGACTCATGGCGTTGCCAGCCTCATCGACGAGCTTGCTGCCGATATTGACTTGATCAACAGAGTCGCTGATGAGTCCCTTGATTTCTTTGGCAGCACCGGCCGAACGTTGTGCCAGATTACGCACTTCCGTAGCAACTACAGCAAAGCCGCGACCCTGTTCACCGGCACGGGCAGCCTCAACTGCGGCGTTAAGCGCCAGAATATTGGTCTGGAAGGCGATGCCTTCAATCACGCCAATAATGTCCACAATTTTGCGTGAACTGTCGTTAATCGAGCCCATGGTATTGACCACTTGCGCCACAACAGCACCGCCTTTTAAGGCAAAACTCGATGCCGACAACACCATTTGGTTGGCTTGGCTGGCATTGTCCGCATTTTGCTTAACGGTGCTGGTGAGTTCTTCCATGGAGGAGGCCGTTTCTTCCAGACTGGCGGCTTGCTGTTCGGTACGCGATGACAGATCCATATTGCCGGCGGCAATCTGACCCGATGCGGTTGCGATTGCATCGGTACCGCTACGCACCTCGCCGACGGTTCTGAGCAGACTTTCGTTCATTTCCTTTAATGCCTGCAACAACTGACCCGTCTCATTGGTTGAATCAATCTCGATTTGCTGCGTCAGATCTCCGGCAGCAATATTGCGGGCGATCTCGACCGAGTAATTCAGCGGACGAGAAATACCACGCACCAGCCAAACTCCGACGACAGCACCGGTCAGCAACCCCAACATAATGAGGCTAATTGATCCGGTGAAAACAGTACTGTAGGCCTGCTGCGAAGCCTCAAATTCATTTTTTCCTATGCTAAGCTGCAATTTAACAAGATCGTTGATAACGCTACGAACGTCCTGATAGCGCTGCGTCATTTTCCCGTGCAAAATTTCAGTCGCCAGCGGGAGATTTTGGGTGCGTAAGGCTGCCACGGCCGGTAATAATCCCTCTTGCAAAAATATCTTACGCTTCTCAATAAACTGATTCGCCAATTGCTTTTCATCTGCCATCAGACCCTTCGCCATGTACTCGTCCCATAGCAGGCTGATTTGCGCCTTGTTAGTATCAATTTCCTCTATATTTTTAGCGATCTGTACAGGATTACCGGTAATCGCCTTGGCAACGGCCAGCTGGTTGAGATCTATTCCGCGAATCACCCGATCGAGTAGCCCCAACGAGATGAGACGATCTTCATACACCGTCTTGAGGGCATCGTTCGCTTTACCGAGATTATGCAATCCTATGCTCCCGATTACGACCATGAGCAAAGAGAGAAAAGCGATGACAAAGATCAGGCGAGATTTGATGGTGATATTTTTTAACATGATATTTTTTAAACTTAAAAATAATAGTACGGTTCTATGCGATCGTTTTTAATTAATCAAAAAATAACTTCAAAATAACTTAAATACAATTTAAAAAATATAAGGCATTATGCTGCTACTTTTTGCG
>CANIFC010000105.1 GCA_947466695.1 Oxalobacteraceae bacterium | reverse complement strand
TGGCCTCTTCATCGGACTGGTGGTGGCGTTTGCCACCAAACCCGTATATGAGTCAACGATGTTGATCCACGTCGAGGACGATAAGCCAAATACATCAAAGAATATGCTGGGTGATATTTCCTCTTTGTTCGACGTCAAGGCGGCGGCGATTTCAGAAATAGAAATTCTCAATTCACGATTGGTCATTTCACGGGCAGTTGATAACCTGGGACTCTACATTAGCACCAGCCCGCATTATTTTCCGCTTGTAGGAAGCTTGCTAGCCAAATTTAATCCAGGTCTTTCCGACCCGGGACTATTCGGTTACGGTGGTTATGTCTGGGGCAGCGAGAAGATGACGGTTGCAACATTTTCCGTGCCTGAAGCGATACAAAATAAAAATTTCATTGTGACCGCATTGAAAGACAAACAGTTTCGTCTGCAGCAAAAGGATGCCAATATCGATATTATCGGTAAAGTGGATACGCAACTTGAAAGGCAGTTGACAGGTGGTAGGATCGAGCTCCTCATCAGTGAGCTCAACGCCAATCCCGGTGCGCAGTTCAATTTAAAATACATTCCGAAATTTCTGGCGATTGAGGCCGTTCACAGCGCAATGACCGTCGTGGAAAAGGGTAAGCAATCGGGTATTATCAGCGTGACACTGCAGGGAGCAGACCCTAAAATGGTGAATGTTACCCTCACTGAAATCGGTCAGGAATATATAGATCAGAACGTTAAAAGAAAATTGGAAGAAGCCGAAAAATCTCTTGGTTTTCTCGATAAACAGTTGCCCAGCCTGAAAGGAAATCTGGAACAGGCAGAAGCTAAATACTACGATTTCCGGCATGCCAATGGGACTATTGATTTACCGGAAGAATCCAGATTATCTTTGCAGCAAGCAGCAGCGGAAAAAACCAAGCGACTCGAATTGCAACAGAAGCGCGAAGAACTACTCATCGGTTTTACGCCCAATCATCCGATCATCGTCGGCATCGATAAGCAGATACAGATGATGACCTCGGAGATTAATCTCAGAAACGAGCAAATCAAAAAAATTCCGTTTTTGGAAGAGGATTTATTGCGTTTAAATCGAGACATGAAGGTTAATTCTGAGCTGTATGCCGCGCTACTTAATTCTGCACAACAATTACGCTTGATGAAAGCGGGTAAGGTCAGCAATGTACGTTTGATTGATGCCCCGATGTTGCCATCTGCACCCGTTTGGCCAAATCGCTCGAAAGTGATTGGTATTTTTTTGTGGTTAGGCCTGCTTGTCGGCGTTGCAATGGCATTCCTGCGCAAGGCCTTTCAGCGTGGTATCGATCACCCACAAAAGATTGAGCAGATGCTTGGCGCCCGTGTAGTCTATGCCACGATACCGCATAGCAAGACGCAAGAGGCATTGGGTAAGCAGGTTACCGCTCAGTCACCGGCACTGCCGATTCTGGCGAATGTGGATCCTGAGGATATTGCTATTGAAAGTTTGCGCAGTTTCAGAACAACCTTATTGTTTTCCATGCCTGAATTTAAAAATAATATCGTGATGATCTCAAGTCCTATCCGCGATCACGGAAAGTCTTTTGTTACGGTCAATCTGGCTGCGGTGCTGGCTGCCAGCGGAAAGCGGGTGTTACTGGTCGATGCGGATTTTCGCGAGGGACATTTACACCATTACTTTGAAACTGATCGTCAAAATGGCTTGGCTGAGTCGATTGCCGATGTCAGTGCGCTCAAACAGGCAATTCGTAAGAATATGCAAGCTAATCTCGATTTCCTACCCACCGGGATACTTCCACCTAATCCCTCTGAATATCTTTTACATCCTAATTTCAGTGCTGTTTTACAAATGGTTTCCTCGGCATATGACGTCGTCCTGGTTGATCCTCCTCCTGTTTTAGTGGTATCGGATGTTTTAACCATTGGCTCACATGTCGGTTCCGTTTTTATCTTGACCCGTGCTGGTGTCACGACGGAATTAGACATCAACGAGACAATCAAGCGTCTGAATCACGCAGGTATTTCGCCCAAGGGAATCTTGTTCAATGACTTGAAATTACGTAGCCATCAACTCGATAAATATAGTTATGGAAATTACCGGAAATTGCGGCATTCCGATTTAGCCGGGGTGGAGCATGTCGATACCGTGTAGCCAGATTTAGCAACAGATCAATGAGCGTCAGTTGCAATCTTTACTGCATAGCTGGCAGGACACGGCTCAATTTTTCCATGTTGTTGCCCATTGTGCGTCAGTAAATCTGCTGACAGGACTACCGGTAATTAATGATCATTGGACTTTTGCGCGGTGGATAAAGGTAAAAAAACAATCGCCAAAATGGTTTCAGGGAAAGTTGAAAACGTCAGGTGGGGTTGTGCCCTCTTACAAGCTATGATTTTTCTCGTGCCGTTGGTTCGATTTAAATACAAGACTTTTTCAACTCCAATTCTTGTGGCGTTCACTTGCGAACGCGGTGCATGAATTATTTTTATAAAGTAAATAATTATGTTCATTGACACACGAAAACTTGCAACAGACAGCATCGTCAATACGACGGTGTGCATCATCGGAGGTGGCGTTGCCGGTATTACCATGGCGCTTGAACTGGAGCGCATGGGAATCGACGCTTGTTTGCTGGAAAGCGGTGGCTTTAAGCCCGATGGCCCGACCCGTGACCTGTACCGCGGGCAAGACATTGGTTTACCGTATCATTTTTCCGATGGGTGCCGCAGTCGATTTCTGGGCGGTAGCAGCAATTGCTGGGGCGGCTGGTGCCGTCCGCTTGACCCATGGGATTTTGAAAAACGTGACTGGATTGCGCACAGCGGCTGGCCTTTCAGCCTGGAAGAGCTGCGGCCATATTATGTAAGAACACTAGGCTTGTTAGCGCTCGGGCCTGATAATTTTGAGCCGTCCTACTGGGAAAAGGCAATTAATCGTCCGGATGTCCGGCGTATGCCACTTCCTACTGGCCGGGTACGCGATACCATTTCACAATTTAGTCCGCCAGTCCGCTTTGGCCAGCTGTATCGTGACGATCTTGCTAATGCAAAGCATGTCACGGTATACCTGTACGCCAATGTCGTCGACATAGAAACGAAAAATTCCAGCCAGTCGGTTTCGGGTGTGCAGGTGGTGACGCTGAGTGGTCGCAGGATGTCGGTCAGTGCGAGAATTTTCATACTGGCCACCGGCGGTATTGAAAATGCCCGTTTGTTACTGGCTTCGAACAAGACCCATGTCAATGGCCTTGGCAACGAGAATGGATTGGTCGGGCGTTTTTTTATGGATCATCCCAGAATGCAAACGGGTAGTATCCACTTCACCCGGAAATGGTCGAATAATAAGTTATTCGATATTAAATACCATTATATGAATTCAGCGATATCCGCGCACGGTACGCATATTGCGGCGCAGCTGGCATTGACACCGAAAATTCTCCGGACAGAACGCTTGCTTAATTCGCGGGTGTGGTTTTCATCAGTATTCCCGGGCGAAGGGACAGCTGGCGCTGAGGCGCTCTTTCGCTGCAAGCAAGCCTTGTTGAAAAAGGAGCAGGCTGGCTGGAGTCTCACTCAAGACGTTGCCACTATGGTGTCTCACCCGGTCGATACGATCGGGTATGGTTTTACCAGACTGTTTCATCCGCGCGCGTTGATCCGGGATGTGAAGTTTCAAATTATTGTTGAGCCTGAACCCAATCCCGATAGCCGGGTGACGTTGTCGAGAACGGACAAAGATGCTCTGGGAATACCGCGGGTGCAGGTTAACTGGCTTTTGGGCTCTACCGTGCAACGCACCTTGGACCGGACACTCGAAATCGTCGCAGAAGAGCTGACACTTGGTGGCGTGGGTACTGTGAAGCTTGATCCACCGATCGAGGGGAAGCCGTGGCCGTCCAGCCTGGAAAAGGAGGGGACCTGGCATCACATGGGAACCACCAGAATGCACGATTCGCCAAAAGAAGGTGTCGTTGGCCGTCATTGCAAGGTGCATGGACTTAATAACTTGTATATCGCGGGGAGTTCGGTTTTCCCCACCGCCGGAGCGAATTTCCCGACGATCACGATTGCTGCCATGACGTTCAGGCTGGCAGAACATATTCGTGAAGTGGTGCGCCGGCCTCTCACTGTGGTGGACAATTCTACCGAGTCACTGGTTGCTTGAAGTGGACTGGCAAAGTAAAAACTGAGAGAGAGCTTAACCGGTGTAGCAGTTTTTTCTTTGTGCATAGTGATAATGATCCGGGTTTTATACTTTGCCGCTGATCAGCAGGACTTTTTTGTAACGCACTAGCGCAATTTTTCGCAGTTTTTCGCAGTTTTTTATCACCGTAGATTGAAAGGATATTTTATGAACCATGAAAAAAAAGATGCGATTACAACGCAATATGATCCCAATCGCCTGATTGACTCGCTCATAAAGCGACTAGAGCTGAGAAACGATGCGGCTTTATCGCGTGCACTGGGGGTAGAGCCGCCGGTGATCAGTAAAATTCGTCACAGGCGTCTGGCGGTTGGCGCATCCATCCTGATTCGCATGCATGAAGCGAGTGAGATTGAGATTCATGAATTACGCGCAATGATGGGCGACCGGCGTGAAAGATTTCGCATTGACCATAGCAAGACCAGCATCCACCGTTCAGCGAAATAAGTGCGCGCAGGAATCCGTTTTTTAAACAGGAGCGGATGCGCGTAGTTTTGCTTCGCCAGAGGACGAATGCAGATGGTATAAAAGCTCTCTGCATGCACGTGGCTCATACGCTCTTATTGGCTGACTAAGGTGGTTGAACCCAATGATATTGCTTCTGATCGCTCGTTAATCGCATGAAACTACATAATTATTTTGGATTGTCTTGCCAGGGCCGATGACTACCTGTCACTTGATTTTCGCACGGATCGGGATCTCAGCCGGGATTTCAACTTTAACTTCAGCGCCTGAGCCTGATGAACCTTCAGCCAGCCATTCGTAGGTAACCCGTATTTGTAGCAACTTAAACCGGGCAGGCTGCGAAAAATCCATGTCCTTTTTTCCGGGCCAGGTATCTTGATGGCGAACGTCGGATGCCAGTTTCAATATCCACTAGTGACTAGTCACACTCCTCCTTCCATCTCCAATCTCCCATCTTTTCATTCCTTAATTTCCAGTCTAATTTTTTGACAAAATTTTGCGGTACATGATTTATTTTAATGATGCGCGATCAATTTTTGCTCTCTGGATAGTGGTGTTTCCGCAGAACAAAAAAACTGCAGATGACATACCGGATACCCTTTTTTGATCGCGTGATTGGAACAGGTTTTCATGTCAACCTGATGACGTGATTGATCATGTTGTAAATTGAAAACACGCCTGAAATCATATGATTAATTCATGATTTTGTCATATTCCCTCTCTACACTGCAGCGCACTGAGCTTGACCCCGTGCGTCAAGCTGACAACAGAAAAACACAGGTGACACCTCCTTCCCTGGTCGGTGGTGATGCACAGGAAAAATTGGACATAGTTTCAAACCGCAATCAGACGTTATCTATTTTTTTACGTATTTTCATTAAGAGAAGGAACACCACTGTGGCAACTCGTTTCAGGCATACCCCGATTTATCTCGTCATCGTGCAAGCATTTTCCCTGCACGCATTTTCCGGTGCGGCGTTCGCTCAGGAAGTGCAGGATGAACCTGCCGTTGTGACGGTATTTGGTCAAGGCAAGACCCGTCAGGTACAAGACATCACCAGAGTCGATATCGTGAAAGCTTTACCTGGTGCCAGTCCCTTGAAAACACTGGAGAAATTACCTGGTGTCTCATTCCAGTCCGCTGATCCATTCGGGGCCTACGAATGGTCGACCCGTTTCAGTGTGCGCGGCTTTAACCAGAACCAGATGGGTTTTACGCTCGACAATGTACCTCTTGGCGACATGAGCTACGGTAATAATAATGGTTTGCATATCAGCCGCGCTATTTCGTCTGAAAATATTGGCCGTGTCTCTTTGTCTCAGGGCGCTGGTGCCGTAGGTACTGCGTCCACCAGTAATCTGGGTGGTACCGTACAATTTTTCTCCTCCGACCCGACCAACGAATTTGGTGTGACAGCGGCGCAAACTTTTGGCAGCGACAGCACGTCCCGTACTTTTGCGCGCGTAGATACCGGTGTTTTCGGTAGCGGCACCAAGGCCTACGTCGCTGTCACCCGTCAGCGTAGTGATAAATATAAAGGTAGTGGTGCGCAAGATCAGGATCAGTTCAACTCCAAATTGGTACAGAGTTTTGGCGACAACAAGCTGACGGCGTTTTTCAATTATTCCACACGCACAGAAACCGATTATCAGGATATGTCGCTGGAGATGACAAATCGTCTTGGCTATAAATGGGATAACTATGCACCCGACTGGCAGCGTGCCGTCAATGCCGCCAAGGGAATTTATACTGGCAAGGTCAACAGTCTCGATGATGCGTATTACGACGCCAGTGGCCTGCGTAAAGACTCCTTGTTTGGGGCGACGCTGGAAAACAAGTTGGGTGAATCGACCTATTTGAAAACGACCTACTATCATCACAGCAACGAAGGCCAGGGACATTGGTACACACCTTACACACCGTCGACCAATGGTGTGCCAATCTCTGTGCGTACCACCGAATACTCGATTGGCCGTGATGGACTGATTGCCGACCTGACCTGGGATGTTGGTCAGCATTCGATCAATGCCGGCGTGTGGGCGGAACGCAGCCTGCATACCCTGACGCGTAATTTCTACAACGCGAATGGTCCGCAAGATATGAATTATTTTTTGACTAATCCAACCTCGACCGGATTCAAGCAAGAGTTCACCACGACCACAACCCAGTTTTACGCCCAGGATACGGTCTCGCTCATGGCCGACAAGTTCAAGCTGAACTATGGCTTTAAAACACCGAAAGTGACGATTGATGCCATTAGCCTGGTGGGCAGTCGTGCCGCCGGACAAGTGGTTGCCTCCAAATCGTTTTTGCCGCAGATTGGTGCGAGCTATGAGCTGAGTAACGACGATGAAATTTTTTCCAGTCTGGCGCAAAACATGCGTGCTTTTCAGCCTGGTGTTACCGGTCCGTTTTCACAAACCCAGACGGCGTTTAACCTGAGCAAGGCAAATCTCAAGCCGGAAACCTCAACGACACTCGATGCCGGTTACCGTTTTAAACGTGACAGCCTGGTCGGTTCAGTGGCAACGTATTACGCGAAATTCGACGACCGTCAATTAGCGGTAGCCACTTGCGCAGGTATCGTCGGCTGTCCGAGTACCTTCGTCAATGTCGGTAAAGTCGAAACAACCGGTATCGAGGCGGCCGCTTTGTGGACCATGAGCAAGGAATTTTCTCTGTTCAATTCGCTCACGTATAACAACTCCAGGTACAAGTCGAATTATCTCGATAACGGCAAGATCATTGCCGTGTCTGGCAAGGAAGTGGTTGATTCACCAAAGCTGATGTTCAAGACTGAAGTGTCGTATGAAAATACGGACTGGTTCACCCGTGTCGGCGCCAAATTTACTGACAAGCGTTATTACACCTATATGAATGATGCGCAGGTTCCGGCTTACTGGCTGATGAATTTGTCCGCCGGCTACAAGAAGAAATCTTTTATCGGACTGAAGGATTTCTCGGTACAGGTCAACCTGGAGAATTTGCTGGATAAACAGTATTTCAGTACTGTCGGTTCCAACGGTTTCACCAAGTCCGATCCAACCGGTACTTTTCAGTCTCTTCTGACCGGTGCGCCACGGCAGGTGTTCATCACCTTCAGCGGCAGAATGTAAGCGGGTGTTTTGTTGAAAGGAGGGGATGGTTTACCGTTTAGCCCTTGAAGGTTTTTCCCTCGTTTTAGTGCTGTACAGAACGCATATGGAGTGGGTGATTGCATACCCGCTCCATCTGTTGCTGGACTTAAAAGGAAGAACGATGTCAGGTAATACAATCACGTTTTTGCGCTTGAAGAGGGTGCTGGCTGCGACAGCGCTACTCGCGTTGTCAGCAACGGTTGGAGCGGCGGAAAAGTTACGTCTGCTTACCTGGGCCGACTATGCGCCCAGAGAGATTATTGAGCAATTTACCCGCGAGACCGGAATCGTTGTCGAGCTTACTTTGTCAAACAACGAAGAAATGATTTCCAAATTACGCGCCACCGGCGGTGCCGGTTTTGATCTGGCGCAGCCTAGCCAGGACCGGATCGCCGGGCCGGCCTCCGAGTTTGGTATTTACAAACCGATTGATTTTAGCAAAGTGAAATCAGCCAATTTTTTACCCGAGATGCTTGAGTCGAGCAAGCAGGTATCGATGCTTAATGGCAAGCCCTACGGTGTACCTTTTTTTTGGGGTACTGATGGCTTGGTGGTAGCGTCCAACAAGGCGATTGTGAATGACTACAATGAACTGTGCAAAGCTGAGTATGCCGGAAAAGTTGCGGTGCGCCTGAAGCGTCCCAGCCTGATCGGTATGGCATTTTCCATGGGTCTCGATCCTTTTAAGGCCTACGGAAATGCGAAATTGTATGAACAGATCATGCTGGCGGCAGGTGAAAAAATGATCGCCTGCAAAAAAAATTACAAATATTTTTGGGACAGCAAAGACCAGCTGCTCAACGATTTGCGTAGTGGCGAATTGGTCGCTGCACAGATGTGGGATAGCGGAGGCTGGAAGCTCAATGCAGAAATCGCCAGCCTGAAATTTGTTGCGCCAAAATCCGGTGCGCTTGGCTGGATCGATAGCTACGCCTTACCCGCCAAAGGGAAAAACGATGCTGCGGCTTACGCCTGGATCAACTTCGTGTCGCGTCCTGAAATTGCCGCAAAAATGGCCAGGTCGGCCGGCAGTTTTACTGCGGTCAGGGGAGCCGATGTTTTTATGGATGCAAAGATGAAAGCGCAATTTAGTGAATCGTTTTCAGCTGCA
>CANIFC010000104.1 GCA_947466695.1 Oxalobacteraceae bacterium | reverse complement strand
CGAAGGTCCGGGCCAGATCTATCACCTTGTGACCAGACAACTTGCTCCAGCCGTCGGTGGCAACCATGCCGTCACGGGCATCAATGCCGACCATAATTTTGCCGGGAAAAGCCTTACAGGCATTGGCTAAAAATTCCGGGTTCTTTACCGCTGCAGTACCAATAATAATATAGGACATTCCAGCGGCAAGATAACGTTCGATTGTATCGAGATCACGGATACCACCGCCAAGCTGCACCGGAACCGGCTCGTTGCCAGTCTCCAGCGCATAATCGCGCACCGCCTGCAAAATAGCCTCAACTGCGGACGCATTCACCGGTTTTCCGGCAAATGCCCCGTTCAAATCCACCAGATGCAGGCGGCGGGCACCTTGTTCCAGCCAATGTCGCGCCATTTCATCGGGAGCGTCGGAAAAGACCGTGGCTTGGTCCATATCCCCTTGTTTCAGGCGTACACAGTGACCGTCTTTCAGGTCGATGGCAGGAATAAGCAGCATGGTGAGTATCTAGCAAAAATAAAAATTCATGTTTAACGGAAAATAGTTCGCAGCTTTAAGGCTTCCAGTGTACGAAATTCTTATACAGCTGTAAGCCGGCGGCAGAACTTTTTTCTGGATGGAATTGCGTCGCAAAAATGTTATCCCTGGCAACGGCGCAGGCAAATAATGATCCGTAATCGGTTATGCCGACAGCATGACTTGCCTGTTCTGGCTGGGCATAGTAACTATGGACAAAATAAAAGTACGCGTCGTCATCAATATCCTGCCAGAGTGCATGCGACCGCGACTGTTGCACGCGGTTCCAACCCATCTGCGGCACTTTGAAACGGGAGCCATCAGCTTGCACTTGTCCCTTCAGGTCAAAGCGCACTACCTTGCCAGGCAGTAAACCTAAACCCGGTGTATCACCTTCCGCGCTGGAATCGAACAACATTTGCTCACCGACGCAAACGCCGAACACGGGCTTGCTGCGAGACGCTTCCTGAACCGCTTCCTGCAGGCCAGATTCACGTAGGCTACGCATACAGTCCGGCATCGCGCCCTGCCCCGGTAAAACAATCCGGTCAGCGCTTTTAATATCGGCGACATCGCTCGAGATCATGACATTCGCTTCCGGTGCAACGGCACGCAGTGCCTGGGCGACCGAGCGCAAGTTGCCCATGCCGTAATCAACAACAACAATTTTATTCATAATTATTCAGCCATGTGATTGCCAGCAAGACGCTGGCAGCACGGTTAAAGACTGCCTTTGGTCGAAGGTATAGTACCTGCCGAGCGTGCATCGAGTTCAGCTGCCATGCGCAAGGCACGGCCAAACGCCTTGAAAACAGTCTCGCACTGGTGATGAGAATTATCACCACGCAAATTATCAATATGCAGCGTTACCAGGGCATGATTGACAAATCCCTGAAAAAATTCATGCACAAGGTCGACGTCAAATGATCCGATCATTGCACGGGTAAAAGGAATATGAAACTCCAGACCCGGACGCCCGGAAAAATCGATGACAACCCGCGACAGCGCTTCATCGAGTGGTACGTAGGCATGGCCATAACGGCGGATGCCTTTTTTGTCACCCATCGCCACTGTAAATGCCTGTCCTAGCGTAATTCCGACATCTTCCACTGTGTGATGTGCATCAATATGCAAATCTCCGTGCGCTTCAACTTCCAGATCAATCAAGCCATGACGGGCAATCTGATCAAGCATATGGTCCAGGAAAGGAACGCCTGTATTGAGTTTCTGTTTGCCGGTGCCGTCAAGATTAACAGCGACGCGAATCTGCGTTTCGTTAGTGTTGCGGGTGACTTCTGCGGTGCGTTGGACTTGCATGATATTGGACTCTATTATTAAGGATGCGATTATAAAGATGCGCTTAACGCGTTAAGAAAGAGGGCATTTTCTTTGGGAGTACTGACCGTAATACGTAAACAGTTTTCCAGAAGAGCGTGCATTTTACCCACATTTTTGACTAAAATTTTTTGTTTCAGTAATTTGGCAAAGACTTGTTCGGCGTGAGGTACACGAATCAGCAAAAAATTTGCCGATGACGGAAAGACCAGGACACCCGGCAACTTGGCCAGGGCACTTGAAAGAAGGCAACGCTGTTCACGTAAATTCGCCGCCTGGGCATCGAGTACGTCAACATGCTCAAGCATGAATAGGGCCGCAGCTTCGGTCAGCACGTTGATGTTATAGGGTGGCCTGACCTTCTCAAACTCATCTAAAAGCGCCTTGCTGCCAGACATGTAGCCAAGCCGGATGCCTGCCAATCCCAGCTTTGATACTGTCCGCATTACCAGCAGATTATCAAATTCAGCCAGACGTGGCATAAAGCTGACAGGGGAAAAAGGTTGATAGGCTTCATCGACAATAACGACTCCGGTGTCACCAACTGCCTGCAAAATCTGTTCAATGTCAGCTATGTCAAAAAGCGTACCGGTAGGATTGTTCGGATAAGCAAGATAGATGATGGCCGGCCGGTGCTCAGCGACCACAGCGAGCATCGCAGGCGTGTCCAGCGTCAGGTCTGACTTCAGTGGTACGCCAACGAATTCCATGCCGGCTAGTCGCGCCGACATGGCATACATCACAAATCCGGGAACGGCAGCCATCACTTTGGCACCCGGCCTTGCGCACGCCACAGAGACCATTGCAATCAACTCATCTGAACCGTTACCCAGCACCACAGCATAATCATCCGGAACACCGAGTTGGCGTTTGATGGCGGTTTTCAATGCGATATAGCTGGGAACAGGGTAGCGGTTAAGTGCCACTTGTGACAAACGCTCCGCCAGTTCCTGTTGTAACTCGACGCTAAGCGTGTACGGATTTTCCATTGCATCAAGTTTCACGAAACCTGCCGACTCGGGAACATGATACGCCGCCAGATCGCGTACTTCAGGACGAATAATATTTGCTATCAACGACATAGGACAACCCACCATTTATTTGAAACAACTATAAGCCCACTACCAGCGGGACTGATTCCAGCACCGGCTCGGGCTCTGTACCGGCAGTTTTCTTAAGCTTGTTTGCGCTCTTGCCGGCAAACTTCGCGACGCTTTTAGTGACGGACTTGCTTAAGACATTATTTTTTACTTTTTTTTCACGTGTAATACTTGCTGAGGCCGGAGCCTTTAGCCGATCGGCCGGATCAGAGCTGGCACCCGAAACGGTACCAGCATCCACGCCCAAACCGGCAACCGGCAAATTTTCACGACGTTTGCGGCTCCGTTTAGGCTTGGTTGCCAGCGCTATTTTTGGCCGTACCGGCTCTGTGGGTTGATTATTCCGGACTACCTCGTCAGACTCTGCAGACGCCAGCCGCTGACTAATAATCTCACAATACTCAGGGTTCAATTCAAATCCGACAAAATTACGGCCACAGCGGCGTGCTGCAATCGCAGTGGTCCCACTACCCATAAACGGATCGAGCACGATACCGCCCGGAGGACAGGACGCGAGCACCATGCGCTCGATAATCTCTAAAGGCTTTTGCGTAGGATGGTTCGCACGCTCGGGATTTTCCTTGTGCAAGCGCGATACGCTCCATAAGTCTTTCGGGTTATACCCCAGCTCCAGCCATTTTGCACCGACAAAAATTGCGCGTGAACGGGCCTTTTTTGTAACGGCATCGTACGGTACCCGGACCGCATCAAGATCAAAGTAATAGCCCTTCTCTTTCGCAAAAAAACCAATCGTGTCGTGCACCGAAGTAAAACTTCGTATACTGCCGCCCATGGACGGAACCCGCCTGTCCCAGATGATTTCGTTCAACATCATCATGCGCTGTTTCAGCATGACGAAAACCTCTGGCGAATAACGCCAGGTTAAAAATAGATACAGCGAACCAGTCAGCTTTAATTTCGGCAGTACCGCATCAATCCAGCGTTCAGTCCACGTCAGATACTCCGCCGCCGCCTGTTTATCCGAGTCGTTACCATAGTCTTTCCCCAGGCCATAGGGCGGATCGGTCAAAATCAAATCAATGCTGGCGTCAGGAATACGCGCCAGACCTGTTAGCGCATCTTCATTGAAAATGGTGTTGACATAGCTTTTCATTAATTTGTCTTTGCCACTACGATGACCTTGACGCTCATCAGTTACATTAAAACGGTACCCGGCGTCAGCCTGGCATATGCCTTTTGACGCTTACGGTTTCAGCCGGTATTCGGCACTGCGTGCATGGGCCTGCAGGCCTTCACCATAAGCCAGTTCAGCGGCGACTTTACCCAGGCTTTGCGCACCCTGCTCGCTAACATAAATGATGGAGGAACGCTTTTGAAAGTCATACACACCGAGCGGTGACGAGAACCGTGCCGTGCGCGAAGTAGGCAGTACATGGTTGGGACCGGCGCAATAGTCGCCCAGCGCTTCTGATGAATAACGACCAAGAAACATGGCACCTGCATGACGGATTTTATCGGCCCATTGCTGCGGATTTTCTGTCGAAATCTCCAGATGCTCGGCAGCGATACGATTGGCAATATCGCAGGCTTCCTGCATGTCGCGCACCTTGATCAAGGCACCGCGGTTGACCAGTGAAGTGCGGATGATGTCCTTGCGTGGCAGGGTTTCAAGCAACCTGACAATACTTGCACTGACCGCCTCCAGATAAGCGGCGTCCGGGCAAAGTAAAATAGATTGCGCCAGTTCGTCATGTTCGGCCTGGGAAAACAAGTCCATGGCGACCCAGTCAGGGTCGGTGGTGCCATCACAAATAACCAGAATTTCCGAGGGACCGGCAATCATATCAATACCAACGGTGCCAAATACCCGGCGCTTGGCCGCAGCCACATAGGCATTGCCGGGTCCGACAATCTTGTCGACCTGAGCAATAGTCGAGGTACCATAAGCGAGCGCACCTACGGCTTGCGCGCCGCCAATGGTAAACACCCGATCTACCCCTGCGATTGCGGCAGCAGCCAGCACCAGGGCGTTCCTGACGCCATCTGGTGTCGGCACGACCATGATCACCTCAGCCACACCAGCGACCTTGGCCGGAATCGCGTTCATCAGCACAGATGAAGGGTACGCCGCTTTTCCACCCGGCACATAGATCCCGACCCGGTCCAGCGGTGTAACTTTTTGACCTAATACAGTGCCGTCGGCTTCGGTGTAGCTAAATCCCGCAGAACCGCATTCGGTCTTTTGTTTCTCGTGGTACGAACGCACCCGCTGCGCGGCGGTCTCAAGCGCGCTCCGGCGCGCAGGAGACAAGGAAGCCAGTGCTGCCTGCAATTCATCCTGACTGATTTCAAGCTCAGCAACGCTGCTGGCAGAGATACGGTCAAAGCGCACGCTCGCCTCCAGCACTGCCGCATCGCCACGATTTTTTACATCGGCAAGAATTTTTGCGACGACGCTATCAATGGCCTCGTCCTCACTTGCCTCAAAGGCGAGCAAGTTGGTGAGTCTCTCGGAAAAATCTGTCTGGCTCGAATCGAGACGCGTCAGAAGTTGGGGAATATTTTGCGACATAATCGGGACTTTCTACGTGCGCCACGCGCACCGTTTGCACTAGAAGATGATCAGGACCGACAGTAAAAAAATCCGCCAGTCTTGAAGTTATTGTAGTTTTGAAGCGCGGTCAAACGCTTCAATGATAGGCTGCAGCCGTTCTCTCTTGAGCTTGAGTGCGGCTTGATTGACCACCAGCCGGGAAGAAATATCCATGATGTGCTCCACTTCGACCAGATGGTTCGCCCGCAAGGTATTACCGGTGCTGACCAGATCGACGATGGCGTCCGACAAGCCCACCAGCGGCGCCAGTTCCATGGAGCCGTAGAGTTTGATCAGGTCAACATGCACACCTTTACTGGCGAAATGCTCGCGCGCGATATCGGTATATTTTGTCGCGACCCGCAAACGTGCGCCGTGACGAACGGCCGTTGCATAGTCAAAACCAACGGAGACCGCAACCGACATGCGGCATTTGGCAATATTAAGGTCAATCGGCTGATACAGGCCGGCACCACCGTGCTCTTGCAAAACGTCCTTGCCTGCCACACCGAAGTCGGCAGCACCATACTGCACGTAGGTCGGCACGTCAGAAGCCCTCACGATGATCACGCGTACACCGGGATCGTTGGTTGCCAGAATCAGCTTACGGGAGGTCTCCGGATCTTCCATCACACGGATACCTGCAGCCTCAAGCAATGGCAAAGTCTCTTCAAAAATCCGGCCCTTGGACAAGGCCAGGGTCAGCTGCTGTTTTAATGGGTCAATGTTAAGCTGATTCATACTCATCTCTTATTTTATGCGTTCAATGTGTGCACCGACAGCGGATAGTTTCACTTCCATACGGTCGTATCCGCGGTCAAGATGATAAATCCGTTCAATCAGGGTTTCACCTTGCGCTGCCAATCCGGCAATCACCAGCGAGGCGGACGCACGCAAATCGGTTGCCATTACTGGAGCTCCGACCAGTTGCTCGACGCCGGTAATCATCGCGCTATGGCCGTCAATCGTGATCTGCGCGCCGAGACGGTTCATCTCTTGCACATGCATGAAGCGATTTTCAAAAATCGTTTCAGTGACATGACTGACACCTTGCGCAACGCAGTTGACGGCCATGAATTGTGCTTGCATATCGGTGGGAAAACCCGGATATTCAGTCGTGCGGAAATTGACCGCTTTAGGCCGCGCCGCCATCTGAGCACGGATCCAGTCCGGGCCACTTGTAATTACCACACCGACTTCATGCAATTTATCGATCGCTACATCGAGAATATCACTACGGGTGTTCTTGAGTGTAATGTCACCACCTGCTGCAGCAACGGCGCACAGGAAGGTCGCGGTTTCAATACGGTCAGCAATCACTGCATGTGTCGCGCCATGCAGTCTTTCCACGCCCTCGATCACTAAGCGATCAGTACCGATTCCTTCAATTTTGGCGCCCATCGCCACCAGCAAATGCGCCAGATCGGTCACTTCCGGTTCGCGTGCCGCGTTCTCGAGTATTGTTACGCCTTCCGCCAATGTCGCTGCCATCAGCAAGTTTTCCGTACCAGTGACGGTGATCATATCGGTGACCACGCGCGTTCCCTTGAGCCGTTTGGCTTTTGCGTGTATGTATCCAGCCTCGATCGTGATCTCCGCACCCATTGCCTGCAGACCCTTGATATGCTGATCAACCGGACGGGAACCAATCGCGCAACCACCTGGCAAAGACACTTTGGCCTCGCCAAAACGTGCCAGCAGCGGACCTAATACCAAAATGGAGGCGCGCATGGTTTTCACCAAGTCATAAGGCGCTTCAAGGCTGCTGATAGCAGCGCCATTGAGCGTCACGACACCCTCGTGCTGAGTCACGCTCAAGCCTAACTGACGCAGCAGCTTAAGCATGGTCGAAACGTCCTGCAACGCGGGAACATTATGCAATATCACATCGCCGGCGGTCAGCAGACCGGCACATAAAATTGGTAACGCCGCATTTTTAGCACCGGAAATAGCGATCTCGCCATTAAGACGATAACCACCGGTGATCAGTAATTTATCCATATTATTGAAACTCTTCGGGCGTCAGTGTTTTCATTGACAAAGCATGAATTTCTTCACGCATGCGATCACCTAAAGCTGCGTAGACAATCTGGTGGCGCTGTATCAGTCTCTTGCCTGCAAAAGCGCTGGAAACGATGACCGCAGTAAAATGCTGGCCATCGCCTTCCACTTCGACATGCGTACAGTCAAGACCGGCGAGGATGTATGTTTTTATTTGTTCAGGTGTAGGAAACACAATTTTTCTTTCCGATAAAATAGGGAGTGCATAGGTGGTGCAGTCAGCGTCAAATGACAAGGTCAATGCCGCAGTTTATAACCGCTCTTTAGCATTTGCACCGCTATACCCGCGAACAAAATGAAAAATACTGAGACGATACCTGCGCTGATCAGGGGATTTACGTCGGACTGCCCAAAGAAGCCATAACGGAAACCGTCGATCATATAAAAAAATGGATTAAAACGCGATAAATTCTGCCAGAAAGGCGGCAATGAATTAATCGAATAAAAAACGCCCGACAAAAACGTCGCGGGGACAATGAGAAAATTCTGAAAGGTCGCCATCTGGTCAAATTTTTCAGCCCAGATACCGGCAATCAAACCCATGGTTCCCAGCATGGCGGCTCCCATAAATGCAAAAAACAGGATCCACCAGGGAGCGACATAACTTAACTCAGAAAACCACGCGGTCGCAATGAATACGCCGGTCCCGACAGCCAGACCGCGTACCACTGCAGACAAGACGTAACCACCAAACAGTTCCCAGTGAGATAAGGGAGGCAGCAGGATAAACACCAGATTGCCGATGATTTTTGATTGAATCAGAGAAGAGGATGCGTTGGCAAACGAGTTTTGCAACAGGCTCATCATGATCAGTCCAGGAATCAGGAAGGCGGTGTATTTTACCCCTGGATAGATCTGAACGTGCGACTCAAGGACATGGCCAAAAATAAGCAAATATAAAAGCGCGGTCACAATAGGGGCACCGATGGTCTGTGTTGCCACTTTCCAGAAACGCAGGACTTCTTTATAAAAAAGTGTTTGAAAACCGTTCATTTTCCATCATCCATAATTTGCAGGAAAACGTCTTCCAGGTCAGCCTGTTGAAGCTGTAAATTTTCCAGAATACACCCTGCTTCACGCAGTGATGCCAGAACAGGCTCAACTTGAGAATAGTTAGTGACTCGTAAGGTATGCTGATTGGCGATCAACGGGCCTTCTTGCGCAATCACCATGCTTTGCAAACTCTCAGGAAAGGCACCACTGGCCAGCGTGATTTTCATTTGAGATCCTGAAATACGCTTGATTAACGCCGACATGTGATCGAGCGCGACAATTTTTCCCGCCTTGAGCATCGCAACGCGATTACACAAAGCCTGCGCCTCTTCCAGATAATGCGTGGTGAGCACGACAGTGTGACCCTCCTTGTTGAGGCGG
>CANIFC010000103.1 GCA_947466695.1 Oxalobacteraceae bacterium | reverse complement strand
TTGTGTTTCTATTCATCAAGATGCATTATGCCGCCTTGCTCGCGAACATCCTGAAATATTATTGTCTCAAGTGGCAGGGCGCCTGACGACGCCGTTATTGGAAACGTCGGTGGCGTACAGTATTGCTTATAGTCAACAGCGAGATAGGAAAATTCTGGACAACAATCGACAGGCACAAGCCAGCCGGCTCGAAGCGATTGGTACTATGGCAGCTGGAATTGCTCACGATTTTAATACCATTCTGGGTATCATTAATGGCTATACAGAACTGATTGAAGATCTCTTTCCTGAGTCTGCTGAAGGGCGAGATTACACATGTCAAATTCTTGATGCGAGTACACGGGCGCATGACCTGATCACCCAAATGCTGGCCTTTGCGCGCCAGACTCCGGTTGAGTTAGTCGTGGTGGACGCGGTGACGCTGATACAGACCATGTTACAGATGCTAAGAGTGTCAATCCCTACTAGTATCGAAATTAATTTTCAAACCGAGCTTGAGTCGGCTCCCATACTGGCCGCTAAATTGCAAATCGAACAGATAGTCATGAATTTAAGCATGAATGCAGTAGATGCCATGGAGAACCATGGCAGGCTCGATATTTTGATTACCAGTGCGCCAGCGTTAATCAGTACGGATGGCTCGTCAATCAATCGTTTTTCCATTGTGATTGACGATAACGGCAGCGGGATGTCGCCTGAAGTGCAACAACGTGCATTTGATCCATTTTTCACCACTAAAGAGCCTGGCAAAGGTAACGGTTTGGGCTTGTCAGTTGTGTATGGAATAGTTTCCGACCTGGGCGGAGACATTCAAATTTATAGCGAAATAGGGATGGGAAGTAGTCTTCATATTTTTTTACCGCTCAAAAATCCTGATAGTGATAATGTTTTTTTAGATACATAATTTATTGTAAATATAGAAAGTAAGGCGCGCATATGGCACATATTCTTGTCATTGAAGATGACGTTCAGTTTTTACTCATGCTGGTGAAAATGCTCGAGCAAGATGGGCATAACGTTATTACCGCCGGCGATGGGCTCGAGGCGCTGGCGATGTTGTCAACCCGCTGTCCTGACTTGATCATTACAGACATCTTGATGCCTAAACTTGATGGTGTTGAAACTATCATGCAGCTTTCTCAGCAAGGTAATCTGGTTCCAATTATTGCGATGTCTGGTGGCAGGCGTTCGATTACAGCAGAATTTAATTTGGAGTCGGCCAAACTGCTCGGTGTCAGGGCCGCACTGTCAAAACCTTTTCTGCGTTCCGATTTACGCAATGCAATAGACGAAGCGCTGAGATGAATCCACTTACTACACCGGCAACTATAGCACCGACACCGCAGTCGCTGATGCCAGAGCTTAAGCCGTTGAGTGTTATCGCGGTCTGCAATCGAAAAGGGGGCGCAGGCAAGAGCACTACATCGGTGAATCTGGCCGCAGAACTGGCTGCAATGGGATTGCGCGTACTGTTGATAGACATGGATTCACAAGGTCATTGTGCTGTCGGTCTTGGGCTAAAAGTATCGTTTGGAGATCCGACGGCACATACGATTTTTACCGATGTTCATGCCCGGTTAATTGACGCGGTGCGTGAAACGGCATTCTCCAACCTGTCGTTGGCTCCAGCGGATCAGTTATTTGAGCACGGAAGTGGTATCCGTGACGAACGACGTCTGGCGGATGCCTTGGCCAGCAGTGAAATCACTACGCGATTTGATATCGCCATCATTGATACACCGCCTTCGCTCGATTTTTTACTTTTGAATGCACTCTCGGCAGCGAACTGGGTGCTGGTTCCGTATATTCCTCACCCTTTGTCTTTCGAAGGACTGCGTCAGTTAATGCGCATTCTCTTTAAGGTCATGTCGAGTCAGAATCCGGATCTGAAGGTACTTGGTTTTTTGCCTATGGCAGCAGCAGAGCACATCCGTCAGCACCGCAGTATTACAAGCGAAGTCTCGCGTCAGTTCGGTGCGCACCGTGTCTTGAGTGGAATTCGTAACGACATACGACTCGCCGAAGCTTTTGGCGCCGGTAAACCGATTCGCTACTATGCAGCTAACAGCCGGGGAGCGCAGGATTTTTTTGAGTTGGCAGCAAGTCTTGCACCTATATTAACTTTATCAAAAGTGAACGAAAAAGTGAACAACGCAAAGGCGGTAGTTGTCTAATCGAAAGAAAGCATGCGTATGTTCATATTTTGACGAGTTGATGTTCTATTGCGTATCTTGTGAGTTCAGCGATACTGGTCATCTGCATTTTTTGTAAAAGTCGAAGTTTGTGCGTACTGATAGTTTTAGAGCTTAAGGAGAAGCTTTCTGCAATTGCGGTGACAGACTTGCCGGCAATGAGTAATTGAAAGATCTGAAATTCACGCTCAGAGAGCCTTTCGTGGGGTGTCGCATTGCCAAGGCCAAAACCTTGAAACCTCACCAGTTCATCAACCAGCATAGGATCGATATATTTACCGCCGTTTGCTACTTTGCGAAGAGCTAGTGCTAATTTTTCCGGATCGCTGTCTTTCGTAACATATCCAACAGCTCCCGCTTTCATGGCCCGGCTTACCAACTGGCTTTCGTTATGCATGCTAAATACTAAAATGGAGGTTGAAGGAAAGGTTTCCTTGATTTTTCTGATCAGGTCGACTCCACTTAAGCCAGGCATAGTCATATCCAAAAGGAGAATGTCACATTTGACCATTTCCAGAAGAATAAGTAATTCCTGACCGTTTGCCGCCTCACCCACAACGTCCATATCTGGAGCAAGAGCCAAAAGCTGCTTAAGCCCTTGTCTTACGATATGGTGATCATCTGCCAAAATAATTTTAATCATTATTATTATCTTTTATATTGTTTGTTATAACGACCTGATCAGAAGCTATCGTCGTTGCCAATTCTGTCTCATTTAACTGCTCGTTTAAGGGTATGCAAACCTCGATATTGGTTCCCTCACCGGGCGAGCTGTTTATCCTGACAGCACCTTGCAACATCAATACCCGTTCTCGAATTCCAATTAACCCAAACGAGGAAATCTTCCTGGAAGCGTCCAAAGAAAATCCTTTGCCATTATCGTGTACTTTAAGGTGAATATGGTCGTTGTTTTCAATACTAATAGACACACTCACTTCTGTTGCCTGAGCATGTCTGGTGATATTGGTTAGCGATTCTTGGATAATGCGAAAAATAGCTGTTGCGCGCCCGTCGTCGATTTTAATTTCTTCAAGTTCTGTATTGAATTGACAAATTACTCTTGTATATCGGGTGAATTGCTGAATTAGCCATTCAATGCCGGCAATTAACCCAAGATCAAGAGCTACGGGCCTCAATGTAGATGTCACATGGCGCATGATACGGATAGTGCGATCGACATCCTCCTTCATCGAACGAATTTTCTCCATTAATTGCACATTCTGCCCACCAAAACTTAAGCGTAAAAACGATAAGTCCATGTGTAGTACCGTTAACGCTTGTCCGAGGTCATCATGTATTTCGCGTGCAATTCTTTTTCTTTCCTCTTCCCTGACTCCTTCCATATGCGTTGAAAGGTCTCTCAGTATCTGTCTCGATTCAATCAGTTTTTGTTCACTGTGCTTATTTGCCGTGATATTGACGATCACGCCCTCCCAGATAATGTCCAGGTTAGCGACAACGCGCGGCGAGGCCCGGCAATTAATCCATTTTTCCTGTCCCTGTCTGGAAATAATTTTTCCTTCCCAGTTCAAGGCGGACATCGTAGCTAGCGCCTGTTGCAAACTACTCCGGAGGGTTCTCCGATCCGTGTCAGAGAGTTGTTTTTGAATGGTATCTGGATTTGCTAAAATTTCTTCTGGTGTTAAACCGAGCAAAAGCACTGATCCTTCACTGACAAAAGTAAAATCAATTAAACCAGTCATCACGCGCATGACACATTGAAATACCATTCCCGGTGTGTTTGCTGTAATTCCGCGGATTTTTTGCTCATTTTCGGATAATAAGACTTTGCTATGCTCGATAGCGGAAACATCATGAGCCACCGCCAGTACGTTAGATACAAGACCTTTTGAACAAAATTGAGGGACTAGTCTGGCCTGATAATGCTTATCTCCGGAGTGCGATGCCAGAAAAAATTCGAAAGTTTGCTCAGCCTCATTTTCGACTACCGACATGATGGCGGTGTTCCATTGTGCAGCGACTTTTTTGTTCAAGTCTATCTGATCGTATTTTTTACCAAGAATGGTATCGCGAGTCGATCCATAAGCTGTTTCCATTGCCGTATTTACAAAAGTACACTGTAAATTTCGATCGAAACGCAAGATCATGTCGGGTGAATTTTCAACCAGTGCACGAACTTCTTCTGATTGTTTTTTTAGTAGCTGCTCAGTTTTGACCTTTTCGGTGATCACGTCAAAGATCGTCATGAAATGCCCTTTTATTGCGCTGTAAATTGACACGGAATAACAGTTTCCTAAAGAGTCGACATAAATGTCGATGCGTTCAGCCTTACCGCCATCGGCGACCCGACTGCAAATCTGCAAAAATTCCTGATGGCTTGTTACCGTGCCAGATAGTACTGAACTTCCTTTTTTACTGATAATATTTGTCAGTCCGGTCAACTGCATGAACGCTGGATTGACATTGAGAAAGATGAAATCATCTGCGCTGCCGTTCTTGAAGATCATCTGGCAGTAGGCGAAACCCTCAAGCATATTATCGAAAAGTAATTTATATAAAATTTCCTCGTCGCGAATAAATGCTTTAGCCCGGTTAAGTTCGGTAATGTCACGTGCAAAAAAAATAGAACCACGTTTATTTTCAAAAACAAACGGTGCACACGACGTTTCCATGTCGATGAAGCTACCGTCTTTGAGCATAAATGTATTTTCTTGAGGAAGACTATCCGCATCAATATCGCCGCTTGTTTTGATGAGTTCCAGTATTACGTGCCGGTTATCCGGATGCACGCAACTCACTATTTTGCGATTTAGCAATTGCGCTTTGTCGCCAGCTTGAAATAACATGACAGCAGCGAGGTTGACATAGGCAAACCGGGCTTCAACCTGAACAATAATGGCATCCGGCGCACTTTCGACTAGCTGCCGAAAGTGTTCTTCGCTGGCATCGAGTGCCCATGCGGTACGTTTCTTTTCTTCTGTGAGCCTGCTGAAGTTATTGATCAGCGTAGCCACCTCGTCTCTCGGTTTGATGTGTGAACTCGGCAAACTTATTGTGCTCTCAGTCATGTCGTGAATCACCCGGCCAGCTTCGGCCAGTGGAGCGAGTACCCGTCGCACCATGTAATGGATGAACAGCACAGCAACCAGTGTCATGAAGCCGGCAATGAGGAAAAGAAACATCTGGATGTGCGCAAGAGGAGCCAATACCAGGTTGGCAGGTAAGGTCTGGATCAAAATCCATCCCGAAATTGGTACCTGTTTTGCGGAAACCAGTTTGAGAATACCGTCAGAGCCGTCGATCATTCCCGATCCTTCAAAGCCATCGATAAATTTATCGAGCATAGGACTGATACCGCGTTTTTTGATCGTGCTTAATATTCGACTCGAATTGGTTGCCGCTACAATTAAGTTATCCCTCGGCGAAATAACAAAAAATTCATTTCTTTCATGCAACGTCGAGTTGAAAATATAGGGCAGAAAATTCGCATCGTTGATATTCGTTTTCCCTGTCAATACGGCGCGCACTTCGCCCCTGGCGTTAAGGATAGGAACAGCAATGACGAAACTTGGCTGTTGTGAAATCGGGTCGAACGCTGGCTTGCTGATGTAAAGTTTTTTGGTTGACAGGACAGGGAAGAGAAAATCCGGATCACTGAGGTCGGTCCCATGCTGAATGGCAGCCACTGGAAAACTGCCAATTAACTTACCGTCGATTCCAGTAATCGTGATTCCCGCAGGGAAAATTGAATGAAGATTATTGAGACCGGATAAAAATTTTTGTAGATTGTTTTTTTTAAGTTCCGCAGGAAAATTTTCCGCGATAATCGTCAGACTTTGAGTGCGTTCTTTTAAATTGGTGTTGAGTTCTCCTGCAAGGCGCCGGGCAGACTCGAATTGCTGGTCAAAAATAATGGTATTAAATTGTGTTTGTAAAAAAGAAGTGTAGAAAAAAACCAGTCCCCAAATGCAAAACATGAACAGGGCAACGAGTGCGGTAATGAGTTTTCCCTTGAATGAAAATGAATAATGCAGTTTTTTTAAGGTTGCCAGAAAAGATAAGGGATACTTTGTTTTGCTCAAGATCTGTTTTCCGTTAGAGGTCATCTGGTTTGTCGCCGGTTAAGGCTATCAAATTTTTATTTACATTTCAATCAATGACAAGTGAGTCTAAATCTGCTTCGCATTGAACAGGAGCGTATCAGTTATTTTCATTTTTATTTTTTCGAAATAAGTAGAGCGATCCCGGACACCATGTTTTAACGACGAATTGATCGCAGAAAATCGTACAAAAGCGGTGAGTCGACGTAAGCAACATTAAAGCGAAACCAGATCGAGTCAGACTGACGCAACATGAAAAATTCGTTCGGTGAAAGTAGTATGCCCGCCTTGAGTGCCAAGTCTGCGACAACTTTTCCGTTCCATTGTTCGCTAGGCTCAAGTATCCAGCCAGAGCTGATAAACATTCCGCCCCGGGGCCGTGCGATTGGCGTTAACCCCGCTTCTGCTAATTTTTGTATCATTCGCTCACGGCCAATCTCAAGTTTTAGGATCAGGTGCTCCAGCATATGAGGATAGTGGCGAGCCGAGATGGCGTGATACACCGCGCGTTCATTGATTTCGGAAGTGGTCAGACCTGCCAGCATCTTGACTCTGACTAGCTCGTTTAATAGGGAATCCGGAGCAGAAATGGACCCGACCCGAAATACAGGTGACAATGTTTTGGAGAAGCTACTGATCCGGATGACCCTCTGAAAGCCGTCCATCGCTGCCAGTGATGCTTCTCCTGGCGCTGCCAGTTCACGATAAATATCATCCTCTGCCAGCCAGAAATCGAATCGGTCGGCCAAGCCCAGTAAGCGGTGCGCCTGCGCCGGACTCAGTGACGTCCCCAGTGGATTTTGCAGCACGGTATTGATAAACATGACTTTAGGTGTCGTGAGTTGCAGTTGCCGGTACAAAAAATCCATATCAAGACCTGCGTCGTTACGTGGTACTCCCACCGGGATGCAGCCGTGGTGCCGGATTAGTGATAGTAAATTACTGTAACTGGGGTCTTCAACAAACACCGTATCACCTGGTTTTGTCAACGTACGCAAGATGAGGTCAAAGGCATGCGTTGCCCCATGTGTAAGTAAAATCTGGTCGGCATCAACGGCATAGAGCTTATCTGTCAAGGTTGCAGCCAAATATTGACGCAGCGTAGGAAAGCCCAGTGGATGGCCATAGCCACGCAACCGGTTGGCGGGAATTTGCATTGCATGCCGCACAGCTTTGAGAATGGTTGCTTCGCCATACCATTCCGGCGGTAGCCAACCGGAACCTACTGGCAATGCACCTGAAACCCCGGTGTACAGATCCGGCGTCAAGGTGTCGATCGCAGTCGGTGTGGCCTTGAATATAGTTTGCTGTTGTTGCTTAGGGAGTTCGTTTCGCACCACAAAATAACCAGAGCCGCGGCGAGAACTGATGAATCCCGCTGTCATTAGGCGTTCGTACGATTCGACAACCGTGAAGGTGCTGATACTATTGCACTTCGCCAGTTCTCGCACCGAGGGCATTTTGGTTCCGATGCGTAGTTCAAGGCGATTGATGAGCACAATAATTGCGGTGACGATTTGCTCAACGAGACTCACCCGGCGACTGCGTTCCAGTGAAAGTAATGGCCATGCTGTATTTATTTTTACCGGATGTGGCGGTTCCAAAGAGTCGTCGACTATTTTTTTTACCTGATTCATCGCAACACTACTTTCCTGAGTTGGGAAAACTGTTATGTTAGCACTACCAGTACGGTTGGTTACTTTTAGAATTTGTGTCTCTGTGCCATTGATCTTGTGCTGGCTATCATCAATTCACTGAAGTGCCGATGATCAATTTTCTTGATAGAAGTTGCAACACCATTACAAAGGAACCGCTGTATGAACCTCTCGAAACCAGCATCAATGGATTCATTCTGGATGCCATTTACCGCCAATCGCGATTTCAAGGAAAATCCGCGCCTGATGGTCTCGGCCGAGGGTATGTATTACCGCGATGTCGAAGGCAATGATGTACTTGATGGCACCGCTGGCCTGTGGTGCGTTCCTTGTGGACATGCGCAGCCGAAAATCATCAGCGCAGTACGGGAAATGGTTGGTCAACTCGATTTTGCCCCTACTTTTCAGATGGGACATCCTGCGGCATTTGATCTGGCTGAAAAATTGATGGACTACACAAACCATCGTTTTGGCCATGTTTTTTATACCAACTCCGGTTCGGAAGCGGTCGATACTGCCTTAAAAATGGCACTGGCTTATCACAAGGTGCGTGGTGAAGGCTCGCGTACCCGTCTGATCGGACGCGAACGTGGTTATCATGGTGTGGGTTTCGGTGGCATGTCAGTCGGTGGTATCGGTGGTAACCGGAAAAGTTTTGGTCCGCTGCTGGGTGGCGTTGACCATTTGCCACACACACATAATTTGGCAAAAAATGCCTTCACCCGTGGGGAGCCGGAACATGGCATGAACCTCGCTGATGAACTGGAACGGATTGTCGCTTTACATGATGCATCGACCATTGCCGCCGTGATCGTCGAGCCTGTTGCAGGCTCTACCGGAGTGTTGATCCCGCCAAAGGGCTACCTCAAACGGCTGCGTGAATTATGTACTAAACATGGTATTTTACTCATTTTTGATGAAGTGATTACCGGTTTTGGCCGTTTGACGACACCTTTTGCCAGTGATTATTTTGACGTTGAGCCTGATTTGATGACCAGTGCCAAGGGACTCACTAACGGCGTGGTGCCAATGGGGGCAGTATTTTCCAAAAAATTTATTCACGACGCGTTTATGTCGGGTCCTGGTGGAATTGAATTATTTCATGGCTATACGTATTCC
>CANIFC010000102.1 GCA_947466695.1 Oxalobacteraceae bacterium | reverse complement strand
TTCATCACGGTACGGGTGACTGAATTATGAATACCGCCACGCTGACCGCTGAGTTCTGCACCCGGGGTGTTGATGATCTTTTCCTGGGCGTGATACATCATGCACATCCCTTTTGGTATGCGCTGGCTCACCACCACACGCGCCGTCAGGGTACCGTTGCTATTGAAAACTTCCACCCAGTCGTTATCGACCAGACCGGCATCCTTGGCTTCCAGTTCCGAGATCCAGATATGCGGGCCACCACGGCTCAAGGTCAGCATGCGCAGGTTATCGGAATAGGTAGAGTGAATTCCCCATTTCTGATGCGGCGTAATAAAGTTAAGAACGATTTCTTTCTCACCATTAGGCGATTTGTTGAGCATCGGTGCGACCGTCTTGGTGTCGATTGCCGGCTTGTAGACACAAAGACCTTCACCAAAATCAAGCATCCAGCGGTGATCCTGATAGAATTGCTGGCGACCGGTCAGGGTGCGCCAAGGGATCAATTCATGCACATTGGTGTAACCGGCGGTGTAGCTGACTTCTTCCGATTCTAGTCCCGACCAGGTCGGTGCAGAGATGATCTTGCGCGGTTGTGCCTGCACATCACGGAAACGGATCTTGTCATGCTCGCGACCCGCTGCCAGGTGTGTATGGTCGAGACCGGTAATCTTGCCCAGCGCTTCCCACGCCTTGACCGACACATGGCCGTTGGTTTCCGGCGCGAAAGTGAGGATCATTTCACAAGCATCAATTGCCGTATCCAGACGAGGCCGTCCTTTGCTCACACCTTCTTCCGTCACGATCTTAGTAATACCGCCAATTTCAGCTACTTCGTGCGCGGTATTCCAGTTAATTCCTTTCCCACCGTTGCCAAGCTTGTCCAGCAAGGGGCCGATGGAGGTGAATTTTTTATAGATATCCTTATAGTTGCGCTCGACCACGATCATGTTCGGTGCAGTCTTACCCGGAATCAGCTCACACTCGCCTTTTTTCCAGTCTTTGGGCTCAAAGGCCTGACCCAGTTCACCCGGGGTATCGTGCAACAGCGGCTGCAACACGATATCGTTGCGGGTGCCCAGATAATCACCACCAATTTCACTCAATTTCTTGGCCAGACCCTTGTAGATTTCCCAGTCTGTCTTGCTTTCCCATAAAGGCTGCACCGCTTCGCTCAGGGGGTGAATGAAAGGATGCATATCAGAGGTATTCAAGTCATCCTTTTCATACCAGGTGGCGGTCGGCAAGACGATATCGCCATACAGGCAAGTGGTGCTCATGCGGAAATCGAGTACCACCAGCAGATCGAGCTTGCCCTCCGCCGCTTCCGGACGGAATTTCACTTCCGTTGGCTTGATAGAATCATCCGGATCATCAAACAGGGAATTTTGCGCACCCAGCAGATACTTGAGGAAGTATTCATGCCCCTTGCCGGAACTGCCCAGAATATTGGAACGCCAGACAAACATATTGCGCGGAAAGTTTTTCGGATTATCCGGATCATCGCAACTCATGTTGATCGTGCCACCCTGCAAACCCTTGCTCAGATAGTCTTGCGGACTGACACCCGCTTTTTCAGCAGCATCACAAATATCGAGCGGGTTTGTTTCCAGCTGCGGCGCCGATGGCAGCCAGCCCAGACGTTCGGACTTGGCATTCATGTCGATCATGCTCATGTGGCTGATCTTTGATTTATCTGCCGTCGGCGCTAAAATCTCGTCCATCGCCAGCTTCTCATGACGCCACTGACTGGTGTGCGCATAGAAAAAACTGGTGCCATTCATCTGACGGGGAGGACGGGCCCAATCAGTGGCGAATGCCAGCGGTGCCCAGCCAAATTGCGGACGCAGTTTTTCCTGTCCGACATAATGTGCCCAGCCTCCACCTGATTTACCGATACAACCGCACATCATGAGCATATTGATGATGCCCCGATAGATCATATCGTTGTGATACCAGTGATTAAGACCGGCACCGACGATGACCATGCTCTTGCCTTCGCTGTCATGGGCATTTTGCGCGAATTCGCGCGCCACCTGAATCACCAGCTCACGCTTCACACCAGTATGCTTTTCCTGCCAGGCGGGCGTATAGGGAATATCGTCGTCATACGAATGGGCGACTGCGCCGCCCAAGCCCTGATCGACACCGTAATTGGCCATCGATAAATCGTACACTGTTGCGACCAGAACCGAGGAGCCGTCAGCCAGTGTGAGGCGTTTGGCAGGCAAGTTACGCAAGACCATCTCGTTGGCGTCTGTACCGCCGAAATAACTAAAGCCAACACTCACGATTTCGTCATGCTTGCCAATGAGACTCAGCTGCGGATCAATCTCGCGGCCTGAATGACCATCTTTAGGCTCCAGATTCCAGCGTCCGACTTTGGCACCGTCGTCAAACTTTCCTTCACCCCAGCGATAGCCGATCGAGCCATTGGGTGACACGATATGGCCCGTTGCCTCATCAATTGCCAGTGTCTTCCAGTCAGGATTATTAGCCTCATTGAGGTTACCGGGCATTTGTGAAGCGCGTAACATCTGGTCGGCGACATAGGTGCCATTGCGCTCGACAAGAAGCACCAGCATTGGCATGTCGGTGTATTGCTTGACGTAGCTGCGGAAATAAGGTGACTTATTTTCCAGATGGAATTCCTTGAGAATGACGTGCCCCATCGCCATGGCCAGTGCCGCATCGGTTCCCTGTTTTGGCGCCATCCAGATATCGCCGAATTTCACCATTTCGCCATAATCACTCGAGATGGCAACGGTCTTGGTTCCCTTGTAACGCACTTCGGTGTAGAAGTGGGCATCCGGGGTACGGGTCTGGGGCACGTTCGATCCCCATACCAGCAGATAGGTCGAGTTGTACCAGTCAGCCGATTCCGGCACATCCGTCTGCTCACCCCATACCTGCGGACTGGCAGGGGGAAGATCACAATACCAGTCATAAAACGACAGGCACACGCCACCGATCAGGCTCAGGTAACGCGCACCGGCAGCATACGAGACCATTGACATGGCCGGAATCGGGGAGAAACCGACTACACGGTCCGGGCCGAATTTTTTAATCGTGTAGGCATTGGAGGCGGCAATAATTTCTTGCGCAGTGTCCCAGTCGGCACGGACGAAACCACCCAGACCACGGATGGATTTATAGCGCTTGGCTTTTTCCGGATTCTGGCTGATCGACTCCCATGCATCAATAGGTCCCATGGTCTTGCGCGCTTCCTGCCACATTTCCATCAGGCGACCGCGTACCATCGGGTACTTGACGCGCTGGGCAGAATACACATACCAGCTATAGGAAGCGCCGCGCGGACAGCCACGCGGCTCATGGTTAGGCAGATCGGGACGGGTACGGGGGTAATCGGTTTGCTGAGTCTCCCAGGTGATCAGGCCATTCTTGACGTACACTTTCCACGAACACGAACCGGTACAGTTGACGCCATGCGTGGAGCGCACGATCTTGTCATGCTGCCAGCGGCTGCGGTAGGCGTTTTCCCACTGACGATCTTCATTAACAACGACACCATGACCGTCCGAATAGGTAGACTTCACCTTCGACATGAGCTTTAATCTATCTAGAAAATGACTCATCGCAACTCTCCATATCAAGCGGGTGAACTACCCACATCATTCTTTAATTACCTGCAGTAATTGTAGAGAAATGACCTGGCTTCGCCCATTCCTCGGTACGACAGGATTCACGGCGCATTGGCACTAGACCAACTAGTCCTTATGAACTAGTCCGGTATCATCACACCCTCGTGAATAAGGGAAGCGCTTAAAAGCTGATTTTGGCTGCTTTGTGATGATGGACACCGAAAAATGCATCCGGATAATTAGCCTCAATAATGACGCTGGACAATGACTCTCAAAAGATCATGCCGGAGAGACAGGAATAGACAACGCTGCCTGCTCTACCTGCTCTGCCTGCTATAACGTCTTTTAAGATCCAAGAATTTTTTGTGATGAAAGATTTAATAGAGGAAAAAATTCACGACGCGCATTATTTACGTGTCGTTTGTGTGATTTCTGCTCGTGGATTTGTATGCAGGAGGAGTTTTTCGCACTGCCTGAGAAGGAAAGTGCTGCAGTTTCTCTGCGTATTGGCGCAACCTGCAGTTCAGCAGGTAAGACCGTACCAGCCGGCATAGAGCGTCAGCTGGTAGAACTTACTATGGTTGATCTACAGCTTGCTCAAAGGCGCTGTAGCAGGATGAACAACCAATTTTCATTGATCGTTCATCCTTTTGGCAACAAGCCTGTCTCCATGACCGCCCCTGTCGCAAGGGAAGCGAGACAAGAGTCGCTGTCGCCTTGAACGAATTAAATCGCTTCGCCCCACAGGTCATGCGCGTCTGCCGCGGTGATTGTGACGTTAACAAATTCTCCGACCACCAACTTGCGGTGTGGTTCAAAGTACGGTTTAACATACACAACGCCATCAATTTCAGGCGCATCCGCTGAGCTGCGCCCCACCCCGCCACTGCGGTCCAGAGAGTCAATTAACACACGCATGGTTTTACCAATCTTGGCTTGCAGGCGTTTTTTAGAAATACCTTCTTGCAACTCCATCACGCGCCGGCGGCGATCTTCCCGGACTTCATCGGGCAACTGATTCGCCAATTCGTTGGCCGTTGCGCCCTCTACCGGAGAATAGGCAAAGCAGCCTAAGCGATCAATTTCAGCTTCGCGTAAAAAGTCGAGCAAATACTCAAATTCCTCTTCCGTCTCGCCAGGGAAGCCAGCGATAAAGGTAGAGCGGATCGTAATGTCCGGACACATGGCGCGCCAGGCTTTGATACGCTCAATATTTTTTTCTCCGCTGGCAGGTCGTTTCATGCGTTTTAGCACATCAGGGTGGGCATGTTGCAAAGGAACATCCAGATAAGGCAAGACGTGCCCGTTGTTCATGAACGGGATAATGTGGTCGACATGCGGATACGGGTAAACGTAGTGCAAACGCACCCAGGCATCATATTTTTTTGCCAGTTCGCCCAAGGCTTCAACGAGTTGCGTCATGTGCGTCTTGATCGGCGTACCATTCCAAAAGCCCATTCGAAACTTGACGTCTACCCCGTAGGCACTGGTATCTTGAGAGATCACCAGAAGTTCTTTCACGCCAGCTTTGAACAGATTTTCAGCCTCGACCATGACATCGCCGATAGGACGCGAGACCAGATCACCGCGCATCGAAGGAATGATACAAAAACTACAGCGGTGATTACAGCCTTCGGAAATTTTCAGATAGGCAAAATGTTTTGGCGTCAGCTTGACGCCCTGCGCCGGTACCAGATCGAAAAAAGGCTCATGCGGTTTGGGCAAGTGAAAGTGCACCGCGCTCATGACTTCCGTCAAAGCGTGCGGGCCAGTCACAGCCAATACTTTAGGGTGAATACTTTGAATTAAGTCGTTGCCGTTGGCGTCCTTTTTCGCACCAAGGCATCCGGTAACGATGACTTTACCGTTTTCATTGAGTGCCTCAGCAATCGCATCAAGCGACTCTTGCACTGCAGCATCGATAAATCCACAGGTATTGACAATGACAAGGTCGGCGCCGTCGTATGACTTGGCGGTATCGTAGCCTTCAGCGCGCAACTGGGTCAGGATTTGCTCCGAATCGACCAGCGCTTTGGGGCAACCAAGGGAAACGAAACCAACTTTGGGATTAAGCTTGGGCGTGGCAGCCAAGGGTGTGGCAGAGATATCTAGAGGCATAATAAAAAGGAAGAGGTACACAGCAATCCGCTATTGTACCTCTTCCTTGCCCTATTACCCTTATTAGCCCTGCTAGCCTATTATTCTATTCTGTAGCTAATCACGCATGAGTAAGAATTGATCGATTTTATTCTGCTCAACAATACCGGGGTAATCGTCAGTAAAAACTTTGCCGATTATTTATTTTTGTCATCCACATTGAACGGAAAAGCAAACATGCTCTTGGATTGGTTTTGCATTTGCTCCTGCATCTGCACGAAAAGATTTTTGCTCTGATCGATGTAGTTACCCATCATGCCTTGCATCATTGGTCCCTGAACGTTCATGAATTGAGTCCACATTTCAGGGCTAAAAGTCTTGCCCTCGAAAGAGCCGTTTGAATTTTCGGTCAGCTTATTTTGAATATCAATAAAAGCCTGAATATTTTTTTCCAGATAAGAACCCATCATTCCCTGCATGGCGTGGCCGTAATAGCGAATAATTTGCGCCAAAGCTACACTGGAGAACATCGGGGTACCACCTGACTCCGCTTCCAGGATGATTTGCAAAAGAATCATGCGAGTAAGATCTTCACCAGTTTTGGCATCAACCACAGCAAAATCGTCGTTTTCCAAAACAAACTGCTTGACGTCAACCAACGTAATATAGCTGCTGGTCTGAGTATCGTACAAGCGACGATTCGGATATTTCTTGATCAAATGCTGTGCTATCTTTTTTACGCTATTCATTGAAATCTCATGTAATAAATCTGCCGGCAAAAACCAATTTCAAAATACCGGGTATTTTTGGTCTTTTACCCAATCCAGACACGTCGGGATGTATTTTCAGTCCAATGAAAAATATGCCGATACGTCTCCCCCCTGTTTTTTAATATTTCTTGCTGTTTTTTTATCTTGTAATAAGAAACCCACCGAAACTGTTGTCTCGGTGGGTTCTATTCTACCGCACTGCGGCAATCACATTACAAAAATGTTGCAAAGCACTTAAGCTCTCACTACCCCATGTGTAAGCCACCGTTGATGGAGAAATCAGAACCGGTCGCATAGCCACCTTCATCAGAAGCAATCCAGGCAACGATAGAGGCAATTTCATCGGGCTCTGCCAAACGCTTGACGGGAATCCCTGCAACAATTTTCTCCAGTACATCAGGACGAATGGCCTTGACCATATCCGTACCGACATAGCCAGGTGAAACCGTATTGACCGTGACACCCTTGGTGGCGACCTCTTGAGCCAGAGACATCGAAAAGCCGTGAATACCGGCTTTTGCCGTTGAGTAGTTGGTTTGACCGAACTGACCTTTTTGACCGTTTACCGAGGAGATATTGATAATGCGTCCCCAACCACGTTCAACCATTCCCTCGATGACTTGCTTGGTCACATTGAAAAGGGAGTTCAGATTGGTATCCATCACCGCGTCCCAGTCTGCCTTGCTCATCTTGCGAAACTGTCCATCACGCGTAATACCGGCATTATTGATCAGGACATCAATCTCACCGACATCAGCCCTTACTTTTTCAAACGCGGCCTTGGTCGACTCCCAGTCCGACACATTGCCTTCCGACGCATGAATGTCAAATCCCTGGGCACGCATTTCGGCCAGCCATTTATCTTTACGCGGTGAATTAGGACCACAACCGGCAACAACGGTGTAACCATCACGGCAAAGTCTCTTACAGATCGGAGTCCCGATACCACCCATACCACCGGTTACATATGCAATTCGCTTTGACATTCTTTATCTCCAAGTTTGACATTTAAATAACGACTCGTATTCTGAGCTTGCTATGCCCTGACTGCGACATATCGGCCTGGTGCCGGCTCTATTTTTTTATATATCTGATTACCAGGATGAGCGGGTGACTTCATCATCTTACCCCCATGCTCAGCGAGAAAGTTAGCCCATTGAGGCCACCAGCTGCCTGGATGTTCAATGGCACCGTCAAACCAGACCTGCGGATCGGTACCGATGCCAGAATTTATCCAGTAACTTCTTTTTTTCTTCAAAGGCGGATTCACGACACCAGCGATATGCCCGGAAGCACCCAGCACAAAACGGTTGCGTTTTTTCTTGCCAGGATTAAGTAGCGCGCTAGAAGCAAATGCAGCTTGCCAGGGCACAATATGATCTTCTTTCGAGCCATAAATAAACACGGGTGCGTCAATTTTTCCAAGATCAACTCTATTACCGGCAACCTCCAATTTATTGGAGATTTTCAGATTATTCTCAAGATAGGTATTTCTCAAATACCAGCAAAACATGGGACCGGGCAAGTTAGTGCTGTCGGCATTCCAGTAAAGCAAATCGAACGGTGGAGGCGCTTCACCTTTGAGATAATTTTTTTGTACGTAATTCCAGACCAGATCGTTGGCACGCAGACTTGAAAAGGTTGTTGCCAAATCGCTTCCCGGGAGCAAACCACCGGCAGAGAGTTTCTCTTCATGTTTGGCGACTTGTTGTTCATCAATAAATATATCAAGGACGCCAGTATCAGAAAAATCGAGCAAGGTCGTCAATAGTGTCAGACTGCTCACGGGATGTTCACCCCGGTCAGCCAAGACTGCCAATGCAGTCGAGATGATCGTGCCACCCACGCAAAAACCAAAAGCATTGATTTTGTCTTGTTTGCTGATCGCTAGGGCAACTTCAATTGCCTTGATTGCGCCTTGCTCAATATAGTCATCCCAGGTCACGTCCGACATCGTCTTGTCCGGATTTGCCCAGGAAACTAAAAATACGGTGTGCCCCTGTTCAACAGCGTAGCGAACCACGGAATTTTCGGGTTGTAAATCAAGGATATAAAATTTATTGATGCAAGGAGGAACCATCAACAATGGGCGCTGATGAACCATTGCCGTGAGTGGCGCGTATTGAATGAGCTGGAATAATTTATTTTCAAAAACAACTGTACCTTCCGTTGTTCCGACATTTTTACCAATTTCGAAGGCAGATTCATCCGTTTGCGAGATGCGGCCTTTTTGCATATCAGCCAGCATCTGGGTAATACCCTTAAGCAAACTCTCGCCCTTGCTTTCAATCAGTTTTGCCTGCGCTTCAGGATTACTTGCCAGAAAATTGGCAGGGGACATTGCATCGACTATTTGCTGAACCGCAAAACGAATTTTTTGACGTATTTTTTCTGGCGCCTGAACTGCTTCTGCCAAAGACATCAGAAAGCGTCCATTGAGCAAATAAACTGCTACGCTGTAGGCATTTGCAGGCTGGTTACGCCAGTCAGGAGCGGAGAAACGACCATCCTTGAATTCGGGAATTTTCGATACCAGAAAATCTTGCCATAACTTACCAAATTCAACCGCATAGTCACTCTGC
>CANIFC010000101.1 GCA_947466695.1 Oxalobacteraceae bacterium | reverse complement strand
AAGTCGGGTGTTTCAGGTGCTGGCCGCAAGGCTGAAATCGGTACTTTATTCTCTGAAACCAGTGATAGCTTCAAGGCCTACGGCGTGTCAGGACACCGTCATACGCCAGAAACGCTGGAGCAGTTGCAACGAATGACACCTGACCGGGTCGGTTTGATCTTTACGCCACACCTGGTGCCGATGATCCGTGGCATGCATTCAACCTTGTATGCCCGCCTGACCAGGGACGTGAGCAACGAGGTATTGCAGGCCTTGTTTGAAGATGCCTATAAAAACGATACGTTTGTTGATGTCATGCCATTTGGCTCGCATCCGGAAACGCGCTCGACCCGTGCCTCCAATATGCTCAGGATCGCGCTGCACCGTCCGGCCAACGGCAATACGGTCGTGGTTCTGGTAGTGCAGGATAATCTGGTCAAAGGTTCTTCAGGACAGGCTGTGCAGTGCATGAATCTGATGTTTGGTCTCGATGAAACGACCGGCCTGATGCACGTGCCGGTTATGCCGTGAAGACAGTCAGAGAAGAGTCATGACAAAATCACCTATCTGGAAGCGACGCATCGCAGCTTCTAAAATGACGATTCAGCCACAACAGTCTTGGCTGGTGAGGCTGATCATGATTGCCCTGGTGATTGGTTTGGGAGGCGCCATTGCCCTTTGGACTTATGACTTGGGTCGCAGTTTTACGTTTGGCAAGAAGGTCAGTGTTGAGCGCCTGGATCTGCTGCAAAAGCAGGTTGAGGAGTTGATTGAAGAGCGCGACCGGCTGGCATTAACCGCCACTACCGCCGAGAGCCAGCAAAATATCGCGCTGGCGACGAGAACCCAACTGGCCGAACAGATCAAGACCCTGACTGCAGACAATCTGAAATTAAAAGATGATCTGGCTTTTTTTGAGACTCTGCTGCCCTCTGCCACACGGCAGGAAGGTATCAGCATTCAGCGTATCAAGGCCGAAATGGTGGCCCCTAACCAGTTGCGTTATCGGGTCCTGCTCATGCAAGGCGGTAAAGATGCACGGGATTTCTCCGGAGAGGCGCAGTTCACCTTGACTCTCTTGCAAGGCGGCAAATCTGCTATGATGGTTTATCCTGACCCTAAAGCAGGCGAACCGGGGAAAATAAAATTGCTTTTCAAGCATTATCAGCGTCTTGAGGGACTTATCACCCTCTCAGAGGGCGCGACGGTCAAGGCAATTCAGGTAAAAGTAATTGATAAGGGTGTACAGCGTGCCCAGCAGTCCATCAATCTTTAATGGCAGCACTCAAGCCGAGAGTGATCTTGATTTGCTCGTTATAGTACGCAGGATACATCTTCTTAATGAACTCTGAGGAAAGTACACATGTTTAGCCGGAAAAATAAAAATACGATCGACAGTCTGATCGGTATCTCCACACGTATTGAAGGTGATGTGCATTTCAAGGGTGGCCTGCGGATTGATGGTCATATAAAAGGTAATGTCATTGCTGAACCTGATGTGTCGAGCATGCTGGTCATTTCAGAGCAGGCGACGATTGATGGCGAAGTGCGGGCGGGACATGTGGTCGTCAATGGTGAAATCAACGGTCCGGTATTTTCTTCTGAGTTAATCGAGTTGCAGGCAAAGGCAAGAATCCTGGGAGATGTGCACTACAAGGCACTGGAAATGGTGAATGGCGCTTTGGTCACGGGCAAATTGACACACGAAGAACTCGTTGAACCGGTACTCAAATTAGCAGCTTCAAACTAGCGGATAAATTGTGGTTTATAATGCAGTTTTGATTGAATTGCGGGGGTAAGAAATGAATGCTATTGCCGAAATGCCAAGTCCTATTCTGTTCACTGACAGTGCTGCGGCCAAAGTGGCTGACCTGATCGCGGAAGAAGGTAATCCTGACCTGAAACTACGTGTGTTTGTCCAGGGCGGCGGATGCTCCGGCTTTCAGTATGGCTTTACCTTTGATGAAGTCACCAATGACGATGACACCGTGATGGATAAAAATGGTGTGCAGCTGCTGGTTGATGCCATGAGTTACCAATACTTGGTCGGAGCGGAGATTGATTACAAGGATGATCTTGAGGGCGCACAATTCGTCATCAAGAATCCCAACGCCCAATCGACTTGCGGTTGTGGATCCTCATTCTCTGCATAAATAGCGGACGTTGTCGCGTAGCTAAAAAAAGACGCTCAGGCGTCTTTTTTTATGCCTGAAATAAATTCAGCCGTGCCTCGTAGAACAATTCATCCCAAAACCGGGAAAAGCTGATTACACTCAATTAAAATAACCGGAGCAATTTATGGAACAAGCCAATTCAGTTGTGTTGTACCAGCAGCGTCAGAGCGCTGTTGTTGCCGCATTACGTGCGGTGCTGCCCGCACACTGTATCCTTTATCAGGAAGAGGACACCCGTCCGTACGAGTGTGATGGCCTGGCGGCCTATCGCCAGCTTCCCATGATTGTGACCTTGCCCGAGAGCGAGGCCCAGGTGATCGCTGTTTTGCACGTATGCCGGACGATGCAGGTGCCCATCGTTCCACGCGGTGCCGGAACCGGCCTTTCTGGCGGTGCCATGCCCATCGTCGACGGCGTGGTTGTGTCAACCGCCAAGCTCAATAAAATACTCAAGGTGGATGCCTTTTCCAGAACTGCCGTAGTGCAGCCCGGGGTGCGTAATCTTGCCATTTCTGATGCGGTCGGGCCGCTCGGTTTGTATTACGCACCGGATCCATCCTCCCAGATCGCGTGCACCATCGGCGGTAATGTAGCGGAAAATTCGGGTGGCGTACATTGCCTCAAGTATGGCCTGACTGTGCATAACGTCTTGCGGGTCCGGGCGGTAACGATTGAGGGCGAGATCATCGAGCTTGGCAATGGTGCACTTGATGCGCCGGGCCTTGACTTGCTGGCCGTGTTCATCGGTTCTGAAGGCATGCTCGGTATTGTCACCGAAGTGACTGTCAAGCTGGTGCCAAAACCACAAACTGCCCGGGTCATCATGGCCTCTTTTGACGACGTGGTTAAAGGTGGTAACGCGGTCGCCAATGTCATTGCTGCCGGCATTATTCCAGCTGGCCTTGAAATGATGGACAAGACTTCGTCACGTATGGTCGAACCGTACGTCAAGGCTGGTTATGACATTGATGCAGAAGCGATCCTGTTGTGCGAGTCCGATGGGACGCCTGAGGAAGTCGAGGAAGAAATCAATCGCATGAGCGCGGTACTGCAAGAGGCCGGTGCGACGGCAATTTCAGTATCGCAGAGTGAGGAAGAACGACTCCGGTTCTGGTCCGGACGTAAAAATGCCTTCCCTGCCGCGGGACGCATTTCTCCCGATTACTACTGTATGGACGGTACGATTCCACGCAAGAATCTGGCGCAAGTGCTGATCGGCATTGCGGCGATGGAAGTGAAATATGGTATGCGTTGTGCCAACGTCTTTCATGCCGGCGATGGAAATTTGCACCCATTGATTCTTTTTGATGCCAATCAGCCTGGTGAATTCGAGACAGCGGAGGCATTTGGTGCCGAGATACTTGAACTCTGCGTTGCAGTTGGCGGCACGATTACCGGTGAGCACGGTGTCGGCATTGAAAAAATCGGTTCCATGTGCGTCCAGTTTTCACCACAGGAACTCGCGGCCTTCTGGTCTGTGAAACGTGCTTTTGATCCTGAAGTGTTGTTTAATCCTGACAAAGCGATTCCAAGTTTACATCGTTGCGCAGAATACGGCCGCATGCATGTCAAAAAAGGGCAGCTGAAATTTCCGGAATTATCGCGTTTTTGATAAAAAATAAACTGGCAAAAGAGCGTTTATTTTACTTATGCGTAATCGGTACCAGGTCTTTATCGCTACGCTGATTTTGACCTGACACTGCAGAAGCCGACTTTTACCAGCACTCAAAAAAATCAACATCAACATCGACGATGCAGGACAAGCCCGGAACGACCAGGCTTGCCCGGCTCAACGGTAATTAATTTCCCAGGAGGATGCATGAATACAATTTCCACTCCGGGCACAGCCGCTGACGAATCAATCATGAATGCAGACATGGACACTATCCTACAAGAATTTCGCGAACGTATACAACGCGCTTCGGCACAACATGCTCCCGTGAGTATTCAGGGCAGTAACAGTAAGCGCTGGTATGGCCAGGAAGCGCGCGGAGAAATCCTCGATACACGTGCCTATCAGGGCATCATTGCCTATGAGCCGACAGAGCTGGGCATCACTGCCAGATGTGGCACCCCGATGGCAGAAATTGAAACAGCGCTGGACGCCCAAAATCAGATGCTGGCGTTTGAGCCGCCCCATTTTGGCAGCGCTGTGACTGTCGGCGGCATGTTTGCTGCCGGCTTGTCTGGTCCGCGCCGCGCCACAGCCGGTGCCGTACGTGATTTTGTGCTCGGCGCCAGTCTGATGGATGGTACCGGTGAGGTGCTCAATTTTGGTGGGCAGGTCATGAAAAACGTCGCCGGCTATGATGTGTCGCGCATGCTGGCCGGTTCCATGGGATGCCTGGGCCTTGTTCTCGATATCTCACTCAAAGTGTTACCCAAACCGTTTGCCGAAACTACGCTGACCTTTGCCTTGTCCGAGGCCGATGCCATTGAGCGGATGAACCGCTGGGGCGGACAGGCCTTGCCCATTTCGGGAAGTGCCTGGCACGTCGGGCGGTTGATGCTGCGCTTGTCCGGCGCTGAGGCCGCAGTACGCGCGGCAAAGAAAAATCTCGGTGGTGAAGAAATCACCGGTAGCGCAGCGAACCAATACTGGACCTCGATGCGCGAGCAAAGCCATGATTTTTTCGCGCAGGATGACGAGCACGGTTTATGGCGTCTTTCACTGCCTTCGGCCACGCCTGCTTTACGCCTGACGGGTAAATCCCTGGTCGAATGGGGTGGTGCGCAGCGCTGGTTATTGACCGACGAAAACCCGCAGCTTATCCGTAGCATGGCAAGTGAGCTCGGTGGTCACGTCACACTGTTTCGTGGTGGTGATAAAACAGCAGGCGTATTTACCCCCCTGTCAGCACCGATTGCCAAAATTCACCAGAATTTGAAAAATAGCTTTGATCCGGCGGGTATTTTCAATCCTGGCCGTATGTACCCTAATTTATAGAGACCCAGCATGCAAACCAATCTCGCCGATTTTATAAAGAACACCCGAGAAGGCCAGGAAGCGGAAGACATTTTGCGCAAATGTGTGCATTGCGGTTTTTGTACCGCCCCTTGCCCGACCTATCAGCTACTCGGTGACGAACTCGATGGTCCGCGCGGCCGTATTTACCTGATCAAGCAAGTGCTGGAGGGTAAGCCGGCAACCGTCAAGACCCAGCAGCATCTGGATCGCTGCCTGACTTGCCGCAATTGCGAAACAACTTGTCCTTCCGGCGTACAGTACGGCCGATTGATCGATATCGGCCGCAAGGTCGTCGATGAGCAGGTGCCCCGGCCCTTGGCACAACGCTTGATGCGCGGCGCACTCAAGGAGCTGTTGACCAGCAAGTCGCTGTTCAATCCTGCCATGAAACTGGGACAGACGATGCGTCCGTTGCTACCCAAGGCCTTGCAAAATAAAATCCCGCCGGGACAAAATCCCGGCGTATGGCCGCAACGTGAGCATACCCGCAAGATGCTGTTGCTGGATGGTTGCGTGCAACCGGCGATGTCACCGAATATCAATTTTGCCGCTGCCCGGGTGCTCGATGCCATGGCGGTGCAACTGGTGGTCGCCCCCAGGGCAGGTTGCTGCGGGGCGATTCGCCATCACCTCAATGATCATGAGGCGGCACTCGACGATATGCGTAACAATATTGATGCCTGGTGGCCACATGTTGAATCCGGTGCCGAAGCCATCGTGATGACGGCCTCAGGCTGCGGTGTGACGGTCAAGGAATACGGTCATTTTCTGGCGCATGACAGTGCCTATGCGGTGAAGGCAAAACGCATCTCGGACCTGACGCGTGACTTGAGCGAAATCCTGCCCGAATTTGAAGCCGGGCTGGTAAAAAAACTCAGCGGTAAAATCAGTAAGCGCATTGCCTGGCATCCGCCTTGCACCCTGCAGCATGGTCAGCAGATCAAGGGCAAGGTCGAGGGGCTGTTACGCAGCGTCGGGGTCGATGTCAAATTGTGTGCCGACAGCCATTTATGCTGCGGCTCAGCCGGTACCTATTCTGTATTACAGCCGGAATTATCGTATCAGCTACGCGATAACAAGTTAAAGAACCTGCAGGCGACCGAGCCTGAAATGATCCTCTCTGCCAATATCGGTTGCCTGACGCATCTGCAATCGGGTACCCAGACTCCGGTCATGCATTGGGTGGAGTTGCTGGATCAGGCACTCACTCAATCTCAGGGCGCGCTGGCGGTTCAGCATTGAAGAGGCGGTCATGATCTATACCCTGACGATACTGCTGATTTTTCAGTCACTCGGTGAGGGGTGCAGCTACCTGTTCGACTTGGCGGTTCCGGGAGCGGTGATCGGCATGTTGCTGCTGTTTATTTTTCTCCTGATCAAAAAGGATCTGGCTGAAAAACTGATGCCGACAACGCAGGAGTTTCTGCGTCACCTGTCCTTGCTGTTTATCCCGGCCGGAGTCGGCATCATGGTGCACGGTGAACGTCTGATGGCCGAATGGCTGCCGATCGCCGCTGCGCTGGTTGCCAGCACGGCGGTCTCCATTATTGTGACGGCGCTGGTGGCGCGCTGGTTACAGAAATGAGCGGTAGCTTCAACGATATCTGGGCCTACCTCGCCGCTACGCCGTTACTGGGCCTGACTGCGACCCTGCTGGCGTATCAGTTTGCTTTTATGCTGTATACCAAGGCCAAGATGAACCCGCTGGCTAACCCGGTGGCGATCTCGGTGATCATTCTGGTACTCCTGCTGGCGGTGACAAAAACTTCGTATGAGACGTATTTTTCCGGCGCCCAGTTTGTCCATTTTCTGCTCGGGCCGGCTACTGTTGCGCTGGCAGTTCCCTTGTATCAGCAGCTTAACAAACTCAAGCGCCATTGGTTTTCTTTTCTGATGGCGGCTGTTTTGGGAAGCGCCAGTGCGATTGCCGTTGCCATGGGCGGCGCCTGGCTGTTGGGGGCCTCACCGGTCACCATCTTGTCGCTGGCGCCCAAATCAGTGACGATGGCGATTGCCATGGGAATTGCCGACAAGATCGGCGGCTTGCCGTCGTTGACGGCGGTTCTGGTCATGGTTACCGGTATTCTGGGAGCAACCCTGGCAAGAGGCTTACTGGACCTGTTCAAGGTCACCGACGTCAGTATCCGTGGCTTTGCCCTTGGCGTGAGTGCACATGGAATCGGTACCGCCAGAGCATTTCAGGTCAGTGCGGAAATGGGTGCTTTTGCCGGTCTGGCGATGGGAATATCGGGCCTGATTACCGCCTTGCTGCTACCTCTGGCCTTGCGTCTGCTCGGTATCATCTGAAGAAAAGGCTTGCCGGTTTCAGTTTTTGCTGAGCCGGAGATACCGGCTTACTTGTAGCGTACTTCATCGTCCTGCGCCGTCTTGTATTCCAGGCTGGCGCAGGATCAGGATATTACTGATCAGGCTAAATGGCGCTTGAACCAGGCCAGGCATTGCTGCCAGCCGTCTTTGGCATCGGCCTCGACATAACTTGGCCGGTAGTCGGCAAAAAAAGCGTGACCAGAGTCGGCGTAGACTTTAAATTCCGACTTGTTAACGCCTTTGGCCAGCGCTATCTTCATCTGTTCTATCGTTTCCAGTGGAATGCCGCTATCTTTGGCACCGTAGAGTCCCAATATAGGAGTTTTTAAATTGGCGGCAATATCAACCGGGTTTTGTGGCGAGAGTGCCGATGGTGCACCGACCAGGCGACCATACCAGGCAGCTCCCACTTTGACCTGGGGATTATGGGCTGCATACATCCAGGTAATCCGGCCACCCCAGCAAAAACCGGTAATGGCCAGTTGCTCGGTATTGCCACCATGGTCTTTCGCCCAGCTGACAACAGCGTCAAGATCCGCCATTACCTGTACATCCGGCACCTTGGAGACGACTTCCTTGATCAGCTCGGCAATGCTGGTATATTTTCCGGCATCGCCCTGACGCACGAATAAATCAGGTGCCAGTGCGAGGTAACCTTGCTTGGCAAAACGGCGCGCCACATCGGCAATATGCTCATGGACGCCAAAAATTTCAGAAATGACCAGCACGACGGGTAAATTACTTTTGCCTTCAGGCTGGGCACGATACACCGGCACTTGCTGGCCATTGATGCTGAGCATCACGACACCGGCGCTCAGTCCCTCGCTATCGGTCGTGACCATGGTCTGGGCCATGACCGGCAGCGCGGTAGCAGCAAATCCGGCACCAATTGCGGTCTGGATAAAGGTCCGTCTGGCGTTACCTTCACTAAATACAGATTTTCCTACCAAGCTATCGAAATCCTCTTGATGTGGCATGCTGTTCTCCTAAAAAGAGTGAGTTGAAGTTGTCAATTCTAGTAAATTTACACTCTATTAGAGTAACCTCAATTGACTTTTCTTGCCGGCTTGTAGCGGATGACTTTATTTTGGATCAGCCGGCTTCAAATAAAAGGCATCCGGCAACTGGGCGCCGGCAGTGGTTTTTTTAATGTCCCCCTTGAGGTTGGTCAGCACGATGTCCAGCGCCGGGCCACCGAGTTCGAGCATGACCTGACGGCAGGCGCCGCAGGGCGCAATCGGTTCTTCAGTGGCACCAACGACGGCCATGCCGGCAAAATCGCCGGGCCGGTAGCCGGCTGCGACAGCGCTAAAAAGCACGGTACGTTCGGCGCAATTACATAGCCCGTATGAGGCGTTTTCAACATTGCAGCCGCGAAATACCTTGCCATTTTTTGTCAGCAGAGCGGCGCCAACTTTAAATTGTGAGTAAGGTGCATAGGCAGACTCGCGCGCCGTCAATGCTTCCTGGATTAACTGTTCTTGGTTCATGAGGAGTGTTCCGCTAAAAAAATAGTGAGGACGAATACAGGCTGATGTGACTTAATGAAGACATTAGCAATTGTCCGGGAAGAACATTATTT
>CANIFC010000100.1 GCA_947466695.1 Oxalobacteraceae bacterium | reverse complement strand
CTGACCAGATAGCCGTGTGCTCCGTGAATCTGCACCCCGGTGAATCCGGCCTGCTGCACAATTCCGGCAGCGATAGCGTAACGTTGAATCAGCGCCAAAATCTCGGTATCAGCGAGCTCTCTGGGGAGAGTAAAAAACTTTTGCAGTTCCGCACGAAAGGGAACCGCGGAAGGCGCGACGGTTTCCTTGTTCAATCCCTTGGGCGCTTGCTTTCCGGGATGATTGAGTTGCACCCAGCACTGGGTATCATTTTGAGTTCCGGCCCGGGCCCATGCCGTGAGTTGCGACAGATCGCGGTCATCCTCGATCACCACATTACCGGGCTCACCCCTTGCCCTGCGGTCTATCATGACATTACCAGTCACGCATAAACCGACGCCGCCTTGAGCCCAGGCGTGATAAAGGCGCATGAGTTCGGGACCTGGCGATCCATCGCGGTTTGCCAAAGCCTCTGACATCGCCGACTTCACAAGCCGGTTCCTGATACGCACGCCATTGCTCAGCGTGAACGGCTGGGATAATACCGACGCGGCAGAAGAGGGAATAGAAGAAAGTGTCATTGGATTAAAAAAGAGAGAAAAATCATACGTTCTGCTGTGGCGTAAAAACCTGGCGCACCACGTCTTGAATGAAATCAGCGGTAGCTGCGGGCTGGGTAACCGGCAGCATGTGCCCGCCTTCCATGAGCGTCAACTGGCTGCCGGGCAGCCGGGCGATCAGGTCTTCCCCATTTTCCTGATGGCTGAGAATACGGTCGCCGCGACCGTACAGCACATGCACTGGCAGCTGCATTGCTGCATAGCCAGCTTCAATCGTGGCCATGCCTGCCGGAATGGCGTTAAGGTCGGTCGAGGCAGTCATGAAGTGACCCGGACGCAGCGCCAGCAAACCACCACCGCGTGTCGCAAAATCTTTTGGCACCGCTTCCGGACCAAAAACCAGTTCCAGTGTCACCTTGCTCGAAGCGACGGTAACGGGTACCGCCAGGGTCCATGCAATCGTCTTGCGCAGCCAGTTTTTCCGGATCGCAAGCGCCTTAAAGGCAGGCGACACTTCAGTGGGCAGGTGTGTCAGCGGAGCGACCAGCGCCAGCGCGGCAACCCGTTGTGGATGACGTTGCGCGATCGCCAGTGCCAGCGCACCACCTAGCGAATGACCGACAATCACCGCGCGCTCAATTTGCAATGTATCGAGCAGACGCACCATGCTGTCGGCCTGCGCCTGCAAGCTGCTCTCGGCACCAACGGTGCGGGTGGAGTAACCACAGCCGGGCCGGTCAACGGCAATTACCCGGTAATGCGGCGCCAGACGGTCTGCAACGCTGTAGGTAAAATGGCGTAAATTTCCCGCAATGCCATGAATGAGCAGCACTGGCGAGCCTTGTCCGCGCTCCACGATATGCAATCTTGCCTCATCGAGGTCAACAAAGGAGCCGATCGGCGGCAGTGCAGTCTCGACCTTGCGTGCGGCATACACGGTGAAAATCATCAGCAGGACGATCAGGCCGAGCAACACGCTGACCAGCGAAACAAACGAGATCAATAACCACTCCATCATGACATGCCCCTTCCAAGTAAGCGCCAGTAATGCACTGGCATCAATCGTTCAAGCAGCGCAACAATTTTGGCGTCAAGACCAACCAGCACCCGCGGACGCTCGCGCTCTATCCCCTTGACAAGGATTTCTCCCGCCTTTTCTGCCGGCATACGCAACATTTTTTCCGCCTGACGCACGCGCTTTTCCATGTCGCTAGCCGTTATCGACACCGCTGACGCCGGCAGTCTGGCGTTACGGGCAATGGAGGTGGCAATGCCACCAGGATGCACCACCGTCACCCCGACGACACTCCCTTCGAGCTCATGACGCAAGGCATTGGAAAAACCGCGCACGGCAAATTTACTGGCCGAATACGCGGTTTGGCCCGGTGGTGAAACGAGTCCGAATAAACTCGACACATTGACAATCCGTGCGGCATCGCGTTCACGCAGCAAGGGCAGGAACGCCCGCGTCATACGCACCACGCCGTGAAAATTGATTTCCATGAGCCAGTCAAAATCGGCTTCGCTGGTCTGCTCAAACGTCCCCCCCAGGGCAACGCCGGCGTTGTTGATCAGGATATCCACCTGCCCGTGCGCTGCCATCACGAGCGCCGGCAGTTCAGCCACCTGCGCTCGGCTGGCAATGTCGATTACATGCTCACTGACACGGACACCAGACAAGGCGACCAGAGCGGCGGTCTGGCGCAAGCCTTCCGGATCGACATCCACCAGCGCAATATGGCATCCCCTGCGCGCCAGGGCTTGCGCCGTCGCCCGCCCGATGCCGCCACCCGCACCTGTGAGTACGGCCACACGGTGTTGAAGATTCATCATTTTCCTTCAGAACGACTGAACTGCATCACGCCATCGGCGATTCGCCCCCAGCGGATAGTCAAAAGATCGGCCAGATAGTTCTGGTGCACTTGCCATGGCTTACGGTCGCCCTGCTTGGGCAGCAAGGTTTGCGCGCGCTGGACATAACCGGAGGTAAATCCCAAAAACGGCTGCGCTGCCACCGCAGGATCACCCTTGGGCAGTGCAATATGGTAGCCGTGACGGTCCATGTAATTGAGCAGACGGCACACATAGCCGGCAGTCAGATCGGCCTTGAGCGTCCATGAAGCGTTGGTATAGCCAAACGCCATGGACAGATTGGGCAGATTCGAGAGCATCATGCCTTTGTAGGCCATGGCCTGCGAGGGGTTATAAGCGAGACCATCAACTGTGAAGGCGATATCGCCGAGCACATTGAGTTTGAGTCCGGTCGCGGCAACAATCACGTCAGCGAGCAGTTCTTCGCCGCTGGCAAGACGAATGCCATGCGCGGTAAAGCGTTCTATCGTATTGGTCACGACAGACGCCTTGCCGTCACATATCTGGCGAAACAAGTCACCGTCAGGGACAACACAGACGCGCTGGTCCCACGGATTGTAACTGGGCGTAAAATGCCTGGCAGCGTCGGGCTGATCGCCAAGCTGACTGACAGCCAACTTGATGATATGTTGCTTGACGGCAGCCGGGCGACGCCGCGCCAGCCGGTAAAAAAACATCCCGAGCAGGACATTCTTGAGGCGCGTCAGACCATAGGCAACTCTGGCCGGCAAATAGCGATCCAGCCACAAGGCCAGCATATCTTCCGACGGGCGCGACACCACGTAGGTCGGGGAACGCTGCAACATGGTGACGTGCGCCGCCGTTTTCGCCATTTCCGGCACCAGCGTCACGGCGGTTGCGCCACTACCAATGACGATCACCCGCTTATTGTGGTACTGAAGATTTTTAGGCCAGAATTGCGGATACACCACTGCGCCCTCAAAATCAGCCTGGCCAGGAAAGTCGGGCTGATGACCCTGGGCATAGCTGTAATAGCCGCTGCAGATGTACAGAAAGCGCGCCTTGATCTGCACCATGGCACCCGAAGGCTGCTGCTCCGTTTCCAGCGTCCAGCAGGCGTCTTTGGTTGACCAGCTCGCGCTGCGCACGCGCTGGCCAAAACGGATGTGCTGCCTGATGCCAGTCTCGTCCGCCGTGTCGCGGATGTAGTCAAGGATGGACGGCCCGTCTGCAATCGCCTTGCGCCCGGCCCAGGGCTTAAAAGAGTAGCCCAGTGTGTGCATGTCCGAATCGGAACGTATGCCGGGATAACGAAACAGGTCCCAGGTACCGCCCAGTGCATCACGCGCTTCCAGAATCGCCCAGGTTTTTGCCGGACAGTCACGTTGCAAATGGCGGGCGGCGCCGATACCGGAGAGCCCGGCACCCACGATCAGGACGTCAAGCACACTCGTATCGGGTATTGACAGTGGTATTGGCAATGGTATTGGCAATGGCGTTGAATTTGTTTCAGGCATCATTTAACCTCGCGTGGGAACTTCACATTTCTTCTGACACTCTACATTGTCAGATTTATTTTAACAACTAAAAATGGCATAATGCGGCATGAAAGTGACAGAAACAATCCCGCGACGTTACCGTGGCACACTAATGGATGAGCGACGGGCCCAACGCCGCTGTCAGCTGATCGCCGCTGCCGTCAAAGTCTACGGTGAAAAAGGCTATCGCCAGTCCAGCGTTAAATCAGTATGCGAAGCGGCCGGACTCACGGAGCGATATTTTTACGAATCCTTTGCCAACAGCGAAGCGTTGCTGGCAGCCTGCCTCAGTGCGGTGTCAGTAGAATTGAGCGCGGCACTGGAACGGGTCGGAAACGCCACGTATGCCAGCAAGCAAGCGCAAACCCGCGCCATGTTGCTGGCCTATTTTCGTGCGCTGAAAAATGATCCGCAATCGGCCAAGGTATTCTTGCTCGAGATCCGCGGCGTCAGTGCCGGAGTGGACAAGGCCTTTGCGGATAGTCTCAAGAGTTTCGGGCAGGGCCTGGCATGCATACTGTCACCAGCCGGGACCGCCGTGAGCGACATAATCCAAGCGGGTGTGACCGGAGGCGTGATGCATATCGCATTGCACTGGCTGGCAGAAGATTTTCAGACCCCTGAACCGGAGGTCGTTGAGGCAGCCTGGAAGTTGTGCAGCGTGCTTGAGCCTGCCGCGTAGTGCCAGCCGGTAGTTCATTGACGCAGATGATGACGCAGATGGTGGGGCGGCGGCAGGCAGGCTCAGGGAGCCTGTTGATTGCCGCATGCGAAGGAGGATTTTTTTCTGGGTATCGCTGTTGATATCAAAAAAAGGAGCGAGACCGGGCAGTGCTGTTTGTCACTGATCCGGACTTACCCCTGATTACTGGTGCTATTTCAAGAAAAAATACCGGTACTTCTGACAGGCTGTAGCGGCATTTTTTCAGTTGCCACCACCCTCTGCCCTTGTGCGCCTGTGACACGCTCCGGAAAGACGGCAGTGAAACTTCTTAATTACTCAGCAGGACCTGGGCAATGATGCCGCTGGCGATAGCGACCAATACATAGTCGTTACCAGTCTGGACCCAGTGCGATCCGCGCGGAGGCGCGCTCAGGCGGTGGCCACGCCAGTCATTGACAACATACTGGTTACCGCGGTAATCGTTGGAAATACGGCCGCCCCTGCGCATATCGTGCCGCGGGCCTGCACCGCGGGGTCCGTTGTAGGCGCGCGGGCGGTAGTCGTAGCGATCGTTGCGGCCATGGTCATCATGCCGGCCGCGATCGTGGCCGCGATCATCATTGTGACCACGGTCGCCACGCCCGGGACCATCATCGCGATCTCTGGGTTCTGCAAATGCCGCTGAACTGATGGTTAAACATGCTGCCATGAGGGCAGAGAGGATGGCTTTATTATTCATGGTGACTCCTGTTGTAGAAATGGAACTATCAACCGTCGCCCGGCTTGCTGCGACGTCGTTCCTGTTTCAGTTTCATGATTTTCGTTATTCCAAGAAAGACTTTTTGGAAGCGTGAAATAGCGCTTGATGCTCAATTTGACTGGTTGCAATGTCCACGAGGCACTTTGTTGCCAGCGCCAGCATGATCTCTCACTTGCCAGACAAATCCTGACGGTCATTGCCGGACGTTAATCGTCTCGCTTTGACTAGCCGGAGAATCCCGGAAAATTTCCGGGAAATGAGTTTCGAAGGAGCGGGACAACTATGCATTTGCTCCGATACATCACTTTATACGCCGTAAAAATAATGCTTTCTGTGCGCTAACAAACATAGGGGAAAATTTTTATCATGTAAGCTTGCCTTCTGCGTTTTGGCACCACTCTTTGGTAGCATTTGGTAGCATTTGGTATCGTTCAGTACGGTTTCCACCTGATACCTGCTCCTCCCTTTTTTTGCAATGCACTGAGTTTACAACGAGTAAAAACGCGTTGAAATAACCTCGTTAGCAACATGGTTGACTAAATTAGTCAAGTATTCTATGATGAGTTGTTGACTAAATTAGTCAAGTATTCATTTCTGGAAAAATCACAGCACAAAGGTACAAAAAGATGGCAATCACGTTATCTGAAAACGCAGCAAAAAAAATTCAGTCGCATCTGACTGGCAACAATAAGCAGATGGGTATGCGACTTGGCGTAAAAAAAGTGGGTTGTTCGGGCTTGGCCTACACCTTCGACTATGTTGAAGAAATCACGCCGGGAGACCAGGTGTTTGAGTCGCGTGACGTGACACTCGTGGTCGACGCGGAAAGCCTGCCGTTCCTGGATGGATCGCACCTGGACTTCGTTAAAAAAGGTCTCGGTGAATCCTTCAAGTTCGACAATCCCAACGCTGCCAACGAATGCGGTTGCGGTGAGAGTTTTAACCTGAAAAAAACTGGCGACACCCCGGATAGTAGTGCCGGTGAGCGAGAGATACGCCGGCCCGCAAGCTGAAAAGCGCAAGGGTTGAGGGCCCGTTTTAGAAAAGTCCGACTCGCTTTGAGTCAGGGCGACGGGCAGACATCATATTGAGGTAAATGGCATGAGTACGGCACTGAAAAATTTGGTTAATCAACCCTACCGGCATGGTTTCGTCACTGACATTGAATCAGACGTTGCGCCCCATGGCTTGAGCGAAAATACCATCCGCATGATTTCGGGGAAAAAAAATGAACCTGCATGGCTGCTGGAATTTCGCCTGAATGCCTATCGCAAGTGGCTTACGATGACGGAGCCAAAATGGCAGAACCATCATCATCCAAAAATTGATTTTCAGGCCATCAGCTACTATGCAGCGCCTAAGTCAAAACCAAAACTCAACAGCATGGATGAAGTGGATCCGGAACTGTTACGCACTTTTGAGCGTCTCGGTGTGCCTTTACATGAGCGCATGGCACTGGCCGGTGTCGCAGTCGACGTTATTTTTGACAGCGTCTCGGTCACCACCACCTACAAGGCGAAACTGGCGGAAGTCGGTATTATTTTCTGCTCGATGTCAGAAGCGGTGCTCGAGCACCCTGAACTGGTCAAAAAATATCTGGGCTCGGTCGTGCCAACGGGCGACAATTTTTATGCCGCACTGAACTCGGCGGTGTTCACCGATGGCTCGTTCTGCTTCATTCCCAAGGGCGTTAAATGTCCCATGGAACTGTCCACCTACTTCCGCATCAACACGGAAGAGTCAGGGCAATTCGAGCGCACCCTGATCATTGCCGAAGAAGGCGCATCTGTCTCTTATCTGGAAGGCTGTACCGCTCCGGCCTTCAGCACCAACCAACTGCATGCCGCCGTGGTTGAACTGGTCGCGCTCGACAACGCCGACATCAAGTATTCAACTGTACAGAACTGGTATGCCGGCGATGAAAATGGCGTCGGCGGCATCTATAATTTCGTGACCAAGCGTGGTCTGGCGAAAGGTGTGAACTCGCGCATCTCATGGACCCAGGTTGAAACCGGTTCGGCCATTACCTGGAAGTATCCGTCAGTGATCCTGCTTGGTGACAACTCGGTCGGAGAGTTCTACTCGGTCGCCGTCACCAATCATTATCAACAAGCCGATACCGGAACCAAGATGATTCATATTGGCAAAAACACGCGCAGCACCATTGTGAGCAAAGGTATTTCTGCGGGCAAGTCCAACAACAGCTACCGTGGCCTGGTAAAAATTACGGCCGGCGCTACTGGTGCACGCAATTATTCACAGTGCGATTCGATGCTGATCGGCGACACCTGCGGGGCCAATACTTTCCCGTACATTCAGGTACTCAACAGCACCGCCCAGGTCGAGCATGAAGCCTCAACCTCGAAGATCGGTGAAGACCAGATGTTCTACTTTGCCCAGCGCGGCATTGATGCCGAAGCAGCAGTATCGATGATCATCAATGGCTTCTGCAAAGACGTATTCAAACAACTACCCATGGAGTTTGCGGTCGAAGCGAGCAATCTCCTGAACTTTAAACTAGAAGGAAGTGTCGGATGATTTATCAGGACAGCAAAGTATTACTTGAGGTGCGCGGCTTGCGTGCCAGCGTCAATGGCATTGAGATCCTGAAAGGTCTCGACTTTACAGTGCGCAGTGGTGAAATCCATGCCATCATGGGCCAGAACGGTTCCGGGAAAAGTACCTTTGCCAAGGTACTGGCAGGTCACCCCGCCTATGAAGTGACGGCCGGCAGCGTCGTGTATGAAGGCCAGAACCTGTTTGACATGAAGCCGGAAGAAAGAGCGCGGGCTGGCATGTTTCTGGCCTTTCAGTACCCTATCGAAATCCCTGGTGTCGGCAACAATCAGTTCTTGCGCCTGACTTACAATACCGTGCAAAAACAACGTGGACTGGAAGAACTTGATCCGCTTGAATTTGACGATTTTGTGCGCGAAAAGATGAAGCTGCTGGAAATGAATCCTGATTTTCTTGATCGCAGCGTGAATGCCGGTTTTTCCGGCGGCGAAAAAAAGCGTAACGAAATTTTACAAATGGCCTTGCTTGAGCCACATGTCGCTTTTCTTGACGAGACTGACTCCGGCCTGGATATCGATGCGCTGCGCATTGTCGCGCAAGGTGTCAACCTGCTGGCCAACAAGGACAATGCGGTCGTGATGGTCACCCACTATCAACGTCTGCTAAGCTACATCGTGCCCGATTTTGTGCACGTCATGGAAGCGGGCCGCATTATCCGGACCGGCGGCAAGGAGCTCGCACTTGAACTGGAATCACGCGGTTACGACTGGGTGAGCGACGAACATCAGCAGGCGACCGAAGTGTCGGCCACCGGAGTGGCGACATGAACGGGCCTGCGAAATTATCCGTGGTAGCGCCAAGCGGGGTAACGCCGGTACCGGCACAAGTGCCAACTCACATACCAGCTCACATACCAACCGCTGGCAGACGGTATCTTGACAGCCTGCTGGCGGAACAACCGGCCCTGAAAACAAGCCTGGTGTCCGGGGTAAATGCCTTGCGCAGCGAGGCTGTCACCAGCTTCGCTGCACAGGATCTGCCCACTACGCGCAATGAAGAGTGGCGTTTTACCGATCTCTCGGCGCTTGCTAAAACAATCTTTAGCGCAGCGCTGGAAACCGCTCCGCTCAATGCCGCTGATATCGCCCAGTTCACGATTGAAGAAGTGCACAACCGTTTGGTGTTCGTCGACGGCGTCTACGCAGCGGATCTGTCGAGTCCGGTTAGCGCTAGTGACACCAATGGCGTAGTAGTGGCGACGCTGGCCGAAGCGAACAAAACTCACACCGCATTGATTGAAGCGCATCTCGGTCGCCATGCTGTCATCAGCGACG
>CANIFC010000099.1 GCA_947466695.1 Oxalobacteraceae bacterium | reverse complement strand
CTCCAGCGACCTTAGTGGCAACCTCGACCTTCTTTCAACAACGGGACGCCCGGTGTTATCGGGCGACATTAAGTCGGATTCCTTGCACTTGGCAGATCTGGGGCCGCTCATTGGCGCCAATGACAACGATACCAACGCAAGCTCTGCGGAGCGACAAGAGCAGAAAGTATTACCTCCAAAACCGTTTGATACAGAAAGGTGGAAAAGCCTTGATATCGAGGTCGCGTATAACGCGGAGCGTATCGTCCTTCCTGGAAAATTACCTCTTAATCAGCTCACGACGAACATCCATCTGAAAGACGGTGTCCTTTCTTTAATGCCATTTAACTTTAAGCTTGCCAGCGGTAGCGTAAATTCAAACATCAGGCTCGATGGCAGCGGCGAGGCTGGCAAGAATGCGATCAAGGCGGAGTTGAAAATCACAGCCAGGCATTTAAAATTAAAACAACTTTTTGCGTCGCTGCAACCACTCGAGGCGAGCCTTGGTGAAATCAATGCTGACGCCTCGTTGTCGGCAGTGGGAAATTCACTCGGTAGTTTGCTCGGCGCTTCGACCGGTGAGGTAAAGGCCCTGATTAATCAGGGTACCGTCAGCAAACTCCTGCTCGAAGAGATGGGACTCAACATCGGAAGCATCGTCCTGACCCGAATTTCCGGCGACAAGCAGGTCAGGCTCAACTGCCTGGCGGCTGATTTTTCTGTTACCAATGGATTGATGCAAGCCCGTAGCTTTGTTATCGATACGGATGATGCCATCATTGACGTCAGCGGGGACATCAACCTGGCGAGGGAAACCGTCGACCTGACAGTTAAGCCAAATAGCAAAGGGCTGCGGATCATTTCGTTGCGGGCGCCCCTCTACGTACAAGGCAGTTTCCGCCGGCCCGAAGTCACGATCGATAAAGGTGTCATGGCAATGCGCGCCGGAGGTGCAATCGCCCTGGCAGTATTGGCGCCTTTTGCTGCGCTGCTACCACTGACAAGCAACGGCCCCCGGGAAAGCAGCGAATGTGTGGCCTTATTGGCCGATGCAAATATCAGGCCAGTGGCACCGGCACCGGGCCGTTCACGTCAATGAGCATGATCGACAACGGTGTACATCGATAAAAAACCACTAGAATAATCACTGGCCAGCCGAAGTCACTGGCGCCCTGATGACTTTGGCTAGCCTGACAAGCCTGGTGTGTCAGTTTGACAGTGGGGGCAGTTCATGCACAACCAGTCCCGTCTCTTCTGACACAGTAGTGAGCCAGCCGGCGTGTTCTATTGCGCGCAAGGTATCCTGATAGCCCTGATCCCAGCGCCAGCCGATTGATCCTGTCGAAAAGTTAATATCTTTCGATGCCATATGCCAGTCCAGTCCCGAATAGGGTATCCGTACCACATGCATGGTACTTGCCACACCCAGGTCAGCCAGTTCAGCGAGTACTTTTTCAGTTTTCGCACGCTTGGGCAGCAAACGATAAAACTCGCGTAACTTGTGCTGCAGTTTGTGGGTACGCAGATAGTCAGCGATATGACGCTTCGAGCGCGAGGCAAACGTCACATCCTTTTGCCGGGTCTGCACTTCGTCAAGGGTGGTCGGTTCAGGTCCGTCGGCACTCCATAAGTCCACCATGAAACAGAGGGTGTTAACATGGGGCAAATCGTCAAGCACAATGGCCAGCGGCGTGTTGGAATACAGGCCGCCATCCCAATACAATTCACCCTCTACCCGCACTGGCGGAAAACCGGGTGGCAGTGCACCGCTGGCGCGCACATGGTCTACCGTCATGACTTGATGCATATTATCAAAGCTGGCCAGTTCGCCGGTTTTCACCTTCATCGCGCTAATGGTCAGGCGCATATTGCCAGAGTCGTTCAAATAATCGAAATCGATCAGGTCCGACAGTGTCTCTGCCAACGGTGCCGTGTCATAAAAACTGGCATCTTCCGGCTGCACCGAGACATTCACGCCAAAAAAGTTGAGTAAACGCGGTTTGAAAAAACCGGGCACCCCGCGCACCATGGTGTCGATGGTCGAAAGCCAGATATTGGACTGTCGCAAGCTATCGGGAATGCGGGCCAGATCAACCCCGTCCCTATGAGAAACCCGTTCCCAAAACTGCTTTAGCTTGAGCAATCTGGTCTGAGGAGGATTGCCGGCAAGCAGTGCTGCATTGATCGCGCCAATGGAGGTGCCAACGATCCAGTCGGGCACCAGGCCATGCTCTTGCAAGGCCTGATATACACCCGCCTGATAGGCACCCAAGGCGCCCCCACCTTGCAGCACCAGCACAATACGCAGGCCATCAGGATTTAATTTACTGACCACTTTCATCAGATATCTTTCATAAAATAATAAAAAAAGAGCGTTGATCTTATCGGATTGCAGTCCATGGTGTCTGCAGGCACCACAACAAATAGGGTGCAACCAGGAACGACCGCATCCGGACCGTATCTACGCATCAATCATTGTCGCTTAGTTAATAGAGCCCTACGTTAAGCTTGACGTTAAGCTTAACGTAAAGCTTTACATTAAGCCGTCCGTCGGGCCTGACCATGAAAGAAAAATCGTGTCAACTCTGTTTGCCAATAGTAACGTGAAGCATGAAAATAATCATGTGCGTTAGCGAACAGAAGTACCGCGCAAATCCGACTACAGTCTGGGCTTGAATCATCACGATGAACTCTGTTTAATGCGGATAAAGAGGACTGCCGGTGTTACGGCAACTCCCCGGACCAAGCCATTGTGATTGAAAAATACGTTCGGTGCGCTTCAAAAAACATGGCCCTTCTTTTGTTTTTTCTGGTGCAGTGAACATGTTTTTTCTTCCGCCCTTTAACGCTTGTTATTTTAAGAAGATCACCATGCCATTTCTCTCGACATCAAGCCCAAAATCGCACATGCCATCAAATCTGTTTTCAGCGATGGGCAGCAAACATTTTTCGGCACTTTCCAGAGAGACCGGATGGCGTTGTAAAGGCGAGTTATGGTCCAACTTAAATGACATTTGTGTTTTGCTCGACATCACCACTGCAGACAGTGCGGAGGCTAAAGATGTCCTCTTTCAGCACGTACGCTACAAGACCGGCCAGCGCATTTATTCGGCAGGACAGGAATTTGACAATCTTTATATTGTCAACGGTGGCTTCATCAAGTCGAGCATGATCGACGAATATGGCGATGAAAGAATCCTGAACTTCCCGATGAAAGGGGATGTACTTGCGATTGACGGCATCCATACACAACAGCACACCTCGTATGCATCGGCCTTGTCCGATTGCGACGTCATCATCGTTCCCTTCAAGGCACTGCTAGCCATACAGTCGAGCTATCCTGAGCTTAATCACCTCGTGATGACCATCATGGGACGTGAACTAAGCCGTGAACGCTCGATGTTATACATGCTCAGTGTGTTGGGAGCCGAAGCAAAGGTAGCGCGTTTCCTGACCAATCTCGGCACCCGCTTCGGTCAACTGGGCTACTCCGGAAAAGTATTTAACCTGCGCATGACCCGCCATGAAATTGCCAGTTATCTGGGCTTGGCGATCGAAACGGTCAGCCGCACCCTTTCCGCATTTCATGACATGGGCCTCATCGACGTCGAAAGAAAAAAAATAAGCCTCATTGATCTGCCAGCGCTGAAAACGCTACGCAAGCTTCCCCCTGCCAGAGCAGTCAAATCATCCGCGCAGCAGGCGCAAAATAAGAGACCATCAGAAGCAAAGTCAGTAACAATGCCGGAAAAGATGAAAAAAATCGTGTCGGCAAACGCCAAAATTTCCGTTACCCGGGAAAACAAGGAACTACTCAGCGCCGTAAATTAACAATAACCAAGATCTAAGACTCAGGCAAAACTTAAGCAAAATTCACGCATACAGGGAAATGCCGCGGAAAACGCCCGGTTTATTTGCCAACCGGACGGATAAGCGGGTCAGACTTGGCCGGACTTGATTCCCCGCTTTGCCCTGAGTCTCATTGGGACAGGCTTTTTTGGCGTCGTCAATCGATCATGACTTAACGTGGCGACGTCCAGAGGCAATGGTTCGCGATGATCCGCGATATCCGGCGACCAGCAGCAGCAGTCCACCCAGACCATTTCCAACGCAATCAAAACACGGCTTGGAAAACGAAAAAAATGCCATAGGCATCTTTTTTTCGTTTTCCATCCTCGCCAACCGGCCAGACTCCATTGCACTCACAAGCCAAGCCGGCAGACGGGCAACTATTCCTTGATTACCATGTGGTTGATCAGCTTGCTGACACCTTTAACGCCATTGGCGAGCTCAATTGCGCGGTTCAACTGGAGCGCATTATCGAGAAAACCGCTGAGCTGAACCTCGCCTTTTCTGGTACTGACGGACACATCCAAGCTGCGCACCTCAGGATCACCCAGCAGTGCTGACTTGATGCTGACAGTGATGACGCTATCGTCGACTTTATTGCCTATCGTCTGTGTTCCTTCTTTGATACTGAGCTTATCGGTGACTTTCTTGACCCCTGGAACGCCTTGTGTCGCCAGAATCATGCGGTCAACCTGTGCTTGATTCTCGGCAAAACCGCTGAGCATGACATTCCCTTTGTACGTCGTGATGTTAATCAGGAGACTTTTTACTGCCTCATCCGATATCAGTAACGCTTTCACCCTTGTGGTCACGACGCTGTCATCGATCACTTTGCCAACGCTGGAGTCTTCCACGGGGGCAACCGGTTGGCCGGACAAATTTTGACTGGCCACGTTGCCAGTCAGAATGCAGAGCGCCAATACCCCCGCGAACGACAAATAATTGGTAGCTTTTATCATGATGTGATCCATTTTTATAAAAAATGACCGGCGAAATGCCGCGTCAGGTAGGTCAACCAACAATTTCGGCCAGATCAAAACGGGACAAAATCATCGGATCCGGCAAAAGGCGGCGTCTTTCTTTTAAGAAAAATGCACCATGCTATCTCAGGCGGGCACATTTAAAAAAAGGCCGTAGCCCGGCCTTTTTTTCTTCGTACCCTATTGACAGGTCTACGATTTACTACTGACTACTTGTTACTTGCGGCCCAAAATCACGCCCAGCAGCAGCCCGATACTTGCAGCGGCAGTGATCGTTCTCCAAGGATTTTCTTTCACGTAATGGTCGGCCGAAACAACCATTTCCTTGCCGGCGATGAAAGCGTTTTCTTGTGCCTGATGTGCTTTCACCAGAGCGGAATCGAGTAACTGCATACCCTTTTGACGCGCCTCGGCAGCTTTTTCACCAGTCAGTGTGCTCGCCTCCTGAAACAAGGTCTGAGCATCGCGGATGAGTGTATTGACGTCTCTGTTTGCTGTTTTTAAATTTGGTGTGAACATGGTGTACTCCTGGTTAAATTATTACATTCAATGACGTAATTACTTCATTGCTTAATTACATCATTACTTAATTATATCGTTACTTAATTACTTGATTACTTAATTACTTGTTATCCGGCACAGGCTGGAAAAGAGTCAAAAAAACATTATGCCAATAAATCACGCATATCGTCGGCGTGCTCTTCTTCCATCGCCATAATGCCAATCAACAACTGCTTGGTGGTCGGGTCAGTGTCACCGATCATCGCGATCATCTGGCGATAAGATTCAATGGCAATGCGTTCGGCAATCAAATTTGCCTTGACCATGGCCTGAACATCCTCAGAATCGTTATATTGGGCGTGGCTGCGATCATTCAAGGTTGCCGGATTAAAATCGGGCAAGCCGTTCAACTGCACAATGCGTTCTGCCAGCAAGTCGGCGTGGGCCTGTTCCTCATTGGCATGCAGCAAAAATTCTGCCTTGACCGAGCCGTTTTGCTGACCTGTCACCGTGTAAAAGTGCCGCTTGTAGCGCAGCACGCAGACCAGTTCGGTCGCCAGGGCGCCGTTTAACAGGGCGATGATCGCCTCGCGATTAGCTTGATAGCCGATAGTGACCGCACCGTCATCTACATGATTGGCTGCTGCACGGATAGCAGCGGTATCGAGCGTCATCGACATATTTTTTTTATTTTCTTGCATCATCAACTTTCAGTATTTAATGTAAATAACCGGGAGCACCGTTGCATTGCGGCGCAACGGTGCAAGAGACTTTGGGTGCTTAGCGCGGTACGATCTTGCCATTGGCGTCCGACAGGATAATTTCGACACGTCGGTTCAACTGACGACTCTGTGCTGTGTCGTTGCCACTGACCGGCATCGCTTCGCCATAGCCAAGGGTAGAGATACGCTCGGGAGCAACGCCCATCCCTTGCAACGCACTGCGCACTGCGCTGGCACGCCGTTCAGACAGTTGCAGATTGTAGGCGGTGGCACCAGTGTTATCGGTAAAGCCTTCAATCAGGACGCGGCGTTGCGGATTTTGCTGCAGGACGTTCGCCAGTTTTTGCGCGGTTCCCATTCCGTCCTGAGTCAGACGGCTCAGGTCAGTACCAAACAAGACATCCCCGAGCGTGATCACCATTCCGCGTTCAGTTTCTTTTGCGGCCAGCTCTTTGAGCTGCTGCTCAAGCTGTGCTGCACGTGCCTGTGCATCTTGGGTCTGGCGTTGTGCCTGCGCAGTTTTCTCTGCAGCAGCCTGCGCCACCATCATGGCCTGGCCAGCGGCAAATTTCGCTTGTTCGGCTTCATTGGTGCGCTGTTTGAGGACCATTTGATCTCGGACATTCGCTGAGCGGCCAATTTCTGCCTCGGCAGATTTCTGGCTGGCGACCTCTTGCGTGAGTGCGATTTTTTGTTTCGCCAGATAAGCGAGCTCATCAATTTGCGCCAGGCTTGCGTCGCCTGTCGCCGCAGTATTTGCCTGCGCCATCGCGTCGCCGGCAAGCTTCATTTCAGGCTGCGCATAGCTATTCACTTTGGGGTTGTTTTGTGCCGTCACGTAGTCGACGCGGGTTTGCTCAAGCAAGGTCGTACTTTTTGGCACTGTGCTGCAAGCACCGACCAGCACAGCAATACCTAGCAACACAGGAGTTAAGATAAATTTATTCATGATGGCTTCCTTTAATTTTTTTATCTGCATATTGGCCGGCAGCACCTGGGCATTGCCGGCTGACAAAGAGAGAGGAAAAACAAATTAGTTAAATTAATTACCGGCTGGCTACCGGCTATTGACGAACAAGTTGCTGCCTTTAGTTGCCTGAGCGCTGCAGTTCCCGGCGCAAGACGCGGATATCATCATTCAAGGCATCCGCGACGGCATTGGCCTTGGCTGAATTGGCTTTGCCTTGTGCAAGCTTGGCATCTGCCTGCGCTTCGGTAGCGAGCGCGTCCGCTTTTTCATACTCTTTTGCCGCCAAGGCACTTCTGGCCAGCGCTATCTTGTCGCGTGCCGAGTTCATTTCTACCGGGGCAAATTCAGCGCCACCGGCACTTACCGCGTTCTCTACAGCGGCACCCGACACGGCAACACTCGAAGTGGCGGGTGTTTTCATGCTGCTGCAACCGGCAGCGAGCACGATACCGGCACCACAAAGAATCTTGCAGAACAAGCTTAAATTTTTATTCATGATTTTGTTCCTCTTTATACGGCGAACCAAAAGTGGTGTCGTCCCCATGTCTAACGTTATAGACCCTTCACTTTTAATGGTCTGTACGTTGCCACACACTTAATTATTTTTTTAAATACATGATGACTTTTTTGTCGACTGCTGGCCAGGCGACTGACATCAGGCAACCGGCACCTGGTAACAGTCAGCGCCCTCCCTGCATCACCTCACATCGTCTACGCTCAAGAAAATCTCTGGAAAAAATACAGCGCTGAGATGCCTGACGCTGTTTATATGCGCGATCGCAATCGACAACCGGATCACTCCTGTAGCATCAAAAAAATTGTTGTACGACGCAAAATTTCAACTGTTTTTCAAGATAATTTTCCCAAAAAAATCACACTAAATAATCAAAAACGACCATGCAAAAAAATGCCTTCCTGCGCTTGCACATGACACTGAAAAATGATGATTTTAGTAGCGGCGATAAGGTCTTTATCCATGACTGAGGTCTGTCCCTGCACATGTTCATGCTTATTTTTTGAACCTTGTTTCACGCTCACACATCGTACAAGCCATAAAGCCGTACAAGCCTTGTTTTAAGACGAGAAATTGCACACAGCCGGAAAAAAATAAGTATTTTTCAGCCTCACAGCAAATAGCGCAACGTTCATCACCACACCGAAAGAAGCGTCTGTGTTGAAATCAAAAACAAAATTTTCGTACCCCCAATGGCGTGTTCTGAAAAATTATTTTTTCACACGCAAGGCTGATCTTTGGCGTCGCTCACGCCAGGCGGAAGATCACCCTGAAGAGCCGCCATTACGGGCCGAATTATTAAGCGTCTTGCAGATGGAACAGCATGGCCGCATTCTGGCCAACGCACACAAGCTCAGTGAGGGCAAGGGCCGGGAACGTGACGAACTGCTCGCGCGGCTGGACGACAATGAAAGCGTAATTATCGCCACCTGCAAGCAACTGACCGAGACGGTCAAGGCCGGACGTCAGGTCACGCCTGGCGCAGAATGGCTACTTGATAATTTTTACCTGATTGAAGAGCAGATCCGTACCGCCAAACGTCATCTGCCCAAAAATTACAGCCGGGAATTACCCCGCCTGCTACGTAGCAACTCTGCCGGCAGGCCGCGGGTCTATGATATTGCCCTGGAAACCATTGCCCATGGAGACGGACGTATCGATCCCGAGGGTCTGAGCAAATTTGTCGCCGCCTACCAGCAGATTTCAAGCTTGCAACTGGGTGAACTGTGGGCGGTTCCCATCATGCTGCGCCTGGCCCTGATCGAAAATCTCCGGCGTGTTGCCGCACGACTGGCAGTCTCCAGAACCAACCGTGACCTGGCCTGCGCCTGGGCTGACGACATGGCGGAAGTCGCCGAAAAAGACCCTAACAACCTCATTTTAACGGTCGCCGACATGGCGCGTTCCAATCCGCCGATGGATGGCGCGTTTGTCGCCGAACTGGCGCGCCGCCTGCAAGGCCAGAGCATGACCTTGATGCTGCCGCTCACCTGGATCTCACACCGGCTGGCAGAATCGGGCCAGAGCATTGAAAGCCTGATCCAGCTTGAATCACAGCAGCAGGCTGCCGATCAGGTCTCCATCAGCAACAGCATTGGCAGCCTGCGGCTCCTGAGCACGATGGACTGGCGCGATTTTGTCGAAAGCATGAGTCTGGTAGAAAGTGTCCTGCGCAAGGATCCGGCCAATGTCTATGCCAGCATGAATTTTTCCACCCGTGATCAGTACCGTCATG
>CANIFC010000098.1 GCA_947466695.1 Oxalobacteraceae bacterium | reverse complement strand
GATTCCGCGTTCTCAAATCAGAAATCGACATTGGTCCGGTCTATCACCGCCTGCCAAAACGCATTCGTGCACATGCCGCCATCTGCTTCATGGCGCTGATTCTGTATCGCGTCATGCGCACAAAATTGCATGCCAGCGAGACGCCACTCTCGCCTGAACGGGCGCTTTCCAAACTGCGCCGTATCCAGCATCACCGCGTCACGCTCAACGACTCGCAACCAGTTACCGGGCTGTCTTACATCAGCAAGGAGCAAACCGATATCCTCAACACACTGACCATCAAAAAACCGACATTAAACACGCAACTGACCCTTTTGTAATGGAGCGTTTTATAGCTGCTGCTATAAAAATCAATCACTTACGCATTGAACTGTCGAACTCGGGTGGCCAGTGCCGTCGTGGAACAATTGTCCATTCGCGCCGGATCAGTGCCCGATCAATCATTAACCCTCAGCAGAAAACCGAATTGGAATGCCTTCCGCTATGGCCAGCGCATTCGTGGTGTCAATGTCGTGTCCAGTTCGGCAGCACAATAGTCGCTGCCAGGACAGTTACCTTCAACGATGTTGATCCCAAGGAGATAGAGCAGCTCCGGCTCATTTTGAAAGAAGCACAGCGCACCAGCTTGCCGAGATACGTAGATTTTCTGGATTTCGGCTGAGGTCCCTGCGCTATGGCGCCGCCGCCCCGCGTGTCACTTCCACAAACTCGGTTCAAGAATCTTTTTCCAGAAACCGGTGGTACTGACGACTTTTTGGACGAATTTTCAGTTGCAGTCAATCCTGGTCGGTTGCGATTGAATGCAGGTTGACTTCAATCAATGCAGGTTCAGTCGCAGTTATCTCTGGTTTGAGGCTGCCGCTGGACGTAGATAATTCTGGTAGAAAAGCCGCTGATTGCAGGTCGAAGCATTATTCAATGCAGGTCGCTACACCGGATTCAGCAGGGCGGCGATCTGGTTATCGAACGTCTGCTGAATCTCACGCTTCCATGCCGGCGCTTCGTGTGTTGGCCGCAAGCCGCCACACAGATCGAGCAGTTCACGAATCAAACCGACCTCAACACGGCCAGACGTGAATAGGGCTTCAAAAAAGGTTTTGAACTGTACGAGCGTCACGGGAATGATGTCTAAGCGCATCTTGTCATCTGTTTGAGTAAACCAAACGCCGATTCGAAATGTTTCGGCAGTGTTGGAGTCGATGCGGTTTGCAATGAATAGGCCATACACAGGCTTGCTGCATTGCGCCCAATAATGAGAGACAAGATCCGCCACATGACGGCGCACTGGCTCGCCTTCGGCTGCTTCCTGCCGCGAGTTGGTGGTCAAGGTCACTTCAACCACTATCACAAAATCGTGAAACTCAAAAATTAGGTCAGGGCCATTACCCGGCGCTGTGCCAACGGGTAAAAAGTCTTGGTCAATCTTAAAGCGCCTCGCCCTATAAGGCTTGTTTGCCAAGCTGTTGATGGCAAGGAACGCACGCCATAGGATCCACTCGAAATAGGCGGGCGCTTCGTCCTGTGGTACTTCGATGTCTTCGCCATTTGAGAGTGTCTTTTTACGTCCTCTGGTAATGATGAGTTCCATGTAGGCGGCGATTTCTTCCCACTCCACCGCTTGCCGGGTTGCATATTCTTCTTCGTTCCGCTCCGACAAGATCCCCTCGATCTGGTGGCGGATGATCGCTATATCTGCCGGGGTGTCCGTTCGTTTGCCTGTCACATCAAATGGGATGCCGCGCTTTTCAAGCTGCTGCAACAGGTCATCCAGCACGGCCAGCGCTGAATCCTTGTTGTCAGTCGGTAGCTTTGCACCGTTGCACAAGGTCGTGAAGTAAGAGCGGTCAGAGTCTGGAATTCCGGTATCCTGAATCAGCTGTTCAACAAAAACGTGCTTCTCCGGCACCAGCGAAAGACCGCGCCCTTTGCTTTGCACCAGCCCTGTCGCTTTGAGATAGCGCAGATTGGTATCGGCATAGTCATTGAACGTGCTTTCCGCGTATCCGTGCAGCACGGCGGCGGCTTTGCGCTCCTGTCCGTCGAACTGACGTTTGTTGAGGGATGCAAGCCGCCGCGCCCGTAACGCCCGCACCTGAACAACGATGTCGGCCAGTGGTTTGTCGCCGCTGGTGAGCTGCACAACAATCGCCATTTCAACGAAATTGAGACGGCTTTCACCGGTTTGCTTCTCCAGTTCCAGCATGATGGCCAGCGTATGCCGTAGCGGTGAGAACACCGCAAAATCGAACTTCCGCTCCAATGCGGAAGGGATGTAATGCGCAGCCAGCGCCCGCAAAAAACATTCCTGCATCGCGGGCACAGTATCGCTACGAATCAGCCGCCAGCCGTTCGGCGTAATTATGTCGATAGGGCCGATTTCGTTTTGCAGGATACCAGAGGCGGGCGGCACTTCTGGGTAGAGGAAGCCCAGCTTATTCAGCGCAGAGCGCCATTTACGCCCCACGCTGTAGGTGTCATCGTCTCCAAGTTCAACAATGCCATGCTCGCCCAGCAAACGGCGGAAAGCGCGTTCCTGTTCCTCCCCGCGCAAATTGCCTTGCAGTGATGAGGTGGACAGCGCCACCAGGCCATCACGCAACCGGAAAGGGCTACGGACCGTCGTATTTCCTAAATGCCATGGTCTCATTCTGTCTTTTCTTCCGGGGTGGTAATTGAATCAATACGGTTCGATCGCTACTTAATCTGGACGGCCTACTGCAAGATATCAATGGCAATTTCGGCCAAGAATGGATTAGCCGCTTTCACCAGGTCGCGCAAGTCTTGCACTAAAAGATTCGTAGTCTGGCTGGACTTGGCCAAATTCTCTTTATCGTTGGCATTTAAAATTCACACCTCCCTCAATATCCGACAAAAATATATTCCTGCACATCATTTTTGTTATCGCCCACCTTGCTCCCTTGGTTGCCGATGGAATACTTGTAATCAACGGGCACGACTTCGACATGGCTTTTGTGCTTTGCCATAATTGCGACCATTTCATCTAAGGTCGGCTGACTGTTGGACGAATAGGACACCACAAGCACGCTTGCACGGAAACGCTTAAACAGCATGTCGAAGGCATCTGCTGCGCCCTTGCGTGAAGAAAACGGCGTCGGATATGACTTGAATTTTTTGGTAATAGTGTGTTCCTGAATCTCCACGCCTTGCCAGTCACGGGCCAAGCCTTCAACAAAGTGATAGCGGCGCACATACTCATTATCAGACAGAGGTGAGTAATAGGGCGGGTCAATATAGACCAAGCCAGGTTCGCGATTCTGCAATGTCATTGCATCACCGTTGCGTGCTTTGTTTTGTTTGCCGTTGTTGAACACAGCGGCATTCACCATATCGACGGCCTCAAGGAATTGGGCGCGAAACGTCATTAACAGGTCTTTGCGTCCATCATCGTAGCGATGACCGACATACGTGAAAATCCCACGTGGCCGCTTTTTAAAGCAAGCGCGAATCAACGCTGACATAGCGATAGCACGTTTATATGGATTCCTTACAGCTTTAATGTTTGCGCGTAGTACATCTATTAAGCAGTTTTCGTCATCAGTGAAGTACAGCCCTTGAAACTTCGTTTCAACAAAATTATCCACCGGCCTACGATGCTCTAGAAGGGCTTCGGCTTCGTCACGGGTTAGCGTTATCTCACTATTTTCAATCATTGCTTTGGTGAACGTGGCCGACATAGCCATATAGTCATTACTCACCACAGCCTTACCGTGAGATTTCAGCATGTAGCTGACAACGCCGGAACCAGAAAAAAGGTCAACTGCAGTGTCAAACTCGAACTGCGAGGCTACAGCCCAAATTTCTGCAAGCAACTTATTTTTTGACCCCATGAATCGCGTAGGGGGATACTGGGTAGCTTGCTGTGGCAATGGCGCTGGGACCAGCTTTAAATTAAATCGTTGCTTAGGTGCGACCGTAACAATGACGTCCTCACCTGTTCGGCCTTTTCCGTTGCATGAAATGAAGCGCTTCGTTTGTACAACTTCTACGGCAAAATTGCGATATTGCTCATGCACGAGCGGATGGTTTGAATTAGTCAAAATTACATGACAGCCTAAATCGTGCAACCGTGCAACCTCGGCAGCTAGCTCGACGTGGTCTTCTTCGTAGAATTGTTCTTTCGTGTAACGCTTAAAGTCCGCGTATTCAGACACAGGTAAATAGGGTGGGTCTAAAAATATAAAATCACCTTGTTGGGCATGTTCGCGCAACACGCTCTTATAATCACCACAAATGATGGTGGTGTCCCGCAGAAGAATCGATGCCGCTTGCAAGGAAGCTTCGTCCAAGATTTTGGGGTTCTTATATCTACCGAATGGAACGTTGAACCGTCCTTGCCGATTCACTCTATAAAGACCATTGAAACATGTCCGATTAAGGTAAATCGTCCGAGCTGCTGCCTCTGATGTAGTCATTTTCGTGCTGTCTTGCGCACGGACATCGTAGAAAAATTCTTCGGTGTTTTGATAGCGTGAAAGACAAGAAATTACGCCGTCAACATCGTCGGCCACCGAACGGTAGAGGTTCACGAGCTCAGGATTGCTATCCGCAATAATGCCGTTTGCTGGTCGCACCGAAAAGAAAAGCGCACCACCTCCAAAAAATGGTTCAATAAAACGTCCGTATTTTTTCGGCATTTTGGATAACAGTTCTCCGAGAAGTTGCGTTTTTCCACCTGCCCATTTAAGTAGTGGCTTGGTATCTGCCAGCACCGCCGGTAAAGATGATTTTAAATTATTCATATTTATGTTGTAGCCATAGTCAATTAAAACGCATCAGATTGATTGCGGTGTGGCACACAGTGCGTTGAATATTTGGACTCTAACGACATATATTTTCTCAAAGATCGTTAGCATTCAATTTCATCAGACGGGCGATTTTCTTGTTTATCTCCGCCGAATTTACCCGGACCGGCACCACGCGGCTTCTTTGGTGCAATCTCTATATTTAAAAGAACATGTTTAAAATTAATTTTGTGTTCCGCCATTTCGCCCATTAGGGCTACCATTACCGCCAAGTGCGATGGAACATCACCTCTTTGACGGCAATTCGTTACTGAATTAGCATTCATTTTCACCAAGTCTGCGAATTCGCGGATGGTAAGTCCTGCTTTTCCAAGGTGCCTATAAAATTCGTCATAAGTCATAAATCATCTTACAATGTTCTTCAATTTTAGCACGGTTTCTATGCATTAAGCACATATATTTATGTGCCGATGGGATATATATATGTAAAATACGCTATCTTATAAAATTCTTAATAACAGCAAAATCTCATAAATGCTGCTACTGCAGCATCTCAAATCTGTAGATTCCCCTAAGAGAGCGTTTTGCGATCAAGCAATGATGACGTTAGAATAATTGAATGTCAGAGACAAGTGTCTACTTTGATATAGCCGATCCAGATCACCAATTTATAAGCGTCAAATCAACAAGAGAGAGAGTTACCAATGACGTACGACGGGTTCTATGAACACTATGAGACCAAAGGGTTCTTTTTTGAGCGCTCGCTATTAACCACATATTGCCTAGCGCTTTATACAAAACCATTCGTCATTCTGTCTGGTATATCTGGCACAGGTAAAACAAAAATCGCCCAATTATTCACCTACCCTGCAACGCAGGCTATGCTGAAAATTACCACCCCGGCACTCACCACACCTGTTGATCTTCCAGGAAAGTGGATTTTAATGACTGTTACAGAGGGAGTGATAGGTGGTGATGGTCGCGCCAACTTAAAGTATAAAGACCTCAACGCATTACTTGACGATGACGAAATAGCGGCACTAAAACCGAAAATAGACCAACTAAAAAAATCGGGCTCTGATGATAATATTTGCACACCCTTCGATATAACTATCGAGGGGGTTAATGGGCAAACAATAGTAGCTAAAGCCTACCTTCAGCGAGCAACCAGCCCGCTTCTTCGACTTCGTTTTAAATCAAAAAGGGGAGAGCCCTTCTACGATTCAACCGTCTACTTTGGTAAAAATCATAAACTTAACGATGTTTTGAAACTCGAAAAAATTGGAGATAAACGCTTCAAAATTATATCTATTAATGCCAAAGAAGTCATTATCAAGTCCGAAGAACTTATCCAACAAGAGAATGAGCTAATTGATAACACCTGTTTTATCTCTGTCAGAAGCGACTGGACTGATTCTTCTGCACTTTTTGGCTACTATAACTTGATAGAGCAAAAATATCATTTAACACCTCTTATGACATTTATTTTGAGAGCAAAGGAAAATCCAAATATTCCTTTTTTCCTTTTACTTGACGAAATGAATCTTGCCAAAGTTGAGCACTATTTTAGTGATTTCTTAAGTTGCGTTGAGAGTCGTTATTTATCAGACGGTAAGTTAATACAGGAGAAAATTAAGCTTCAGACCGGTTCAGGCTGGCTGGAAACCGACGATGACTACTTTGATTTAATCCCACCAGAGATTGATATTCCACAAAATCTCTTCGTTACTGGCACAGTAAATATAGATGAGTCAACCTACATGTTCAGTCCAAAGGTTCTGGATCGTGCGAATGTCATAGAACTTAATGAAGTCGATTTATTGAACTATGACTCGATAAGTGTTGCAAAAGAACCTGACGACTTTGTACTGGAGAGATTTCCACCGCTAACTACCTTTGTACTACCTAGTAAACAAGACTACATTAATCTTCCGTTTGAGGCCAAGGAATTTTTAAAAGGAATACATAGAATTTTGTCAAAATACCAGCTCCATTTCGGATATCGAGTTGTCAACGAGATCTCACGTTACATACTCAATACGGAAGAGTATTGTCAAAAATCCACCAAACTTCTTGACAAAGCATTGGATTACCAGCTTGTACAAAAAATATTTCCCAAATTTAACGGTGCCCAAAGCAAGCTCGATCTGCCCATTCGTGAACTATTGCAATTCCTTGTAAAAAACACGGAGCCAGTAGAGAAGTTTGATTTTGATATTATACAAAGACTTACTCCAGATGGTACTCGATATCCCCACGCAGTTGCAAAACTTCAGCGTATGTATATTAATCTTACCATCAATGGATTTAGTAATTTCATCGAGTGAGCGAGCTAATAATCTTCGCAGACCAGGACTGCACGTGCCCTGTTGATAAAGTTCTATTTGAAAATAGAAAATACTTTGTTCGATTACCAACGGTTGAGGATGTTGTTATTTCGACTGAAATAGCTAGAGCCGGCCTTAGGGATTTCATTACATGGCACAAGCTCAACCCCATCGCTATTGTCCAGATTGTTAATCGCGTAGGCTTATTGCGTTTCTTCGGAAAAGTATTTGACGTACGTAGCGAAAAGCTTCTGAAAGGACTTGATGGCAAGCAGCAATTTGAATTTTTACTCGATGATTTAGTGCATATTTCTCGTGAAATTATCTTTGATTATTCATCACCAACGAGCTCTCACCGAGTGGCTGACAAAGGCGCGATTAGTGCATCACTGTTGGAGCGCTTCAATTATTATAGGCAGTTTGTTTTAGAAATTCCGAGGAACGCTAACCTTGAATCTCTTATTGAAGTCATCTTGAGAAATCCGCATAGTTCTCTTGTCGGTGAGTATGTAGATGACTTTTCCTGGAATGCGAATCGAACTACTCAAAAGACGATTCAATCGCTTTTTCGACAGGGCCAGCACGTTAGAGAAATTCCAGCTTCACATCCATTAACTAAAGCCAAAATTCGTGGTCTTCTTTCAGTTGATAAGAGCCGCACATTTTTTCCGCTTCGTCTTGCAACCGTGCGCAGCAAACATTCTTTCGATACAACGGAGAATCGTTTCATTAAGCATGTTTTGTCAGATATTGAAAACGTATGCGTCGCAATTAGTGCAATACGCAACATGCCAAAACCTGTGACTGACTCTTGTGAAATAATTCTTTCAAAGGTCCGAACCCTTCTTCGGCGAGATTTTTTTTCTGGGATAGGAAATTTGGGAATTTTTCCGACATCATCGCCCACCCTGACAGGTCGACATGGCTACAAAGATATTTTTGCACATTTTCTAAAAAGTAGGGTGGGAGCGAAACATATTTTCGAAGACTTACTAAAGCAATCTTTATTCATTGATTTGAAAAATATCGCACAGCTTTATGAATATTGGGTTTTCTACAGTGTAGTAAAAAGCCTTTTGGGAACAGAGGCAATTGTGGAATCACGTGGAATAATGGTGAAAAACGGAAAACTTATCCAGTCTCTTAAGGTTTCAAAAAATAACATCTCTGTGGCATACAACGAAACTTTCGTTCGTCGTGTACATGGTTCGTACTCGCTAACGCTACGACCGGACATTGTTGTTCGGATTAGCCATCCGGGAGGCATATTCATCGCAGTTTTGGATGCAAAATATCGGAACCATGAAAGAGAAGTGTTTGAGCCTGAATTGATGGATATTCCTTTTACAACACGTGCCGTAAAAGCGGACGATTTACAAAAAATGCACTGTTACGTAGATGCGATAGAAGGGACCAGGTGTGCTTTTGCAATGTACCCAGGCACTGAATTTGTTTTTTTCCCTCGGGATCGTAGCGCAGCCATTGCCAAACATGCCACCGAGTTGACCTCTTTGGAAGGGGTTGGCGCAATTCCTCTCCTGCCAGGAGAAGGTATTTGGAAACTCCAGTTTGATGAAGCAATGGCAAAATTAAAGAGGATTGCAGGCTGATAGCTGTAGCGACTCGAGTTTCGAATCAACCATGCTCGCATTCGACAGCGTTTTCGGCTCGCGATGACTGCAAATGGCCGTGCGCTCACGCTATGTGCAATTGAGCTTACAGTCGACGGTGCCGGCTCGCATTCCATGGAGGCGTGCTCGCGTTAACTGCAAATACCGAGAGGCATGAATGCAGTGTCGTTTAAGCCTAGACGGTCATCGACTTGATGAAATAACCAAGACTAACTAAAGACTCCGCGGGGTTGGGCGCGGAACCACTAGCCGCAAACCGGCGGAATTTGTCCAACTCTCAAAGTTGGGTGAGCTTAGTGATTCAGTCCAAATTTGAAACTTGTGCATTGCATCGGAAACACGTCGTACGCATCCCAAGAGAATTTCATTTGTAAGCGTCCGCGAATCCTTTCAATTACCCATATCTTTCTGAGGCAAGATTAAAACCGAATTGCATATCTGCCAGCCGACGCATGCCTCGCCACATAACAATATTCCCTGGCGGTGAATCATTGGCCCTTGCGAGATAACCGCCCAGTTGGGCAATTTTTTCAAG
>CANIFC010000097.1 GCA_947466695.1 Oxalobacteraceae bacterium | reverse complement strand
GTGGTCACGATGTCCCTGTCGGACCTGATGAACAATGCGGCCACCGCAGCGGTAATGTGTCCGATCGCCATTGGCACCGCCAGCGCTCTGGGGGTGAATCCCGATTCATTCCTGATGGCGGTGGCGATTGGCGCCTCTTGCTCCTTCCTGACCCCGATCGGCCATCAGAACAATACGCTGATTCTGGGCCCCGGCGGCTTTCGCTTTGGCGACTACTGGAAGCTGGGCTTGCCGCTTGAAATGCTAGTGGTGCTGGTGGCTATTCCGCTGCTGCTGATCGTGTGGCCGTTGTAACCAAATCCGGAAGGATCGATCGGCCAGGTCCATTTTACGCAGGCCAGCGACGGGCGCCGCCTCGTCATCAAGATGCAACCAGGTAGCGTGGGCACCGCTCTTGTGCCCACGCGGATGATGAGTAGATCACGTTAAACCGCTTGTCACTCGCCTTGCGATCCGCGTAGATTAGTTGACCAGGCGTACGGGGCAAGGAGTGCGCCAAGCTAGCGCTAATCGTGCGTAATGTTCACGGTTTTGACAATCAGAAAAACCTAATATGGCATAGGCATATCTAAGCTGACACTACGCGTTTGAACAAGTTGGCCAGTATTTTTGGCGTAGGCTACACAACGGCGAGCCGCACAATGAAACAGGCGAGAGGCTGTAAGCCAGGTAGGGTGGGCACCGGTCTTGTGCCCACGCGGATGATGAGTAGATCACGTTAAACTGCTTGTCACTCGGCTTGCGATCCGCGCAGATTAGTTGACCAGGCGTACGGGGCAAGGAGTGCGCTAAGTTAGCGCTAATCGTGCGTAAGGGTTTTGATGTGGGTGTCTTGTTAAACGTTACTTAGCAACGCAGAAGTCACCGTGAATCGCTGCTGGCAGTCTAAAACCGGCATCTATTATCGCAATTCCTGAGAGATTTAAAACCTCATTTTAGCTTTGAATATCGCAGGAATTTAGTACAAATCTCTTAAACGAATCGCTCCAAAAAAATATAGGCCAGTTGCATTAACTGACGTAGTTTTGTCGTAGCTTAGTGCCGTTCGTAGCAGTTACCTCGACGTCCAACCGATCCATGCCACAATGTCCACTGTCCACTGTCCACTGTCCACTGACCGTTGACCGCACTATGCCCCAGCCATTCTTCACTCACATAATCTCCTACTTTTGATGTCCTCTTATCCTCCGCAAGCGCAAGACTTATTTTTTGAAGGTAACCGCTGCATGACTGCAGGTGATGCCGCGCAGGCGGAGAAGTGCTTTCTTGAGGCCCTGCAAATTGTGCCGGATTTTCTTGAGGCGCTGGTGAATCTGGCGTGGCTGCAAGAAGGCAAGGGTGCCTTTGCCGACGCTGAGGCCAGCTATTGGCATGCCTTGGAAATTGATCCGGCGAACGTGCAGCTGATGTTGAATCTCGGCGTGTTCCTCATGCAGCGCAAGCGTTTTCCGGAGGCTGAGACGGTGTACCTGCAGGCGCTGGCGGTAATGCCTGATTCAGCTGCGGTCTGGTCCAATTATGGTGTTTTGCTCGCTTGCCTGAAGCGCGAAGATGAAGCCGAACAATGCTATCGATGTGCGCTTGAAATTGACGGTAGTTACACCAGGGCGGGCTTTAACTTCAGTTACATCCTGCTGCGTCAGGGTAGGTTTGCAGAGGGCTGGCATTATCTGGAGTCGAGACAGCCAGCAGTGGACATGGCCACTCACTTCACGTGTCCGCGCTGGCGTGGTGAGGCGCTCGCGGGCAAGTCGGTGCTGATCGGCTTTGAAGGGGGTCATGGTGACATGATCCAGTTTTGCCGTTACGCTGGCGTGTTAAAAGACCGGGGCGCGCAGCATATCGCCATTCTCTGTCAACCTGCGCTCAAGACGCTGTTTGCCAGCTTGCAGGCAGTTGATCAGGTCTTCGATTTTCATGAAAATATTCCGGCCTCTGACTGGGATTTCTGGACGCCACTCCTGAGCCTGCCGCACTATTGCCAGACGACGCTGGAGACGATTCCGGCAGTGGTGCCGTACCTGACTGCCGACCCGGTGCGCGCCGGACACTATGCCACCTTGCTGCCATTGGCGGCTCTGCGCGTCGGGCTGGTCTGGCAGGGTAATGCGCTTTTTGAAAATGATGCAGACCGCTCGCTGCCGTCGCTGGCGCTGTTGCGTCCGTTGATGGAGATTGCCGGAATACAGTTCGTAAGCGTGCAAAAAGGCGCCGGGCAAGAGCAGCTGCCGCTGGCCGGATTTCCTGTACTGCCTTTGGGTGCCGCTCTGGAAGATTTTGCCGATACCGCCGCCCTGATGGTCAATCTTGATCTGGTCATCAGCGTCGATACCGCAGTGGCGCATCTGGCCGGCGCGCTGGGTACACCTTGCTGGTTGCTGTTGCCGGACTATCGTACCGACTGGCGCTGGCTTACCGGACGGCTGGACACGCCCTGGTATCCGGGCATGCGCCTGTTCCGGCAAAATGCCGGCGGTAGCTGGCCGGCCGTGATTGCCAGCGTAAAAGAGGCTTTGGAACTGTTGGTTCAGGAGCGTAGCGCGGCCTGAGCATCTGGTAGAATGTTGCCTTTGCTGAGCGCGAGCCGCAGTAATGCAATGGTTTCTCAAACTGGTACTTCGAGCGTAAAGAGCGCTGTTTTTACCTGCATTGCCGAACTTTGACGGTCAACTTGCGTTTTTTCTTTTTCCCTTTTTTCTGTTTGCTTTCCATGTCCGATACCAAACCTGCCGACGGCACCAATAAACCGCTGTTTTATGATCCAACCGAACATCGCATCCGCAGTTTTGTGACGCGGGCCGGGCGCTTGTCTGATGCGCAGGGCCGGGCGATTGAGACGCTGGGGCCGCGCTATTGTATCCCCTATCAAAAAGCCGAACTCGATGTCGCCGCAGCGTTTGGCCGCAGTGCACCGACGATTTTTGAAATCGGTTTCGGCATGGGCGAGACCAGCGCCAAAATTTCTGCGCTGATGCCGGAGAAAAATTTCATCGGCGTCGAGGTGCATACGCCGGGAGTAGGTAGCCTGCTGAAACTGACCGATGCCATGGGTCTTGAAAACCAGCGCATCATTCAGCATGACGCCTTTGAGGTGGTCACGCACATGATTGCGCCCGATTCGCTGGCAGGCGTGCATGTGTTTTTTCCTGATCCCTGGCACAAGGCGCGCCACAATAAACGTCGCCTGATCCAGGGCCCGCTGGTGGCGCTACTGGCTTCACGCATTGCTCCGGGTGGTTACCTGCACTGTGCCACTGACTGGGAGGAATATGCCATCCAGATGCTGGAAGTTCTGAGCGCCGAACCGACACTGCAAAATAGCGCAGAAACTTATGCGCCGCGGCCGTCATATCGTCCGGTAACCAAGTTTGAAAACCGCGGTTTGAAACTCGGGCATGGCGTCTGGGATTTGGTGTTTACGAAAAAATAGTGGCAAGTCAGGGATCGATTTTGTGAAACAGGCGGTCTATTTTCTGCTGCCGGTTTCGCCCTGATTTCTGCCAAAACCATGACTGCCTGCCCGATATGTTGGTGACCTATTTCATCCATCTAGCCGAGTGTTGCTTGCTCTGACTGACCCAGCGGTGCCAGCAGTGCCTGTAAATCGGCGGCATTAAATTTCGGCGCCAGCGCGGCGTCACTGCCCAGCATACCTTCGGCCAGCGCTGCCTTGCGCGCCTGCAGTTCGAGGATACGCTCTTCAATACTGCCTTCCACCACCAGTTTATAGACGAACACCGCGTGCTCCTGGCCGATACGATGGGCACGGGCGGTTGCCTGTTCTTCCACTGCCGGATTCCACCACGGGTCCATGTGGATGACGGTGTCCGCGGCGGTCAGGTTCAGGCCGACTCCGCCGGCCTTGAGACTGATCAGCAGGACCGGCACGTTCTTGCGCTGGAAACTGGCAACCACTTTGCCGCGCTGGGAGACGGGGGTTTTGCCGGTCAGTGACAGGTAGGGTAGCTCCAGCAGTATCAATTGTGCTTCGATCAGGGTCAGCATTTCGGTAAATTGTGAAAACACCAGAACGCGGCGACCTGCTGCTACCAGGTTGGGCAGCATGTCTGACAGCGCAGCGAGTTTGGCGCGTTCCATGGTAGGTGCGGTTTGCCTGCCCTTGAGCAGATACGGATCGCAGCAGACCTGGCGCAGTTTGAGCAGTGCGTCGAGAATAGTAATCTGGGCACCGGAAAAACCCTTGCGTTGCAATACCCTCCGCACTTGCTCATCGGCTGCAACGCGCACGCTTTCGTAGAGGTCGCGTTGTTGTCCCTGCAGTTGCAGGCGCAAGATCACTTCGGTCTTGGGTGCCAGCTCGGTGGCGACGTCTTCCTTGCGCCGGCGCAAGATAAAGGGCCGGATCCGCTGTGCCAGCAATTGGGCCCGCAGGGTTTCGCCATTGACCTCGATGGGCTTGCGCCAGAGACGTGTAAAGCTGCGTGCATCTCCCAGAAAACCCGGCATCAAAAAATCGAATTGCGCCCAAAGTTCACCGAGATTATTTTCCAATGGTGTACCGGTCAAGCACAAGCGGTGCCTGGCACGAATACGCCGTACCGCATCGGCACTGCGGCTGGCGGCATTCTTGACGGTCTGCGCTTCGTCGAGAATCAGCAGGTGAAACTGCTGTTGTTCCAGTGTCGCCAGATCACGCCAGAGTAGCGGATACGTGGTCAGCACCACATCGGCGTCAGCGATCTGATGAAACAGGTCCGCCCTTTGTGGTCCCTGCAAACTGAGTACCCGTAAATCAGGCGTCATGCGTTGCGCTTCGGCCTGCCAGTTAAAAACCAGCGAAGTCGGCAAGACGATCAGGGCCGGGCAATCAAGCCTGCCAGCATTTTTTTCCAGCAGCAGATGGGCCAGCGCCTGCGCTGTTTTACCCAGTCCCATGTCATCGGCCAGAATCCCGGCCAGGTGGTGCTGCCGCAGGTATTGCAGCCAGGCGACGCCGTGCAGCTGATAGTCACGCAAGTGAATTCCCATTCCGGCTGGTGCTGCGATCTGTTGTACGCCACCCGCATCGTGCAGGCGCGTGGCCAGGCTGCGTAGCCCGGCTTGGCCTTGCAGTTGCCATGTGCCGTGTACACCGGCGCGTGCCGGCTGGCTTTCCAGCAGGCTCAGCCGCAGCGCTTCCAGACGCTGCATATCCCAGCCTGAAACGGGTAGCGGACTTTGCTGGCGCCGCTCGTCGGTCAGTAATTCAAGCATGTGCGCGACGATGGCCTTGAGTGGTGCGGCCAGCGCATCAATACGTTTGCCGCCAGGCGCGCGCAGCCTGATGAGCTCGCTGTCATCAATGTCTGCCAGTTTTCTGGCATTGAGCCAGCGCGCATCGCGCTGCAGCAGATGTGCCAGCAGCGGAACGAGATCAATGCGCTGGCCGTCGATCTCAATACCCAGGCTCAGCAGCCACGAGCCTTCGCGGGCAGGCAAACCGAGCCGCGTTATTTCCGCCGGACGCCCATGCATGCGCGAGGCCACTTCCTTGCCGCTCACCTCGCCACTTTGCGGGTCGATGATCAGGTGCCAGGCATCAACGGTGACACTTTCGTGGGCAAAGCCAGGGCTGACCACAATCGACCAGCCCAGCGTTTGTAATTGCGGTAATTGCTCAGCCCAAAAATCGGCGAAAAAATCTTCCTGCAGCAAGCTCCACAGCGGGCCAAAGTGGCTGGCCGCTGCCGGCGTGCGCCATTGCAGGCAGGTGGCCGGCAAGGGTTGCAAGTTGAGATCCCATACCTTGTCGAGCGCATCGGCTTCCGCGCCAAGGTCACGCAGCAATGTCACCGGCTTGCCATCTGCCGCCAGCAGGGGCTCGGTAGATGTGGGCCGGCGGTTAAGCAGTACGACCGGTGCCGGGGTCTGCCAGCTGAGCCCGTCAGTCGTGGTATAGAGCCAGTCGATCTGCACCACCGTCACGTTACCGCCACGCGGGCCGAAAACGCCAGACGATTTCATGCCGAGCAAACCATCGCCACGGCCAAGCGTACGCAAGCTCATTCTGGGACGGAACTGGCCTGATACCGCATGTTCAGATGTGGTGGCGGGCGATCTTCGGGAGCTTGACACAGGTGTGGTTATTCTCAGTTAGCTAGTGGCGGGTTGGTATCGCGGTTAGTGGGTTTTGGTCGTGGATATCGGATCGCTTGAGCGCATTGTCCGGTGTGATGTCAAGCGCAGTTCCTGCCAGCATCATACCTGTCTGATGGATAGTGTGGCGCACTCTCTGCCAGTTTATAGGAGTGCGCGATCGATGATTGCGGCCGCCTTTCTTTGCCATATGTATGGTGCTATACATGGCGGTATCGGTACGGGAAAATAATTCACGCATCCATGCGACCAGAGCCGGTTGTATAAATCCGCTCAAGATCGTAAGGCGGTGTTGCAATCCGCGACCTATGCGACGTGGTCAACATGGACGCGGATGCGTTGTGAGGTGCTTATTGCCGATGAAACTCAATCTGATGCGGTGCCGGTACCGGCCATCCAGCTTCTGCACAAGCGTTGGCGATTGCCTTGTTGGTGTCGAAATAAACCTGCCAGTAGTCTTTGTTGTTACAAAATGGCCTGACTCCCAGCAGCGTGCCGGCTGCATTAAATTCAAGTATCTCGATCGATGGACGCGTTTTCGTCGTCAGGTTGGCAACTGTTCCAATATGGGCTTGCAGGCGTGTGATTGCCTCTTGGGGGTTGACGCCATTGGCGATCTGACACTTGAGATCGACGCGACGATAGGAGTTGGTGGTGTAGTTGATGATGTTGTCGGAAAACAGCTTGCCGTTGCCAACATGCACACACACGTTGTCAGCGGTCGTGAGCAAGGTTGAGAACAGGCCAATTTCCGTCACTTCACCGGTCTGTCCCGCAGCGCAGATCATGTCGCCCACTTTGAACGGGCGCAGTATGACCAGAAAAATGCCCGCGGCAAAGTTCGACAGTAAACCGGACCAGGCCAGGCCGATGGCGACACCGCCGGCGGCGATCAGGGCTGCAAATGAAGTCGTCTGTACTCCACATACTTCCAGGATGACCATGACCAAGGCAATGCGCAAGGCAACGCGGAGTGCCGATTCGGCATATTGCGCCAAGGTCGGTTCAAATTTTTGCAGGCTCATGGCCTGGCGCGCGAGTTTGCCCACTACGTTAATGAGTATTCCTCCGATGATCCAGATCGCAACTGCCATCAGGATTTTCACGCCAAAAGGTAGCAGATAGTTATTGATAAGAAGTTCAAGGTCAATGTTGGACATGTCAAGATTCCTTCCTTGTGCAGCGGGTTGATTGGCTATTTTGTCAGAATAGAGAGGTTCTGATTGCTCGCCTTAAATGCTAGGTGCGATCGGAGCGAGCGACAACCGTGCGCATACAAGTACTGGTTGAAATTTTGCGAGAGATCAAAAAAACAAATCATTTTTGTATCATGGTGATTACGGGGTATTTGGAAATATTTTATTGCATTAGAGGAAAAACTCTAAATCGACCACCTCAGTGTAGAATTATTGTAGGGCAATGCTTACAAACCGTTTCCGGCCGAATCTCATGGTTTTCAGAGGGGTTTTTCTGCTGCATTGCAGATTGACAAAAGTAGTTGAAGGTTTACATACTCAGCGGCGAATACATTTCTTTCAGGAAATGTATTTTTTGATCATTCATATTTCTCCGTCTTGATGAGTGGTCGTGTTTCCTGTCCATACCCTGCTGTGACAAGGCAGCCATTACTCATAAAGATCAAAATAGGGAGTCGAATAATGACATTCATGCGTATCTTCATCACGGTGCTTTTTGCCGGATTTACCCTGGTTTCGGGTATCGCCAGCGCCACCAATTACACCTTGTGGATCAATGGCCGCACCGGTGGTGGTGTGGTCGGTGATTACACCAGCTTTACCTATTGGGGCCCTGCGGGCACTGCCGCCGGAGTGAATAAAAAAGCGGTCAACTGGGATGGCTACAACAGTATTTCATCCCAGAACGGCAAGATTCGTGATGCCCTCGATTGTTTTTGCACCGGTGCCAACTGGTGTTATGTCGCAACTCACAGCGCCGGAGACCTGATGATGGGTTATACGCTGGCAAACTATGGTGGCTCGGCACGCATGAAGAAAAATGCGACGGCGAACGCCAGCGGTCAGTGCGGCAATTCGGACGGTACGTCGCAGGCGGGATGGAATATCAAATGGGTAAGGGCCGCGTCTGGAGCGGGTGGCGGATCTGAACTTTCCGATAAAGGTTCATGGACGACTTCTGAGCCGCTGGTCAAGGATCTCAAGACCACGACGGCACGTGCCATGTACAACCACAACGACACGCACAACGTCTGGTTTTACATGTATGCCGCGTCTAAAGGAACATTGTATTCCGGCTTTTTGCCAGGGCAGGATGACGAGGCGGTCGCCTACCACAGCTCGGGCGGTGTTGCCGGTTCATCCGGTGGCGCCTACTGTAATCCCAGCGACTGGTTTTGCGATGACCTGACGATGGGAACGGCAGTCAACGAGGGCGGCAGTCAAAAGTGGAGCTATCATTCGGTCTTGTTCCGGGATGACAATGAAACCTATAATCATTACGCCAACGGCAACTGGCAGGGCATTATTTCTGTCGTGCGCTCAGCGATGGTGAGTAATGCCATCTAGGCCATCTAGGCTACCTAAAGCAAAGAAAGCGGTAAAAACCGCGCAGCCATCTACCACCCGACCTACCCGGGCCGGTAGTTCGGGTGGTGGATGGCTGCGCCGGCATTGGGGCCTGGGCGGAATGGTTCTGATGCTGGCGCTGGCGGGCATTTTTTGGCTCGCTGCGGGTGAGCCGGTGTCGGCGACGGCTGCAGGTGCGGTCGCGTCGACGGGTGCTAAAGACAATTTTATGGGGATGCCACCACGAGGGCCGGACGATATTTCCCTGGCCACAGGAGACTCCTCAAAGCAGCAGCGCCGGCAAGAGCTGACCCGGCAACTTGAGTTGCTGGACCATACGCTCTGTAGTTATCGCGATGCGACCAGATACCCCAATAGTTCAAGGCCCATCAGCGAGCATCCGGATCAGGTCTATCCGAATCGTCCGGTGAGCGAACAAAATGCCATGCGCAAGGAAGGTGGCGGCACCGATCCTGCGGTACAGATCCAGACTTCACAGTCGCGCGTCTTTGTCGCAGCCGGAGAAGCGGTCGTTTTCACGATCAGGGCAATCGACAAGGATGGCAAGAATCTGGGTCTGCAAGTGAATCGTACGCTGGCCCGTGGCTTGAGCTTTCAGGGCAGCAGGGCCGCCCCGCAGATTGCCTTAGCCATGGATGATGGCGGCCAGAATGGCGATGCCGCCGCCGGTGACGGTATTTACTCTGGTGTTCTGGCCCCGGAC